>JASIAN010000192.1 GCA_030042035.1 Alphaproteobacteria bacterium | reverse complement strand
ATATCGGGACGCGCCATGCTCAAACTCCGTTGCTGCGCAGCATGTGCCAGATGGTCTCGGATGTCAGCGGCAACGTCGCGATCATTCGCAGCCTCTGGTCACGGAGGCAATCCAAGAGGTCGCGATGCCGCGGCATCGCGCCGGGTCCGCTCTGATAATGATCCTTGAGGGGACGGGGTTGCGACCGCATCATGGCTGCGGCCCTGAGCACCTTCCTGCCGAGCCGATAACGGCGCCGGGGCGAGGCCGAACAACGAGGAGTGGGCAATGCTGGAAGTCGAACGCGCCGCCGATCTCAAAGCCTATGAGGGCAAGGAGATCGGGGTCAGCGACTGGTACACGGTGACGCAGGAGCAGATCGACAAATTTGCCGACGCGACCGGCGATCACCAATGGATCCATGTCGATGTCGAGCGTGCCAAAAAGGAGATGCCGGGCGGCAAAACGATTGCGCATGGCTGGCTGACGCTGTCCTTGGTGCCGCGGCTCGCAGCGACACTCTACCGCGTCAAGCACCGCTCGCGCGGCATCAATTACGGCGCCAACCGGGTGCGTTTCACCGGCATGGTGCCGGCCGGCGCGAACATCCGCCTACGCCTCAAGATCAAATCGGTCGAGCCGATCGAGCACGGCGGCACCCGCATCACCAACGAAAGCACGATGGAACTCGAAGGCAGCGAGCGTCCTGTGCTCGTCGCCGAGACGATCGGGATTACCTACGACTGAGGCACCCTCGCGCAACCGCGGTCGATGCGGTGGCGATCGCCGTCGGGAAAACCCAGCTAAATTTGCTGGCCCGGCGCGGCGGCGCGTGCAAGGAGTCGGGCGGATTTCGCCAGCGACAGGGGATGCCATGCCCGTCACCGTTCTCTATCCCGAAGCGCGCCAGACCCCGGACGAGTTGGAGCGCGGCGTATTCGGCGCCGACGTGAGGATCGTAAAGTGCGATGCCGGCGCGCTGTCGGACGTGCCGGATGAAGATTGCGCCGCAGCCGACGGGCTGATGATCCTCGCCTTTCCGGTGACCGGCGCCGATCTCGCGCGCTTCCCGAGGCTGCGCGCGATCGTGCGCATGGGGGTCGGCTATGACAAGCTCGACCGGCCGGCGCTGGCGGCGAAGAACATCATCGTCTGCAATGTCCCCGACTACGGCACGACCGAGGTTGCCGACCACGCCATCGCGCTGGCGCTGACCTTGCGCCGCGGCATCCTGTTGCACCACGAACTGCAGCGGAAGGACCCGCCGGCGCCGTGGCGCTCGTTCCAGAACCCGATGATCCAGCGCCTCGGCACGTTGACGATGGGCATCGTGGGCTTGGGGCGCATCGGCACCGCCGTCGCGCTGCGCGCCAAGGCCTTGCAGTTCCGCGTCATCTTCTACGACCCCTATCTGCCGAACGGCGTCGAGCTGGCGCTCGGCATCGAGCGCGCCGCGACCTTGGAAGACTTGATGCGGCAGAGCGACAATCTGTCGATCCATGCGCCCTTGACGCCGGAAACGCAGCGCATGATCGGGCGCAACGAATTGGCGCTCATGAAGCAGGGCGCGGTCGTCGTCAACGACGCGCGCGGCCCCATTCTCGATCTCGACGCCTTGGCCGAGCTGATGCGTGATGGCCACATCGCCGCTGCCGGCCTCGATGTGCTGCCGCAGGAGCCGCCGCAGGAGCCGATCCCGGAACTGCTGCGCGCCTATCGGGCGAAGGAGCCGTGGCTTGAAGGAAGGCTCGTCGTGACGCCGCATTCGGCCTGGCTGACGCCGCATTCCTGGGAGGACACGCGGCGGAAATCGGCCGAGACGATGCGCGCCGCGCTGTTGACGAACCGGCCGCAGAACGTCATCACGCCGGACATGTTTTGAGCGTGAGCCGCCTCGTCCCCGCCGATATCGACGAGTTGCGCGACGCGGTCGCCGGCGCGCTGGCGGACGAGGAGGCGGTCGAGATCGTCGCCGGCGGGTCGAAGCGCGGCCTCGGCCGGCCGCTGCAGACGCCGCATGTGCTCGACCTGTCGCGGCTTTGCGGCATCCGCGACTACGCGCCGAGCGAATTGGTGCTGACCGCCGGCGCCGCGACGCCGCTCGCCGACATCGAACAGGCACTGGCTGAGGCCGGCCAGATGCTGGCATTCGAGCCGCCCGATTGGCGCGGACTTTTCAAGGACGGCGGCGAGCCCACATTGGGCGGCGCGCTGGCCTGCAACCTCGGCGGGCCGCGGCGGATCAAGGCTGGCGCGGCGCGCGACCATTTTCTCGGGTTTCGCGCGGTCTCGGGCCGGGGCGAAGCGTTCAAGGCCGGCGGCAAGGTCGTCAAAAACGTCACCGGCTATGATCTGTGCAAATTGCTGGCCGGCTCCCACGGCACGCTGGCGGCGCTCGAAGAGGTGACGGTCAAGGTCCTGCCCCGGTCGGAGGCCGTCGCGACCGTGCTGATCGGCGCGCCGGATGCCGCCGCGGCGGTGCGGCTGATGACCGCGGCGCTCGGCTCGCCGCATGACGTGTCGGGGGCGGCCTATCTGCCGGCGGGCGCCGACATCGCGGGGATCGCGGCCGGGACCGTGGCGCTCAGGGTCGAGGGGCATGCGCCGTCGGTCGCCTTTCGCCGCGATGCGCTGGCGCGCGAACACGGCGCCGCCGGCACGCTGGGTGATGCCGAATCCGCAGTGCTGTGGCGCGCAGTGGGCGCAGCGGCGCCGCTTGCCGGGCTGTCCGGTTGCGCGATGTGGCGCCTCTCGGTGGCGCCGACGCGCGGCGCTGAAATAGCCGACAAGCTCGCCGCGCTCGATGCCGTGTGGTTTCTCGATTGGGGCGGCGGCCTCGTGTGGGCGGCGGTGCCCGAGGCAGGCGATGGCGGCGCAGCGGCGATCCGCGCGGCAATCCGCGGCGCCGACGGGCAGAGCACCGGGCATGCGACGCTCATTCGCGGCTCGCCGGCGCTGCGCCGCGCCGTCGCCGTCTTCGAGCCGGAGCCCGCGCCGCTTGTGGCGTTGTCGCGGCGGGTCAAGGACGCCTTCGATCCGCGCCATATCCTCAACCCCGGCCGCATGCTTGCGGGCGGCTGAAGCGCTCGCCATTTGCTACGGCGATGGCGGCGCCGGCGGCACCGGCCTATAGTCGCGGCGGCGGAAAACCCAAGGAGGCGGAGGATGCTCGTCGAACAGATCTGGACCGCCAATGCCGGGCGCAACTTCAACTATCTGATCGCCTGCCCCGAGAGCGGCGAGGCGCTGGCGGTCGATCCGCTCGACGCCGAAAAGTGCCTTGCGGCGGCTAAGGCCAAGGGCTGGACGATCACCCAGATCCTCAACACCCATCACCACCGCGACCATACCGGCGGCAACGACCGGATGATCGCGGCAACGCATGCCAAACTCTTGGCGCACAAGAACGCTCGCGACCAGATCGAAGGCATCGACCGCGGCCTCGGCGCCGGCGACGTGATCAAGGTCGGCCGCAGCGTCGAGCTGGAATGCCTCGACACGCCTGGCCACACGATGTCGCATATCTGCGTCTTGTCGCATACCGACCGGCCGGCGCTGTTCTGCGGCGACACGCTGTTCAATGCCGGCGCCGGCAACTGCCACAATGGCGGCCACCCGAACGAGCTCTACAATACGTTCGCCGGCCAGCTCGCCAAACTGCCCGACACGACGCTCGTCTATCCCGGCCACGATTACATCTGCAACAATTTGCGCTTCACGCTCGACCGCGAGCCGGACAACGCGCGCGCGAAGGCGCTGCTGCCGGACATGGAGCGGCAGGACACCAACAAGGCGCTCGTCACAACGCTCGGCCTCGAAAAGGAGATCAACACGTTCTTCCGGCTGTCGAGCCCCGGCGTGATCCGCCGCCTGCGCGAAGCCTTCCCCGATCTGCCGGAGCATCCCGACGCGAAGACCGTGTTCCTCAAACTCCGTGAGCTGCGCAACAAATGGTAACGCCCGCCGGTGTCATTGCGAGGACCCGCGGACTTGATCCGCGGGGACGATGCAATCTCGGTGACCGGCGGCGGTTCCTGCCGCGCATCCCGGATTTGACGCGGCGGCGCGGGATTGCCTCGCTCCGCTCGCAATGACGCAAGAGTAAAGCCGATGCCTGTCGAAATTCCGTTCCGTCGCGACTTCGCCTTCGAATACGGCCGGCTCGAAGCGGTGGCGCCGGGGGTGCGCCGCATCGTCGCGAAGAACCCCGGCCCGTTCACGTTCCGCGGCACCGGCACCTACGTCGTCGGCGACGGCGCGGTCGCTATCATCGATCCCGGCCCCGACCTTGCCGAGCATATCGCGGCGCTGCTCACGAGCCTCGCCGACGAACGGGTCACGCATATCCTCGTCACCCACACGCACCGCGACCACTCACCGGCCGCCGCCGCCGTGAAGGCGGCGACCGGCGCGCCGACCTACGGCTTCGGCCCACATGCCGGCGGCAAGCGCGGCGACGCCGGCAGCGAGGAGGGCGGCGACTGGGATTTCGTTCCCGATGTCGTCGTGCGCGACGGCGACTGGATCGCCGGCGGCAACTGGCGGTTCGAGGCGGTGCACACACCCGGGCACACGTCGAACCATCTGTGCTTTGCGCTGCCCGATGCCGGCATCCTGTTTTCGGGCGACCATGTCATGGGCTGGTCGACCAGCGTCATCGCCCCGCCCGACGGCGACATGGCCGCCTACATGGCCTCGCTCGACAAATTGCTGGCGCGCCGCGACCAGACTTATTGGCCGACGCACGGCCCGGCGATCGTCGAGCCGGAGCGGCATGTCCGCGCGTTTATCGCGCATCGCCGCGAGCGCGAGACCGGCATCGTCGATTGCCTCAGGGCCGGGTGCGAGACGATCGAGGCGATCGTCGAACGGCTCTATGTCGGGCTCAACCCGGCGCTGCGCTCGGCGGCCGGACGCTCAGTGCTGGCGCACTTGGTCGATCTTGCAGCACGCGACATCGTCGCAAGCGACGGGCCGCCGACGCTCGCGGCGCATTACCGGCTGCGCCGGGCCGGGCGGCCCGACTAGCGATTCGCCGATTATTCCGCATCGGATGATGCGGCGCCGCACTGTCGCGATGCGAAAACGCCGCAGGCTCAACACAACCGGAAGGCTCCCGCAAATAGGCGCTTTAGTAGCGCAGGGGGAAATGCTATGTGCACTGTGCTGCGCATGGCGCGCCTCATTTCAGGAGAGAGTTCCGTGCTCAAATCGCTAAGACCGCTCATTGTTGTCGCAGCCTTTGCGCTGCTCGCGGCCTGCGCCCCGGAGGCTGCGCCGCCGCCGCCGGCTCCCACCCCACCGCCTCCGCCGCCGGCAATGGCTCCGCCGCCGCCGCCGCCGATGGCTGCGCCGGCCCCGGCGCCGATGCCGATGTATCGCCATGTTGTCCATTTCGTCCGCCACGGCGTTCGCTACGAGCGGATTACGACGTGTGAGGTCATCCATCACCGCCGCACGCATTGCCATTCGGTCGTGCGCCGGATCGGCGTCGTGCACCGTCGCCGCGTCGCACATCACGTGACCCATCATCGCGTCGTGCGCCACCACGTGGTGCATCACGCAATGAAGAAGAAGATGATGGAGAAGAAGGGCGAAGGCATGGCGCCGGCGCCGATGCCTGCTCCCGCTCCCGCGCCGGCCCCAGCCCCGGCTCCGATGCCGGCAGCGCCGCCCGCCCCTGCGCCCAGCGGCCACTAAGCCGAGCCTCGACGCGACGGGCGCAGCCTCGGCTGCGCCCGTTTTGCGTTGTCCGCATCCTGCGCCGCGGTAGCGCGGCACATCATCCGGACGATCTCTTCAGTCGCGTCTAGGCGTTTACCGCAGGTCGGCGCTGCATTTTTGCGATACCATCGGCGCCATGGCGGAGAGAGAAGCCGAGCACAGCGACGATGCGGCAGTCATCAACCGCGCCGGCGTGGCGGCGCTGCTGCAAGCGCTGGTCGATAGCGGCCATCATCTCGTCGGCCCGACGGTACGCGACGGCGCGATTATCTACACAGACATCACCGGCCTCACCGATCTGCCGCAAGGCTGGACGGACCGACAGGCGGGCGGCTCTTACCGTCTCGAGCGGCGGGGTGATGCGGCGCTGTTCGGGTATGCCGCGACGCCGCAATCGTGGAAGCGGTTTCTGCATCTGCCCACCGTGCGCCTGTGGCGCGCCGAGCGGACGGATGATGGGTTTGCCATCAGCGAGGCGCCGGAGCCGGCACGGAAGATCGCGCTGATCGCCGCACGCGCCTGCGACCTTCAGGCCATCGCGATCCAGGATCGCGTGCTGCAGGGCGGCCGATATCCCGATCCCGGCTATGCCGCCAGACGCCGCGACATCTTTGTGGTCGCGGTCAATTGCGGTAGTGCCGGCGGCACCTGCTTCTGCGTCTCGATGCAGACCGGCCCGCGCGTCCGATCCGGTTTCGATTTGGCGCTGACCGAGTTGATCGACGGCGACCGGCACGAGTTTCTCGTCGAGGTCGGCTCGCCGGGCGGCGCCGCGCTGCTGGCGCAGCTCCCGCGCCGTAGGGCGGGCGGGGACGATGTGGCGGCCGCGGCTGCGGTCGTCGCCCGCACGGCGGCCGCGATGGGCCGCGCGATGCCGCGGCCGGCCGATGTGCCGGCGCTCTTACGCCGCAACCTCGAACATCCGCGCTGGGAGGCCGTGGCCGACCGCTGCCTCTCCTGCGCCAACTGTACGATGGTCTGCCCGACCTGCTTCTGCACGTCGGTCGAGGACACGATATCGCTTGACGGTCGCACCGCCGAGCGCGTGCAGCGATGGGATTCGTGCTTTACAATGGATTTCTCGCACGTGCACGGCGGCAGTGTGCGCGCTTCGCCGCGCTCCCGCTACCGCCAGTGGATGACGCACAAGCTCTCGACCTGGTGGGAGCAGTTCGGCACGTCGGGTTGTGTCGGCTGCGGCCGCTGCATCACCTGGTGCCCGGTCGGCATCGACATCACCGAGGAGGTGGCCGCGATCGCCGCGAGCGACGGCGCCGGCGGAGCGCGCGGGACGCCGTGATGCGGACGCGCAGCCTCGACCATCTGATCTGCGAGCATCCGTTTTTTGCCGGCCTGGCGCGCGAGTATTGCGAGCTGATCGGCGGCTGCGCGCGCAACATCCGGATCGACCGCGGCGGTTATCTGTTCCGCGAGGGCGAGCCGGCCGACCAGTTCTTCGTGATCCGGCATGGCCATGTCGTGCTCGAGATCGTGGCCCCGGGGAAGGGACCGCTGCGCTTCCTGACGCTCGGCCCCGGCGACATCGCGGGCGTCGCATGGCTCGTGCCGCCCTACCGCTGGGTCTTTGATGCGCAGGCGGTGGAATTGACCCGTGCGCTGGCGATCGATGCCGGCTGCCTGCGCGACAAGGCCGAGCAAAACCATGATTTCGGCTACGAGCTGATGAAGCGGTTCATGACGCTGCTGGTGCAGCGCCTGCATGCCGCGCAACTGCAGATGCTCGATGTCTATGGCAGCCCGCGCTGATGGCGCGTCTGCGCCGTTCCTGCCGCGCATCGCGCGGGTGCGATCGCGGCGGCGCGAGACGCACGACACGTGGAGCCTCGCGCTCGATGCCGCCGGCATGGCCGGCGAGCCTGGCCAGTTCAACATGCTCTACGCGTTCGGCATCGGGGAGATCCCGGTCAGCGTCAGCAGCGATGCCGCCGCAACGGGGCCGCTCGTCCATACGATCCGCGCCGTCGGCGCCGTTTCCGAGGCGCTGGCGGCGCTGCGGCCGGGTGCCGCGCTAGGGCTGCGCGGTCCGTTTGGCACGACCTGGCCGCTCGCCGAAGCGGCGGGGGGCGATCTCGTCATTGTCGCCGGCGGCCTCGGCCTCGCGCCGCTGCGCGGCGCGATCCGCCGGGCGCTCGCCGAGCGCGGGCGATATGGCCGCATCGCCGTGCTCTACGGCACCCGCAGCCCGGCCGACATTCTCTATCGCAGCGAGGTCGAGCGCTGGCGGCGGCTCGATGTCGAGGTCGCTGTCACCGTCGATCACGCCGACCAGAGGTGGCACGGCAATGTCGGAGTCGTGACGAAATTGATCGGCCGCGCCGGCTTTGCTGCCGCGCATGCGACCGCCTTCGTGTGCGGCCCGGAGATCATGATGCGCTTTACCGCGAGCGCGCTGGAGGCGGCCGGCATCGCGCCCGCGCGCATTCACCTGTCGCTCGAACGCAATATGAAATGCGCGGTCGGGCAATGCGGCCGTTGCCAGTTCGGCGGCAGCCTCATCTGCCGCGACGGCGCCGTCATGCGCTATGATCGCGTCCGTCCGCTCTTGACGATCCGGGAGCTCTAGACATGCCTGCGGCGCGGCGGCCGAAGCTCGCAGTGTGGAAATTCGCGTCGTGCGACGGCTGCCAGCTGACGATCCTCGATTGCGAGGACGAACTGCTGGCCTTGGCCGACGCTGTCGAAATCGCCTATTTCCCCGAGGCACGGCGCGGCCAAATCCGCGGTCCCTACGACCTGTCGCTGGTCGAAGGCTCGGTCACGACACCGCATGATCGGGAGCGCATCCAGGCCGTCCGGCGCGCCTCGAAAAAGCTCGTCACGATCGGTGCCTGCGCGACGGCCGGCGGTATCCAGGCTTTGCGCAATTTCGCCGATGTGCGCGCCTTCGCCGCCGCGGTCTATGCCAGCCCGCAATATATCGAGACGCTCAGCGCCTCGACTGCGATTGCCCGCCACGTGCCGGTCGATTTCGAACTGCGCGGCTGTCCGATCGACAAGACGCAACTCCTCGACGTGATGACCGCCTTTTTGTATGGCCGCAAGCCGAATGTGCCGGCGCACAGTGTCTGCCTCGACTGCAAGCGCGAGGGCAATCTGTGCGTAATGGTCGCGCACGGCACGGCGTGTCTCGGCCCCGTCACGCAAACGGGCTGCGGCGTCTTGTGCCCGAGCCATAACCGCGGCTGCTACGGCTGTTTCGGGCCGAAGGAGACGCCGAACACCGCGGCGCTCGCCGCCTGGCTGCGGCGTCTCGGCCTCGGCGACGGCGAAATCATGCGGCTCTACCGCACATTCAATGCCGACGCCGACGCGTTCCGCGACGAAAGCCGCCGGCATGGCCCGTAGCCGCACGATCGAGGTCGGCTATCTGGCGCGCGTCGAGGGCGAGGGCGCGCTGCACCTCAGCGTGCGCAGTGACCGGGTCGATCGCGCCGAATTGCGCATCTTTGAGCCGCCGCGCTTTTTCGAGGCGCTGCTACGCGGTCGGCATTATTCCGAAGCGCCCGACATCACGTCACGCATCTGCGGCATCTGCCCGGTGGCCTACCAGATGAGTGCGGTGCACGCGATGGAAGCGGCGCTCGGCGTCACCGCCGGGGGGCAATTGCGGGCCCTGCGCCGGCTGCTTTACTGCGGCGAATGGATCGAGAGCCACACGCTGCACATCTACCTGCTGCAGGCGCCCGATTTTCTCGGGGCCGAAAGCGCGATTGAGCTGGCGCGCACGCAGCGCGCAGCGGTCGAGCGCGGCCTGCAATTGAAGAAGGTCGGCAACGAGATTTTGCGGGTGCTGGGCGGCCGCGAAGTGCATCCGATCAACGTCAAGGTCGGCGGCTTCTATCGCGTGCCGACGCCGCAGGAGCTGAAGCCGCTCGCCGAGCGCCTCGACTGGGCCGAAGCGGCGGCGCGCGACACGGTCAGCTGGGTCGCCGGCTTCGATTTTCCCGACCTGTCGCGCGACTACGAATTCGTCGCGCTGCGCCATCCGAACGAATACCCGATGAACGAAGGGCAGATCGTCTCCAGCCGCGGCCTCGACATTGCCGTCGCGGAATACGATCAGCATTTTGCCGAGCAGCACGTCCCCTACACGCATGCGCTGCAATCGCGGCTCGACGGCCGCTCCGGCTATCTTGCGGGGCCGCTCGCCCGCTTTGCGCTGAATTTCGAC
Source organism: Alphaproteobacteria bacterium (assembly GCA_030042035.1). Lineage (GTDB taxonomy): Bacteria > Pseudomonadota > Alphaproteobacteria > ATCC43930 > CGMCC-115725 > DATARH01. Next base: position 27,699 of record JASIAN010000192.1, on the reverse strand, counting down.
CGTTTGCCGGCCGACGTGCAGCAGGCGGCGCGCGCGGCCGGGGTCGGCGCCGTCTGCCGCAACCCCTATCAGGGGATCATCGTGCGCGCGCTCGAAGTGCTGTATGCCTGCATCGAGGCGCGCCGCATCATCGCGGCATACGAGCGGCCGGCCGAGCCGGCCGTGGCGCTGCCGGCGCCACGCCCATCGGTGGGGCACGGCGCCACCGAAGCGCCGCGCGGCCTGCTCTATCACCGTTACGAACTCGATGCCGACGGCACGATCGCGGCCGCCAACATCGTGCCGCCGACGGCGCAGAACCAGGCCTCGATCGAAGAGGATTTGCGCGAATTCGCCGGCTCCTGGCTGGCGCTGCCGGACGCCCAACTGCGGCTGCGCTGCGAAGCCGCGATCCGCAATTACGACCCGTGCATCTCCTGCGCGACGCATTTCCTGCGGCTGACGGTGGACCGCGGCGCCGGCGATGGCTGAGCGTGCCGCAATCACCGTCATCGGCATCGGCAATCCGCAGCGCGGCGATGACGCGGCCGGCCGGCTCGTCGCGCAGCGGCTGCGCGATCATTCTCTGGCTGGCGTCAAGATTATCGAGTGCAACGGCGAGGCGACGGACCTCGTCGATCGGCTGCGCCGCGCGGCGAGCGCGATCATCATCGACGCGGCCGCGTTCGGCGCCAAGCCCGGCACGGTGCGCCGGCTCGACGTCGCCGCCCAATGCGTGCCGGCCGGCCGCGCGCGATCGAGTCATGGTTTGGGCCTCGCCGAGGCGATCGAGCTGACGCGCGCGCTCGGCGCGCTGCCGTTGCCGTGCCTCATCTATCTCGTCCAAGGATCGGTGTGGGAGGCCGGCGCGGCGTTGTCGCCGCCGGTCGCGGCGGCGGTGCCGCGCCTTGCCGATCTGATCCTGTCGGAGACCAGGGCGATGCGGGCGCTCAGCAGCCTTGCAGGTGGTTCGTGTGATTGACGGCGAGGACGATGCTGCGCTCGTCGGTCATGTCGATCTCGTTGATGCCGCACGGGTCCTGCCTGATGCGCCAAAAGCTGGAAAGCGGCGCCGCAAGCGCATGCAACAGCAGCACGCGATTGACGACGTCGTGCGCGACGGCGACGACCGTCTTGTTCGGATGTTTCGCGGCGATGTCCCGCAGCGCCGCGGCCGCGCGATAGCGCACGCGAAGCAGCGTCTCGCCGCCGGGGATCTGCGCCGCGTCCGGGGCCCGGTACCATGTCGCCAAGGGTTGCGGCCACCGCGCCTTGACCTCGTCCGGGGTCAGGCCCTGCCATTCCCCGTAGTCGATGTCGATAAGACCGAAGACCGGCTCAGCTTCGAGATTGAAGGGTGTGGCAATCGCTGTGGCGACCGCCCGGCAGCGCGACAGCGGACTGGTAAAGACCGCATTCGGACGCCAGCGCGCCGCGACGTATCGCGCTGTTGCCGCGGCCTGCTGCCGGCCCTGCTCGGTCAGCGGCAGGTCGGCGCGACCGCGGAAGCGCTCGGGCGAAATGCCTTCGACGTGGCCGTGCCGCACCAGGATGATTTTTGTCATCGCTCGCTTCCGAGGGAGATTGTCTGATCGGGCGTCCGATCCTAGCCGAACGCCGTCAGCAGAATGATGACAAGCGGCGCGCCGATCAGCCACAGGTACAGGTTGAGGCTGCCGGACCGAATGGCGCCGCCGACCGATCGGGAGATTGTCAAGCGGCAACTCGGCCGCGGCGCGGTCACATCCGCCACAAATCAATGTTGCCGGGCTGCTCGGCGCGGTCGAGCACGCCTTTGACATCAAGGACGACACCGCGCCCATCGCGCAGCAGCCGGCTGACCAGCGGCCAGCCGCCGGTTACAAAGCGTCGGTGCGCGACCGCGATGATGACCGCGTCGGCCGGGTCGAGTTCACTTTCCGCGACGAGCCGCAGCCCGTATTGCCGGCGCACCGCGTCGGCCGATGCTGCGGGGTCGCAGAGCTGGACCGGAATGCCGAACGAACCCAACTCGGTCACGATGTCCACCGCCTTGCTGTTGCGGATGTCCGGCACGTTTTCCTTGAAGGTGAGACCGAGAATGGTGACCCGCGGGTTGGGACGGGCCAGCCGCACGAGACGACGAACGCATTCCCGGGCAACCCGAAATCCGACCGCATCGTTGACGCGGCGGCCGGCGAGGACGACCTCCGGGTGGTAGCCGAGGCGCTGGGCTGTGTGCGTCAGATAGTAAGGATCGACCCCGATGCAGTGGCCCCCGACCAGCCCCGGCGTGAACGGCAAAAAATTCCATTTCGTGCCGGCCGCGGCGAGTACGTCCTGCGTGTCGATGCCGAGGCGGTCGAAGATCAGCGACAGTTCGTTCATCAGGGCAATGTTCAGATCGCGCTGCGTGTTCTCGATGACCTTGGCCGCCTCCGCGACCTTGATTGACGGCGCGCGGTGAATGCCGGCAGTCACGACGGCGCCGTAGGTCTCGGCGATGATATCCAGAGTGGCCGCATCCTGACCGGACACCACCTTGCGGATCATCTCAAAGCGGTGCTGCCGGTCGCCCGGGTTGATGCGCTCGGGCGAGTAGCCGACGGTGAAATCGACACCGGCCTTGAGGGCCGAGGCGGCCTCGAGCGCCGGCACGCAAGCGTCCTCCGTAGCGCCGGGATAGACCGTCGATTCGTAGACCACGATAGCGCCGCGGTTCAACGCGCTGCCGACGGTATGCGAGGCGGCCAGCAGCATCGACAGATCGGGCGCGCAGCTTGCGTCGATCGGCGTCGGAACCGCGATGATGAAGAAGTCGGCGGCGCGCAGATCCTCGACCGCCGTCGTCAACCGCAGTGCGGACTGCGCGATATCCGCACCGGCGACCTCGCCCGTGCGATCGATGCCACCTCGCAAGTCGGCGATGCGATCCCGATCGACATCGAAGCCGATGACTGGAAATCCGGCGCGAGCAAACGCGACAGCGACAGGAAGACCGACATAGCCGAGGCCGACGACGGCCAGCTTGCGACGATTGCCCATGCCGGTTCGCCGATGTTATAGGGCGGGTAGAGAGGGATGGACTGGCGCGCGGTTTTACGGCATCGGCTGAGGTTAGACAATCGCGCCGCGCGAGCGGTGATGAGCGCCGGCCGCGGTGGGCAGTCAGGAAGCGCCGCGATTTGGCGCCTGTCGCATCCCGGACCGCGTGCGGCGCCCGTTGGCGAAAGGGTATGAGAGGCACGGCTCGATGACCCCGATATTGGTGACCGGTGCCGCGGGCTTTATCGGATTTCACCTCGCCGTTGCGCTCTTGGAACAGGGCCGGCCGGTCATTGGTCTCGACAATCTCAACGATTATTATGACGTGACGCTAAAGGAAGCGCGGCTGCGCCGGCTTGAGGCGATGCCGGGGTTCGCTTTCGCGCGCCTCGATCTCGCCGACGAGGCGGGGATCACCCGGCTGTTTGCCGAGCACAGCTTTGAAATTGTCGTCAATCTGGCGGCGCAGGCCGGCGTCCGCTATTCGCTGGTGAATCCGCAGGCCTACGTCACCAGCAACGTCGTCGGCTTTGTCAATATTCTGGAAGCGTGTCGCCGTCACCAGGTCGGTCACCTGATATACGCATCGTCGAGCTCGGTCTACGGCGCCCTCACGCTCATGCCGTTTTCGGCGCATCAGAGCGTCGATCATCCGGTCAGCGTCTATGCCGCCACCAAAAGAGCCGACGAATTGCTGGCGCACGCCTACAGCCACTTGTTCCGGCTGCCAGCCACCGGCGTGCGCTTTTTCACCGTTTACGGCCCTTGGGGCCGGCCCGACATGGCACTGTTTTTGTTCACCCGCGCGATCCTCGCCGGCGAGCCGATCGACGTGTTCAACCGCGGCGCAATGATGCGGGATTTCACCTATATCGACGACATCGTCGGCGGCCTCGTCCGCCTCCTCGACCGGCCGGCGGCGCCCGATCCGGCGTGGCGCAGCGATCGCCCCGACCCCGCCACCAGCCAAGCCCCATACCGCCTTTATAATATCGGCAATCACACGCCCGTGGCGTTGCTGCGGGTTATCGAGATTCTGGAAACCTGCCTCGGCCGCAAGGCAAAGATGCGGCTCTTGCCGATGCAGCCGGGCGACGTGCCGGCGACGTTTGCCGACATCGACGATTTGGCGCGCGATGTCGGATTTTCGCCAGCGACGCCGATTGAGGTCGGGATCGAACGCTTCGTGCGATGGTATCGCGACTTCTACGGCGCCTAGCGATGGCCGCCGGAATGGCCGCATTCGCCGCTCCTGCCAGAAACGGCGCGATTGGGCATCAGCCGAGCAGCACGGCCTTGCCGATGACCCGGCGGTCGATGACCGCCTGGATTGCATCGCCGGCGCGGTCCAGTGGGAAGCGGTGCGAAATGCGCGGGCGCAATTTGCCTTGGCCGGCCAGCTCGACGAGCTTCCGCATGTTGTCGCGGCCAACCTCCGGCCAGTGTTCGGTGACGGCGCCAAGCCGCACGCCGATCACTTCGAGGCATTTGATCAAGAGGTAATTGGTGCGCGGCGTCGCCGGCCCGCCGCCGAGAAACCCGAGCACGAGCAGCCGGCCGCCATAGGCCAGCGCGCGCAGCGACTCCTCGGTAACTTGGCCGCCGATCGGGTCGTAGACGATATCGACGCCGTCATGCGCGCCGGTCAGTTCCTTGACCTTGTCGCGGAAGCCGCCGCGGTAGTCGATCGCGTAATCGGCCCCTTCTTCGAGACACGCCTGGCGTTTCTCGTCGGTGCTGGCGGTCGCGATGACCTTGGCGCCGAACAATTTGGCGACCTGGATCGCGGCGATGCCGATGCCGCCGGCGGCGCCATGGATCAGCACCCACTCGCCCGGCTGCATCCGCCCGCGCTGCAACAGCGCATGGTAGGCGGTGTGATAGGCGCCGCTGAATACCGCGGCTTCCTCGGTGCTCATGCCGTCCGGCACCGGGTTGCAGTTCTCCTCGCGCGCATTGCCGAGTTCGGCGAACGCGCCGAGGCGGTGCCGGCTCATGACGCGGTCGCCGATCTTGAACCGCGCAACGCCGTCGCCGACCGCGACGATCTCGCCCGCCCCCTCGTTACCCGGCACGAACGGCGGGTCCGGGCGGAACTGGTATTTGCCAGCCAGCATCAGCACGTCGACGTATTGCACGCCGCGCGCGCGGATGCGCACCTGCACCTCGCCCGGCCCAGGCGCTGGCGGATCGGGCACCTCGCGCACGTGCAGAACCTCCGGGCCGCCGAATGCCTCGCAGACAACCGCTCTCATTGCGCATTCCCCTGTCATTGCCAGTCATCGACGGCATAGAAGCCTGGCCGGATGCAGCCCGGCGACGGCCGGGAAGCAACCCGGCGCCGCCGCAGCAAGCGCACCGCCGGCAAAGGCGAGGCCGAGCAGAAAGACGATCGTGCGCACGCCCGCTCTCACCCGGCGTCCGGTTCGACGACCGCGGCGGTGCCGTACGCGACGATTTCGCTCATCGTCTGGCCGATCTCGGCGGAATCGAAGCGCATCATCAAGATGGCGTTGGCGCCCATCAGCGTCGCGTTCTGCACCAGCCGGTCGACTGCGTGGCGCCGCGCTTCTTCCAGCAGCTGGGTGTATTCGCTGATCTCGCCGCCGACGATCGAGCGCAGCCCGGCCATGATGTTGCCGCCGAGGCCGCGGCTGCGCACGACGACCCCGAAGCACTGCCCCTTTACCTCGACGACGCGGTAATGAGGTATGTTCTCGGTCGTGACGACCAGCATCGCTTGCTCCCGGAAATGCGGTTCCAACGGCCAGTCTAGCGACGAACCGCGCGCGCTCCCACCCCGCGCTGCGCCCGCTAATCAGCCTGCGAGCCGCTGCGCCAGCCCGGCGATGACGCTCTCGAACATTTCCGGGGTGAGCCGGCCGGTATTCGTGTTGAGGCGCGAGCAATGATAGCTGTCCGCGAGCAGCGAACCATCCGGCAGTTCGTGCATCGCGCCGTGCGCGAACGGATAGGCGGCACGTTTCAGCCCTTTCGCCGCCAGAACGGCGGTATGCGCGATGGCGCCGAGCGCGAGGATCGCCTTGAGGTTTGCCATCGCCGTCAATTCGGCCGCCAGAAACGGGCGGCACGCCTCGATCTCGACCGGCGCCGGCCGGTTCTGCGGCGGCACGCAGCGCACCGCGTTGGTGATGCGCGCGCGCCGCAGCACAAGCCCGTCGGCCGGGTCGGCGCCGTAGTCGCCGGCGGCAAAGCCGTGCTTGAGGAGGCTGCGATAGAGCAGGTCGCCGGCGAAGTCGCCGGTGAACGGCCGCCCCGTGCGGTTGGCGCCGCGCAGTCCCGGCGCCAGGCCGACGATCAGCAATTCGGCCGCGGGATCGCCGAAGGACGGCACCGGCGCGTTGAACCAGTCGGGATGGGCCAGCCGTTGTGCGGCGCGAAACGCGGCGAGCCGCGGACACCGGGCGCAGTCGCGGTCCGGGACGACAGCCGCCGCCGCGCCGCTCACGCCGTCTCGGCCGGTTCGGGACGCGGCCGCGCCATTTCGTCGCGTGGGTGATGGTTGCGCATGATCTGCGGCGCCAACTCCTGCAACTCAATAAAACTGTCGGCCTGCCGCCGCAGATCGTCCGACACCATCGGCGGCGACGAGCGGATTGTCGAGACGACCGATACCCGCACGCCACGCCGCTGCACCGCTTCGACGAGCCGGCGGAAGTCGCCGTCGCCGGAAAACAGGATCGCGTGGTCGAGATGCGGCGCCATCTCCAGCATGTCGATCGCCAGCTCGATATCCATATTGCCCTTGAGCCGGCGACGGCCCATCGAATCGGTGAATTCCTTGGTCGGCTTCGTCACCATCGTGTAGCCGTTATAGTCGAGCCAATCGACCAGCGGCCGGATCGGCGAATATTCCTGGTCCTCCAACAGCGCCGTATAGTAAAATGCACGGATCAGTCGCCCTTTTTCCCGGAACAGATCAAGCAGCCGCCTGTAGTCTATATCAAAGGCAAGGCTGCGTGCGGCAGAATAGAGATTGGCGCCATCAATGAATAGCGCAATGCGTTCTTCCGGATAGAAGATCATCGGTCCCCTCAACCAGCCAATCAATCGCGGGATTGTCATGCGCCAAAGATTCGTCGTCAAGACCGGTGCGGCGCCGATTCGCGCAGAGCGGCCGGCGTGATCATTGTCGGCATCGGCAGCAACCTGGCGGCGAGGCCGTTCGCGTCACCGTTGGCCACCGCCGGGGCGGCGTTGGCGCAGTTGCCGAAATTGGGGATCAGGGTGGAGCGGCGGTCGCGCTGGTATCTGTCCGAGCCGGTGCCGGCGTCCGACCAACCGTGGTTTGTCAACGCTGTCGCGATCGTCGAGACGCGCCTCCCGCCGGCGGCGCTGCTCGCCGCGCTGTTGGCATTGGAGGTGCGTTTTGGCCGCCGCCGCGGCGCGCCCAACGCCGCTCGGACGCTCGATCTCGACCTCCTCGACTATAACGGCCTGCGACAGCGCGCGCCGCGGCTCACGCTGCCGCATCCGCGCCTCCATCAGCGGCGGTTTGTGCTGGCGCCGCTCGCGGACATCGCACCCCGGTGGCGCCATCCGCGCCTCGCGCGTTGTGCGGCCGATCTGTTGGCACATCTGCCGCCCGGCCAGCGCGTGCGCGCATTGGGCGAACGGTGAGGGCAACGTAGTTGATTGTGGTTGCCGCCAGACGCCGATATAAGGCCGAGCGCCACCAAGCGACCTGCCCGGGGCCTCGGTTGATCCTTCACGACGACGCCCGCCGCAACATGATCGACGGCCAGTTGCGTCCAAACAGCGTGACCGATGAGCGGCTGATCGATGCGGTGAGCCACATCCGCCGCGAGCTGTTCGTGCCGCCGCATTTGCGCGCCGCGGCCTATGTCGACGACGATCTGCCGCTCGGCCAAGGGCGCTATTTGATGCGGCCGATGGTGGCGGCACGGCTGCTGCAGGCGACGGCGCCGCAGCCCCGCGATGTCGCGCTCGCGGCCGGCGCCGGCGTCGGCTATGAGGCGGCCGTGCTGTCGCTGCTCGTGCGCAGCGTCGTCGCGCTGGAAGAGGAGCCCGAACTGGCGCGAATCGGCCGCTCGGCGCTGGTCGATCACCGCATCGCTGCAGTGCAGTTTGTCGAGGCGCCGCTGGCGGCGGGCTATCGCCAGCGCGCGCCCTATGATGTGATTGTGTTCGGCGGCGCCGTCGCTGCCGTGCCGCCGGCGATCTCCGGGCAACTCGCGGAAGGCGGCCGCATGGCTGTGGTTCTGCGGCCACATGCCGGTGTCGGGCGCGCCACGCTGATCGTGCGGGCTGGCGGAGTGCTCGCGTGCCGGACTATATTTGACGCCGCTACGCCGCTACTTCCGGGCTTTGCCGCGAAGCCCGGCTTTGTTTTCTGAGGGGGTGAATGCCGCAGGGGAAGGGGTGGCAGGGGCGCCGTCGGCCGCGATGGGGTGCGACGCGTCTCTTCTGCGTCAGCGTCGCAATCGTCGCGTGGCCGCTCCTTGCCGTCCGGCCGGCGACGGCGCAATCGCTTAGCGAGGCGTTCGCCTACGCCTACAACAACAATCCGCTGCTCCTGGCGCAGCGCGCCCTGTTGCGCGCGACCGATGAAAGCGTGCCGCAGGCGCTGGCCAATTGGCGCCCGACCGTGACCTTCAACGCCGGCGCCGGATACAACCGTGCCGGCTTTGAAACCCCGAACGCGATCACGGGGCAACCGACACCGACGCTTTTCTCGAATTATGAGACGCGTCAGGTGGCCTTGCAGGTGACCGAGCCGCTTTACCGCGGCGGCCGCACCGAGGCGCAGACGCGGCAGGCGATCGAAACGGTCGAGTCGGCACGCGCCCAGACGATGGCGGTCGAGGAAAGCGTCTTCCAAAGTGTTGCGCAGGGTTATCTCGACGTCGTGCGCGACCAGCAGCTGGTGGAGGTGGCGCGCAACAACGAGGAGGTGCTGCGCAAGCAGCTCGAATCGACGCGCGACCGCTTTCGCGTCGGCGAGGTGACGCGGACCGATGTGGCGCAGGCCGAATCGTCGCTGGCGCAGGCCACTGCCCAGCGCATCAACGCGGAAGGGCAGTTGCGGGTCAGCGAGGCCGAATATACCCGCGCCGTCGGCCATCCGCCGGGTCGGCTCTTGCAGCCGCGCCAGCGCCCTGCCTTGCCGGCGACGCTTGAAGGGGCCTTGCACCTCGCGGGCAACGACAACCCCAACATCATTGCGGCCAAGTTCACCGAACTGGCGGCGCGGGCCAACGTGTCGATCGTGCGCGGCCAACTGCTGCCGCAAGTGTCGCTGGTCGGCAGCCTGCTGCGCAGCTACGCCCCGGCGGTCACGCTGGAGAGCGCGCGCGAAGACATCGCGTCCGTCACGCTGCAATTGACGATGCCGCTCTACGAAGGCGGCGCGATCTACTCGCAGACCCGCCAGGCCGAGCAGACGGTCGGGCAGCGGCAAAGCCAGGTCGATGACGCGCGGCGCGCAGCGGTGCAGACGGCGACGCAAAACTGGGAGACGTTGCAAGCGGCACGCGCCGCGATCGCCTCGTTCGGCACCGCCGTGCGGGCGGCGCAGATCGCCCTCGAAGGCACCCAGCAGGAAGCGCTGGTCGGCACCCGCACCGTGCTCGACGTGCTGATTGCCGAGCAGCAGCTGTTCACGACCCAGTCGCAACTGGTGACTTCGGAGCATGATGCTGCGCTCGCCGAGTTCAATCTCGCGGCGGCCTGCGGCCGGCTCATCGCTCCCGACATGAAATTGCCCGTCAAGCTCTACGACATGGACCGCCATTACAATGAGGTGAAGGACAAGTGGCTGGGCTTCGGCGGCGGTCTCCGCGAGTAGCCGCGCCGAAGGCATCGACCGGCTGGCGCCGCGCCGCCGGTTTGCGTAGGGTGACGGGCCTCCGGATTACGATGCTCCCCCGATGTCCGATTCCAACTCGCCGCCCGATCTGTCGATGGACGAGATTCTCGCCTCGATCCGCCGTCTCGTCGCCGACGAAGAACGCCCCGGCGGGACCGTGCCGCCCCCGGTCAGCGCTGCGGCGAGCGAACCGCCGAAGGCCGCGGCCGACGACGACGTGCTGGAACTGACCGAGGCGATCGCCGAGGACGGCGGCGTGCGGCGCCTGCCGCCGTTCTCCGCGCCCGTCGCAGCGGCGCCCGCCGCACCCGTCGTGTCGGCGGCGGCGTCCTCGGCCGCGGCCTCGGCGTTCGGCCGGCTTGCCGCGGCGTTCAACGACGAGGGGCTGGCGCGCGAGTCGCCGATGATCGGCGACCGCACGCTCGACGATATTGTCGAGGGCGCGTTGCGGCCGCTGCTGCGGGCCTGGCTCGACGCCAATCTGCCGCGCATCGTCGAGCGACTGGTTGCCGCTGAGATCGCCCGCATCGCCGGCCGCGACGGCGCCCATTGACCCTTCGGCCGGCAGCAGCTTGCGCCGCGGCGCCGCGCCGCCCATCCTTGACGGAAGGGGCATCGCCGCGGCGAGCGTAGCCGCGGCAGGAGGATTGCAAGCGGACGGTGCGGCGCATGCTGGAGAAAACCTATCGCCCGGAGACGGTAGAGACCCGCCTTTACGAGGCCTGGGAACAGAGCGGCGCGTTCGCCGCCGATCCGGCTGGCGCCAGGCGGCCCTACACGATCATGATGCCGCCGCCCAACGTGACCGGCAGCCTGCACATGGGGCACGCGCTGACCTTCACGCTGCAGGACATTCTGATCCGCTTCGAGCGCATGCGCGGGCGCGATGCCTTATGGCAGCCCGGCACCGACCACGCCGGCATCGCGACCGAGATCGTCGTTACCAACCAATTGGCCGAAGAAGGCAAGACGCGCGGCGATCTCGGCCGCGCCGCGTTCATCGAGCGGGTATGGGCGTGGAAGGCGGAATCCGGCGGCACGATCACCCGCCAGCTGCGCCGGCTCGGCGCCTCGGCCGACTGGCCCCGCGAGCGCTTCACGATGGACACGGGCCTGTCGGCCGCGGTGCGCCGGGTGTTTGTGACGCTCTATCGCGAGGGCCTCATCTATCGCGACAAGCGCCTCGTCAACTGGGACCCGGTCATGCACACCGTGATCTCGGATCTCGAGGTCGATAATCGCGAGACGCGCGGCAAATTGTGGCATATCCGCTATCCGATCGAGGGCGAGCCAGGGCGTTATCTCGTTGTCGCGACGACGCGGCCCGAGACGATGCTCGGGGATACCGGCGTCGCGGTGCACCCCGAGGACGCCCGCTATGCCGATCTCGTCGGCAAGACCGTGCGGCTGCCGCTGGTCGGCCGCCTGATCCCGGTCGTCGCCGATCCTTATGCCGACCCGGAGAAGGGCAGCGGCGCGGTCAAGATCACGCCGGCGCACGATTTCAACGATTTCGAGGTCGGCCGCCGGCACGGTCTTGAGGCGATCAACATCTTCGATCGCGACGCGCACCTGAACGACGCCGTGCCAGAGCGATACCGCGGCCTCGAACGCTTCGTCGCCCGAAAGAAAATCGTCGCCGATCTCGACGCCGCCGGCTTCCTCGAAAAGGTCGAGGATCAGGTGTCAATGGTGCCGCACCACGACCGCTCGGGTGAGATCATCGAGCCGTGGCTGACCGACCAGTGGTTCTGCAACGCCGCCGCACTGGCAAAGCCGGCGATCGAGGCGGTCGAATGCGGCCAGACCGTGTTCGTGCCGCGGCAATGGGAGAACACGTTCTTCGAGTGGCTGCGCAACATCCAGCCCTGGTGCATCTCGCGGCAACTGTGGTGGGGCCACCAAATCCCGGCGTGGTACGATCGAGACGGCAACGTCTTCGTCGCCGAGACCGGCGAGGAAGCGGCCCTTCTCGCCGCCGAACGCCATGGCCGTCCGGTCGATCTGACGCAGGACGAAGACGTGCTCGATACGTGGTTTTCGTCGGCGTTGTGGCCATTCTCGACGCTCGGCTGGCCCGATGCGACGCCAGAGCTGAAGCGCTATTACCCCGGCGACGTCCTCGTCACCGGCTTCGACATCATCTTTTTCTGGGTCGCCCGCATGATGATGCAGGGGCTGCATTTCATGGGCGACGTGCCGTTTCGCACCGTCTACATCCATGCGCTCGTGCGCGACGAGCGCGGCCAGAAGATGTCGAAATCGAAGGGCAACATTATCGACCCGCTCGACCTCATCGATCGTTACGGCTGCGATGCGGTGCGCTTCACGCTGGCGGGGCTCGCCTCGCCCGGCCGCGATATCAACCTCTCGGAAAAACGCGTCGAAGGCGGCCGCAACTTCGCGACCAAATTGTGGAACGCCGCGCGCTATGCCGAGATCAACGGCTGCGCACCGTTCGGCAACGCGACGCCGCCGGATTTCGACCCACGACAGTGCCGGCTGACCGTCAACCGCTGGATCGGCGGCGCGACGCGCGATTGCGCGACAGGGGTCACCGCGGCGCTCGAAACCTTCCGCTTCGACGAGGCGGCACATCTCCTCTACCACTTCGTCTGGGGTACGTTCTGCGACTGGTATCTCGAATTCACAAAGCCCATTCTCGCCGGCGACGAGGCGGCCGCGCGGGCCGAGACGCAGGCGACGACAGCCTGGGTCTTGGCGCGGCTGCTCTGCCTGCTGCACCCGCTGATGCCGTTCCTGACCGAGGAGTTGTGGCACGAACTCGGCGGCGCCGGCATGCTGATCGGCGCCGCGTGGCCCGACCTGCCGCCCGATCTGCACGATCCCGAGGCGGCCGCCGAGATGGATTGGATCGTTGCGGCGATTTCGACGATCCGCGCGATCCGCACCGAGGTCAACGTGCCGCCGGCTGCGCGCCTGCCGCTTGTCGTGCGGGACGCGGATGCCGCGGCGGCAAGCCGCATCGAACGACACCGCGAGCATCTGCTGCGGCTCGCGCGGTTGTCGGACATCGCGGCCGCCGGCACCGCGCCGGCGGGCGGGTTGGCCGCGGTTGTCGACGGCGCGACGCTGATCCTGCGGGTCGGCGACGTCATCGACCTCGCCAAGGAAAAGGCCCGGCTGGCCAAAGAGATCGGCCGGCTTGACGGCGACCTGCGGAAATTCGCCGGGAAGCTCGCCAACCCGGATTTTCTCGCCAAAGCCAAGCCGGAAATCATCGACGAGCAGCGCCAGCGCGAGGCCGACGCCCGACGCGACCGCGACCGCCTGCAGGCCGCCTACGACCGCATCGCCGCGGGATGAGCCAGTCAATCGATGATCTGATCAAAGCTGGCCTTGTCGCGCCGGAGCGGGCGGCGGAATTGCGCCGCGTCGCCGAGCGGTTCGCGGTCGCCGTAACCGACGAAATGGCGGGGCTGATCGATCCTGCCGATCCGGCCGATCCGATCGCCGCGCAATTCCTGCCAAGCGGGGCGGAATTGCGGCCGGCGGCGGACGATCTGAGCGATCCGATCGGCGACGATGCCCGCTCGCCGCTGCCCGGCATCGTGCACCGCTACCCGGACCGGGTGCTGCTGAAGCCGATCCTTGTCTGCCCGGTCTATTGCCGCTTCTGTTTTCGCCGCGAGCAGATCGGCCGAGGGCACGGCCTGCTGCCGCCGGCGGCGCTGGGGCGCGCGTTCGCTTATATCGCCGAGCACGAAGAAGTGTGGGAGGTCATCGTGACCGGCGGCGACCCGTTTCTGCTGTCGCCGCGGCGTCTCAAGGCGCTCGTGCAGCGCCTCGACGCGATCGCGCATGTTGCGGTCATCCGTTTTCACACCCGCGTGCCGGTCGCCGCGCCGCGTCGCGTCACCGCCGCGCTGACGGAAGCGCTGGCTGCCGACAAGGCGGTCTATGTCGTTGTTCACGCCAATCATCCGCGCGAATTGACGCCGGCGATGCGCGACGCGGTCGGCCGGCTCACGCGCGCCGGCATTCCGGTCTTGTCGCAAAGCGTGCTGCTGCGCGGCGTCAACGACGACCCTTCCGTGCTCGAAGCGCTGCTGCGCGGCCTCGTCGCGATGCGCGTCAAGCCCTATTACCTGCACCATCCCGATTTGGCGCCGGGTACCGCGCATTTCCGCCTCGATATTGCGGCGGGGCAGCGTCTCGTCGCGGCGCTGCGCGGCCGCGTCTCCGGTCTCTGTCAGCCGACCTACGTACTCGACATTCCGGGCGGCTTCGGCAAGGTGCCGCTTTGCCCAAGCGCTGCCCGCAGCGACGAGGTACACGGTTGCTGGCTCGTGACCGACCCGGCCGGCCGGCAGCACGTCTATCCGCCCCCCGATCGCGATGCTGGATGACATCATCATCGTCGGCGGCGACGCTCTGGCGCTCAGCGCGGCGCACGAACTGTGCCTGATCCCCGGCCAGCGGGTCATCGTGCTGTGGCCGGGCGATCCGGAATTCGCCGCCGCGGTCAAGGCGGTGGGCGCCCGTTTCGTGGCGGGCCGGCCGGACAGCCGCGACGGTCTCGAAGCGGCCGGCGTCATGTCGGCGGTCTCGATCCTGGCGCTGTCGCAGAACGAGCAGCTCAACCTGCAGGCAGCGCTCAGAGCCCGCGACGCCAACCCGCGGATCCGTATCGTGCTGCGCCAGTTCAGCCGCACGCTGGCGCCGAAGATCGAGCAGAACCTGCCTGACTGCTCGGTCCTGTCGCTGGCGTGGCATTCGGCGGCTACCTACGCTGCTGCAGCGCTTGACCCCTCCTGCCTGCACGGCCTGCAGTTTCCCGAGCCCGACGGACCGCTGACCGGGTTTGCCGTGCGCCTCGCCGAGACCGCCGCCATCGCCGGCATGAGCGTCGCCGAAGGCGAGGCGGCGCTCGGCGCGCGCATCGTCGCGGTCGATGGCGCGGCCGGCCTCGACCCGGACGAACCGATCCCGCCCGCAGCGCAACTTATCGTTTACGGCCCGATCGCAAACCTGCTCGCTTCCGCCCCGCGGCAGCCCATTCCCGCCGTGCGGCCCTCGCCGTTCTCTCGACTGCGCAGCGCGGCGCGGCGGCTGCGGCGCCGGCTGCGCCGCAGCGATCCCTACATCACACGGTTTGCCATGGCCGCCGTCGTGTTGTTCGCGCTCGCCACGTGGCATTTTCGAGCGTCGTTTCACAGCACTTGGCTGCTTGCCGCGTATTTCGTGCTGAGCACGATGACGACCGTTGGCTATGGCGACGTGACGCCGCATCACACGCCCGGAGATATGCTCGCGGCGATGGCGCTGATGCTGCTGGGCGTCGTCTTTACCGGCGTCTTCATCGCGATCCTGACGGCCCATTTGACCCGCGCACAATGGGTACGCATGCAGGGCCTGAGGCCGATCCGACGCCATGGCCATATCGTCGTGTGCGGCTGCGGCAGCATCGGCAGCGGCGTCATCGATCTGCTGCTCGCGTTCGACAAGCCGCTCGTCGTCGTCGAGCAGAGTCCCGATACCGCGCTCGTCGAGCGGGCGCAGGAAGAGGGTTTCGATCTGTTGACCGGCGATGCCAGCCGCGACAACGCGCTCGATCTGTGCAATCTCGGCGCCGCGCACAGCCTCGTCGCGTTGACCAACGGCGATACGCTCAATCTTGAAATCGCGCTCGGCGCGCGCGCCCGCAACCCCGACATGCCGATCGTGCTGCGCATCGCCGAGGCAGCGTTCGCCTCCTCGATCGCCACCCATTTCCAATTAGGGACGACGTTTTCGGTCGCCGCGTTGGCGGGGCCGGTGTTTGCCGGCCTCTCGCGACTCCCGGGGGCGCGCGGCCGCATCGCGTTTGCCGGCGAGGAATTTGCGATCGGCGAGGTCGTGCTGCACGACGACACCGCGGCGGTGCTGCCGCGCGCCGCGATCCCGCTGGCGATTGCCGACGCGGATGGCGGATGCCGCCTCGTGCGCGATTTTGCCGGACTGCCTCCAGGGTCGCGCGCGCTGATCCTGATGCCGATTACGCTGTTCCGCGGCGGCCGCGAAAGCCTCGCCGCTGCCGTCGCCCACGTGGTCGGCTGAATTGCTCGCCGGCCCGCGCCGTCATCAACAAGATGTGATTAAGCATAAATCCGCTGGAAAATTCGGGAAATACCTCGAATACTTGCGGCATGCGAGTAACGAAACACGGCGCTGCCGCCGAACGTCGATGTGAGCGCCGCTATGCGCTGCCGGTGCTGGAAGTCGTCATCGGCAGCGAGCGGTTCCGCGCAGTGAACTGGTCGATGCGTGGCGCTCTCATTTACGGTTTGTGCGATGCGGTCGGCGCCCGCGTGCGCGGCGAGATCGGTATCCCCGGCTCGTGCGAGGCCATGCCGTTTACCGCGACCGTTGTGCGAGCCGACTTCGCGGCCGGCAATTCGGCTATCTGCTTCGAGGATATCCGCACCGAACGGATCGATTTTGCCGCCGAGGCGGCCGCTTTGCTGCAATAGTCGCCAGCGTTATACTGCCAGCTCGCACCAGATCGGCGTGTGATCGGAGGCGCGTTCCTTCGCGCGCGGCGCCTTGTCAATATCGCAGGCGGCAACGCGGTCGGCGGCCTGTGGCGACAGCAACAGATGGTCGATTCTGAGCCCTTCGTCGCGGTTCCACCGCCCGGCCTGGTAGTCCCAGAACGTGTAGCGGTGCGGCTCGCGGTGGAACACACGATAGGCGTCGGTGAGGCCGAGATGGACGAGCGCGCGGAAGCGGGAGCGCGCTTCGATACGACAAAGCGCGTCGTCGCGCCAGGCGACCGGGTCGTAGACGTCCTCATCGGTCGGGCAGACATTGTAGTCGCCGGCCAGCACAAACGGCATCTCGCGGGCGAGCAGATCCTCGGTATGCGCCGCCAGGCGCGCCAGCCATTGGAGCTTATAGGCGAATTTGTCGGTGCCCGCAGGATTGCCGTTCGGCACATAGAGCGAGGCGACGCGCACCTCGCCGCCATTGCCGTCGCCGAACGTCGCCGCAATATAGCGCGCCTGGTCGTCATCGCCGGAGTTCGGCAGGCCGCGCGCGACTTCCCGCGCCGGTTCGCGCGACAGCAGCGCGACGCCGTTATAGGCCCGCTGCCCCAACGCCTCGGTGCGGTAGCCGACGGCCTGCAGTTCGAGCCGCGGAAACTCGTCGTCGAGGCATTTGGTCTCCTGCAGGCACACGACATCGGGCTGCGCATTCTTCAGAAAATCCAACAGATGCGGCAGCCGCACCTTGACCGAATTGACGTTCCAGCTCGCGATCTTCACGGCTCCCGCCGGCCACTGATAAAGAGGAAGCAGCGCATCCTATGCCGTGGCCACCCCATCGGCAAAGGTCATGAACTCGGAGCCGGCGCGGTCGGCACTGCCGAAATTTGCAAGGCTCAGCCGGGGCCGGCAGTGCCGCCGACAGTGATGCCGTCCATGCGCAGCGTCGGCTGGCCGACGCCGACCGGCACGCCCTGTCCGTCCTTGCCGCAGGTGCCGACGCCGTCATCGAGTTTCAAATCGTTGCCGATCATCGTGACCTTGGTCATCGCGTCGGGGCCGTTGCCAATGAGCGTCGCGCCTTTGACCGCCGGGCCCACCTTGCCGTCCTCGATGAGGTAGGCTTCCGAGGCCGAAAAGACGAACTTGCCGGATGTGATATCGACGCTGCCGCCGCCGAAATTGACCGCGTATAGCCCCTTCTTGACCGAGGCAATGATCTCCTGCGGGTCATGGGAGCCGTTCAGCATGTAGGTGTTGGTCATGCGCGGCATCGGCGCGTGCGCAAACGATTCGCGGCGGCCGTTGCCGGTCGGCGCCACGCCCATCAGCCGCGCGTTCAGGCGGTCCTGCATATAGCCTTTGAGGATGCCGTCCTCGATCAGCACGTTGTAGGCGGACGGCGTCCCCTCGTCGTCGATCGTCAGGGAGCCGCGCCGGTCGGGCAGCGTGCCGTCATCGACGACCGTGACGCCCCGGGCCGCGACCTGCTGCCCGATCATGCCGGAAAAGGTCGAGGTTTGCTTGCGGTTAAAATCGCCTTCGAGGCCGTGGCCGACCGCCTCGTGCAGCATGACGCCGGGCCAACCCGGCCCCAAGACGACCGTCATCTCGCCGGCCGGCGCCGGCACCGAGCCGAGATTGACGAGCGCCTGGCGCAGCGCCTCATCGACCTGCGCCTTCCAGTGCGCCGGATCGAGGTAATACTCATAGGTGACGCGGCCGCCGGCGCCATGCGACCCCGTTTCCATGCGGTCGCCTTCGCCAACGACGATCGCGACGTTGAGCCGCACGAGCGGGCGGATATCGGCGGCGCGGCGGCCGTCGGGCCGCACGATCTGCACCGCCTGCCAGACGCCGGACAGCGACGCCATGACCTGGCGCACGCGTGGGTCGCGCGAGCGGGCATAGGCGTCGATCTCGGCCAATAGCCGCGTCTTCGCGGCGAGATCGACGAGGCCCAAGGGGTTCTGTTCGGTATAAAGCGCGCGGTTCGTGCCGGGCGGCGGGTCGGCGAACGTGCCCTCATGCCCTGCCGCCACGGCGCGCACCGCTGCCGCGGCGCGCCGCAATGCGGCTTCGGACAACTCCGACGCGTGGGCATAGCCGGCCGCCTCGCCGCTGACGGCGCGCAGCCCGAAGCCCTGCGTCGTGTCGAACGAGGCGCTCTTGATGCGGCCGTCGTCGAGCGCGACCGATTCCGACTGGCTGTATTCCAAGAAGAGTTCGCCGTCGTCCATGCCGGCCAGGGCCGCGCCGACGATTTGTTCCACCCGCGCCGCATCCATGCCGGTGTGATCGAAGAAGAGTTCGTTGGTCAGCGCGAGATTGGTCATCGGCGGCTCCGCATTCGGGCGATCCTCAAGGGCTATATGGTTGCGCCGACCCGCTGCCGAAAGGCGGGGCCTGCGGCGCTCTGCGACGGCTTGCCGCAAAGCGCGGGCGCGGCCGAAGGACGCCCCCGAGTTGTCGCCGCGCCGAGCTTTGGTGTAGGGTCCGCCACGGTCTGCCGCGGCGCCCTCAACCGAGGCGCGCGGTACACGCGGCTGCGGTCGTCTCGGGAAAGTTCATGCGGCGCTGGCGGATGGCCGCCGCCTGCCCAAGGGAATGACGAGGACATGGCTGGTTTGACGGGATCGACGACGCCGAGGGCGGCACTGCGCGGGTGGGGTTCGCTGCTGCCGGGGCTCGGCGGCCTGCTGGCGCTGGCATCGCCCGCATCGGCCGAGCAGGCGCACGATTGGGAACTGGGCATGCAGCCGCCGGCGACGTCGGTCGATCGGCATCTTCAGGCATTTCATAACGAAGTGCAGGTGATCATCATCCTGATCACCATTTTTGTGTTGGGGTTGCTGCTCTACGTGATGATCCGCTTTCATCACAGCCGCCACCCGGTGCCGACCAAGACGTCGCACAACCCGGTCGTCGAGATCATCTGGACCATCGTGCCGGTGCTGATCCTCGTGGCGATCGCGGTCCCGTCATTCAAGTTGCTGTATTACATGGGGCGGGCGCCGAAGGAGGTGATGACGATCAAGGTCACCGGCCACCAATGGTATTGGTCTTACGATTATCCGAAGGAAAAAATCTCGTTCGACAGCAACAGCGTTGCCGATAAGGACCTGAAACCCGGCCAGCCGCGGCTGCTCACCGTCGACAACCCGCTGGTCGTGCCGGCGGATACAAACATCCGCGTGCTGGTGACCAGCACCGATGTGATCCACAGCTTTTTCATCCCGGCATTCGGCGTGCAGGAATACGCAGTCATCGGGCGGGAGAACCACGCCTGGTTCAATGTCCTGCGCCCGGGTACCTATTACGGCGAGTGTAATCAGATCTGCGGCATCAATCACTCGAAGATGACGATCGAGGCCGTCGCGCTGTCGAAGCCCGCTTTCCAAAAATGGCTGGTGATGGCGAAAAAGCAATACGCCGCCAACGCGCCCGGCAACGACAATCCGCAGCCGGGGGCGCTGCTCATTGCCGCAGCGCGCAGCGGCGCTGCGGCTGCGGCCCGCACGATGCTGGCCGGCAATTGACGGAGAAGAGGTCTCGCGATGGCTTACCACGATGCAACCGCCGGCGCCGAACACGCGGCGCACGATCATCGGCCGGGCTTCTTCGTCCGCTGGCTGGCCTCGACCAACCACAAGGACATCGGCACGCTCTACATTTGCTTTGCGGTTTTCGCCGCGATCATCGCCGGCGGGCTGTCGGTCATCATGCGCGTGCAGCTCATGTATCCCGACAACAATTTCCTGCCCAACGACCAGCTTTATAACGTCATCATCACCGCGCACGGCCTGATGATGGTGTTCTTTGTCGTCATGCCGGCGACGTTCGGCGGCTTCGGCAACTGGTTTGTGCCGCTGATGATCGGCGCGCCGGACATGGCCTTCCCGCGCATGAACAATGTCAGTTTCTGGCTCCTGGTCCCGGCATTCCTGCTGCTCCTATTGTCGACCCAGTTCGGCGCCGGCGACGGCATCAACGGCGCCGGCGCCGGGGTTGGCTGGACGCTCTATCCGCCGCTGTCGGCGGCGGGGCCCGGTGGCCATCCGGGACCGGCAGTCGATATGGTCATCTTCTCGCTGCATCTTGCCGGCGCCTCGTCGATCATGAGCGCGATCAACTTCATCACGACGATTTTCAACATGCGCGCACCGGGCATGACGCTGCACCGCATGCCCTTGTTCGTGTGGTCGATCCTGGTGACGGCGTTCCTGCTGCTGCTGGCGCTGCCCGTCTTGGCCGGCGCGATCACGATGCTGCTCACCGACCGCAATTTCGGCACGTCATTTTTCAACCCGGCGGGCGGCGGCGACCCGCTGCTGTTTCTGAACCTGTTCTGGTTCTTCGGCCATCCCGAAGTTTACATCATGATCCTGCCCGGCTTTGGCATGGTCTCGCAGGTCGTCGCGACCTTCTCGAAAAAGCCGATCTTCGGCTATCTCGGCATGGCCTATGCGATGGTCGCGATCGGCGGCATCGGCTTTATCGTGTGGGCGCACCACATGTTCACGACCGGCATCTCGGTCGACGCGCAGGCTTATTTCACCGCGGCGACGATGGTCATCGCGGTGCCGACCGGCGTCAAAATCTTCTCATGGATCGCGACGATGTGGGGCGGCTCCATCGAGTTCAAGACGCCGATGCTGTGGGCCATCGGCTTCATCTTCCTGTTCACGATCGGCGGCGTGACCGGCGTCGTCCTGGCCAATGCTGGCGTTGATCACGCGCTGCACAACACCTATTATGTGGTTGCTCATTTCCATTACGTGTTGTCGCTCGGCGCGGTGTTCTCGCTCTACGCCGGCTTCTACTATTGGATCGGGAAGATGTCGGGGCGGCAGTACAATGAGACATTCGGCAAGATCCATTTCTGGACGACATTCATCGGCGTCAACCTGACCTTCTTCCCGATGCACTTCCTCGGGCTGGCCGGTATGCCGCGCCGCATCCCGATCTACCCGGATGCGTTTGCCGGCTGGAACTTCGTGGCGTCGATCGGCGCATTCATCTCCTACGGTTCGACGCTGTTCTTTATCTTCATCGTGTTCCACACGCTGTTTGCCGGCAAGCGGGTCGGCGCCAATTACTGGGGCGAGGGGGCGACGACACTGGAATGGTCGCTGCCCTCGCCGCCGCCGTTCCATTCCTACGAAGAGCCGCCGGTCATCGCCCCGGCGGAGGCGCATTAGGCACGGAGCGACGGTGCCAGGATCGCGTGTGACGTGAGCGAATTGCCCTCGACAACGCTCCACTCTTATGCCGGTACGGCAGTCGGCGACTACGTGCAGATCCTGAAGCCGCGCGTCATGTCGCTGGTCGTGTTCACCGGCGTCGTCGGCCTTGTCGTCGCGCCCGGACACCTCAATCCGGTGCTCGCGGCCGTCGCGATCCTGTGCATCGCGGTCGGCGCCGGCGCGTCGGGCGCGATCAACATGTGGTACGACCGCGACATCGATCGCGTTATGCGGCGCACTGCGATGCGCCCGTTGCCGGCCGGCCGCATGCTGCCGGGCGAGGCGCTCGGCTTTGGCGTCGTGCTGGCGGTGGGGGCGGTTGCGGTGATGGGAGTGGCGGTCAACCTGGTTGCTGCCGAACTGTTGGCGCTGACGATCGCGTTCTACGTCTTCGTATATACGATGTGGCTGAAGCGGCGGACACCGCAGAACATCGTCATCGGCGGTGCGGCCGGTGCGCTGCCGCCGATCATCGGCTGGGCGGCCGTGACAGGCGATGTCGGCTGGGGCGCCGTCGCGTTGTTCGCGATCATCTTCTTCTGGACGCCACCGCATTTCTGGGCGCTGTCGTTGTACCGCGCCGGCGAATACGAGGCCGCCGGCATCCCGATGCTGCCGGTCGTCGCCGGGCCGCGCGAAACCAAGCGCCAGATGCTCATCTACACGCTGGTGCTGTGGCCGGCGACGCTGGCGCCCTGGGCTCTCGGCCTTGCCGGCCCGCTCTACGGGGCCTGCGCCGGCGTCCTGAACGGGCTGTTCACCGCTGCTGCGATCCGCGTCTGGCGTGACGACGGCGACCGCAGCGCCCGCCATATGTTCGCGTTTTCGCTGCTCTATCTGTCCTTGATTTTCACCCTGCTGCTGGTCGACCATCTCGAGGTTGTTGCCTCTTGAGCACCGTCGAGCGAGCCATGGACGAACGCGAACGCCGCATGCGGGCGCGCAACCGCGCGCTGTTGGCGGTGCTGCTGGCGCTCGTCGCGCTGTTCTACGTCATCGCCCTCGTGCGCGTCGGCGGGGGCTGAGCGGATAACCGGAGCTGTTGGCGGATAGCGATGACCGATATTCATATGGATGCCCATGCTGACACGCACGGCGTTGGCCACGCCGCGCCGAAACACCCGTATCATCTCGTCGATCCCAGCCCATGGCCGATCATCGGCGCGATCTCGGGCGGTACGCTGGCGACTGGCGGCCTGCTTTACATGCATGACGGCCATATCTGGTGGGTGCTGATCATCGGCGCGCTGCTCGTGCTCGGCACGATGTTTGTGTGGTGGCGCGACGTGATCCGCGAGGCAACCTTCCAGGGTTTCCATACGCCGGTCGTGCAACTCGGGCTGCGCTACGGCATGGCGCTGTTCATCGCCTCCGAGGTAATGTTTTTCTCGGCGTTCTTCTGGGCGTTCTTCTCGTCGTCGCTGTTTCCGGTCGGCGGCGTCTGGCCGCCCACGGGCATCCACCCGTTTAACCCGTTTGATATCGCGTTTCTCAATACGCTGGTGTTGCTGTTGTCCGGCACAACGGTGACCTGGGCTCATCACTCGCTGCTCGAAGGCAACCAGAAGGGCCTCGTGCAGGGCCTCATCGTGACGGTGCTGCTCGGCATGACCTTCACCTCGCTGCAGGCGTTTGAATACGCCCATGCGACATTCCATTTCACCGGCGGCATCTATCCCTCGACCTTCTTCATGGCGACCGGGTTTCACGGGTTCCACGTCATCATCGGCACGACATTCCTTGCGGTGTGCCTGTGGCGCGCGACGCAGGGGCATTTCAAGCCCGACCATCATTTCGGTCTGGAGGCGGCGGCGTGGTATTGGCACTTCGTCGATGTGGTATGGCTGTTCCTGTTCGTCTGCGTCTATTGGTGGGGGAGCGGTCACGCGACTTACGCCGGCTGAGCCGGCGCGATCGATGATCGCCGAGCCGCACCGCTATCCGCCGGTGTCGCTGGCCTGGGCGGCACTGCTCTGCCGTTGTCCGCGCTGCGGCGAGGGGCCGCTGTTTTCCGGGCTGCTGACAGTGCAGCCGGCCTGCCCGGTCTGCGGCCTCAATTTTGCGGGGCAGGACGCTGCCGACGGGCCGGCCGTCTTTGTCATCCTGTTTTTGGGGCTGATCGTCGTCGCGCTGGCGGCCTGGGTCGAATTGACGTTCTCGCCACCGCTCTGGGTGCACATCGTATTGTGGACGCCGCTGATCATCGGCGGCGCGATCGTGATGCTACGGCCGCTGAAGGCCGGCCTCGTTGCGCTGCATTACCGGCATTACCTGCTGCACGCCCCGCCCGCCGCATGAGCCTCGACATCGGCGGCTATCGGCTGGCGGTGGTGCCAACGCTCATCACGCTGCCGGTCGTGCTGTTGTGCCTCGGGCTTGGCATCTGGCAGATTCAGCGGCTGCACTGGAAGGAAGGCCTGATCGCGCAGCGCGCCGCGACGCTGAAGGCGCCGCCGGTGGCGCCGCCGCGATCGCTTGCCGACGCGCAGCGCCTCGTGCTGCGCCGTACCGCCCTCCGCGGCACCTTCCTCAACGACAAGGAAATCCTTGTGCACGCGATCGCCCCGGACGGCGCCGCCGGGTTCGATGTGCTGACGCCGCTGCGCGAAGCGGACGGGCGGATTGTCTTTGTCAATCGTGGCTTTGTGCCGACCGCGTTGAGAAATCGCAGCACGCGCATGGCCGGCGAACCCGCCGGAATTGCGTACGTGACCGGCCGCATTGTGCTGCCCACGTCGCCGGGCATGTTCGTGCCGGACAATCGGCCGGTGCAGGGCGCGTGGTATCGCATCGATCTTGCGGCGATGGCGAGGGCCGACCGCCTCGCCGATGTCGCGCCGTTTTATATCGACGCCGATCGCACGCCCAACCCGGGCGGCTGGCCGCAGGGCGGCACCGCGCTGCCGGCGCTGCCGAACCATCATCTGCAATACGTCATCACCTGGTTTTCGCTCGCTGCGATCGGGCTTTACATCTATTTCAAATCGCAGCGATTGCCGCGCGCGGAGCCGCACGATGAACCCGTACGACGAACTTGAATCGCGCTTTGCCCGGCAGGGCGCGATCGAGGAGGCGATCCAGTTTTTGCACTGGGATGCCGCGGCGATGATGCCGCGGGGCGGCGCCGCCTCACGCGCCGGGCAGCTGGCGACGCTGCGGGTCGTTGCGCACGAGGAGCTGACCCGGCCCGACATGGCCGACCTCCTGGCCGCGGCCGAAGAAGACGCCGGCAATCGGCTCGATCAATGGCAGCGCGCCAACCTGCGCGAGATGCGGCGGCGCTGGCGTCATGCCGCGGCGGTGCCGGCCGATCTCGTCGCGGCGCTGTCGGAGGCGCGTTCGCAATCGGAGGGCGCCTGGCGCGCCGCGCGGCCGGCCGACGATTTCGCCGCGGCGCTGCCCGGCCTTGAACGCGTGCTGGAGCTGACCCGCGAGGCCGCCGCCGCCAAGGCCGCGGCGCTCGGCACCGGCCCCTACGAGGCGCTGCTCGACCAGTACGAACCGGGCGGCCGTGTCGCTGAGATCGACCGCCTGTTCGCAGACATCGAAGCGTTTCTGCCGGCGCTCCTCGCCGCGGCGCTGGAGCGTCAGGCAGCGCGTCCGGCGCCGCCCGAACCGCACGGACCGTTCCCGCCTGCGGCGCAGCGCCGCGCGGCGCGGATGCTCGTCGAGCGGGTCGGCTTCGATTTCGCGCACGGTCGGCTCGACGAAAGCGCCCACCCGTTCACCGGCGGCACGCCGGACGATGTACGTCTGACCACCCGCTATGACGCGGCCGACCCGGCAAAGGCATTGATGGCCGCATTGCATGAATGCGGCCACGGCCTCTACAAGCGCGGTCTGCCGGCGACATGGCGACGCCAGCCGGTTGGTGCAGCGCGCGGCATGGCGGTGCACGAGAGCCAATCGTTGTTGGTCGAAATGCAGATGTGCCGCAGCCGCGCCTTTGCCGGCTTCGCCGCGCCGCTCCTCAGCGAAATCTTCGGCGGCGAGGCGACGGCATGGCAGCCGGAGGCGCTCTATCGCAGGCAGATTCGCGTGCGGCCCGGGCCGATCCGCGTCGATGCCGACGAAGTGACCTATCCGGCCCATGTGATCCTGCGCTACCGGCTGGAGCGGGCGATGGTGGCCGGCGACCTTCTGCCGCGCGATCTGCCGGCCGCGTTCAACGACGGCCTCAAAGCGGCGATCGGCGTCACGCCGCCGTCCGATCGCGACGGCGTGCTGCAGGACATCCACTGGTACGACGGCTACTGGGGCTATTTCCCGACCTATACGCTTGGCGCCGTCATCGCGGCGCAACTTTTCGCCGCCGCGCGCGCCGCGCTGCCAGGGCTCGACGACGCGATCGGCGGCGGCCAGTTCGCGGCGCTGCTCGGCTGGCTCAAACGCCATATCCACGAGAAAGGCTCATTGTTCGCGACCGGCGAATTGATCGAAGCGGCAACCGGCACCCCACTTGCGGTCGCCGCCTTCGAACGCCATTTGCGCCAACGGTATCTCGCTTAAGCTCAAGCGCGGGAACGATCGCTGCCCGCCTGCAGTTTGCCGGCGGCGGCACTGCACGGGGGGACGCTGGTGCGCTCGCGGATCATTCACCTCATCAATCCCAAGACAGACTCGCTGACGACCCGCCCGGTTTACCTGAACCGCGCGCTCTATTCGCCGCTTGCCGGCCTCTTGGCGGTCGCCGCATGCATCCCGCGCGACCGCTACGAGGTCGTGCTGACCGACGAGAACATCGAGCCGATCGATTTCGACCTGAAGGCCGATCTCGTCGGGATCTCCGCGATGACCGCCTACGTCAACCGCGGCTACGAAATCGCCGACCGCTTCCGCGCGCAGGGCACCCCCGTGGTCATGGGCGGCGTGCATCCGAGCTTCATGCCGCAGGAGGCGCTGCGGCACGCCGACGCGGTCGTCATCGGCGAAGTGGAGCTGGTCATCGACCGGCTGCTCGACGACCTCGAAGACGGCGCCATGCGCGGCACCTATCGCGCCGACCGGCTGCACCCGATGGTGGGCCTGGCGATGCCGCGCTACGACCTGTTAAAGCCGCACCGCTATGTCAACCGCACCTTTGTGCAGACGTCGCGCGGCTGCCACCAGGGCTGCACCTTCTGCGCCGAACCGTTGATGAACGGCCTCAAATTCCGCTATCGGCCGGTCGACGAAGTCATCCGCGAGATGGAGAACTGCGGCTCGCGCGTCGTCTCGATCAACGATGCCGACTTCTTCGGGACTCCGGACCGGCCGAAGGACGTGATGCGCGCCCTGAAAGGGCGCGGCATTCAATGGCAGGCGGGCGTCACCTCGAAGCTCGCGCAGGACGACGCCATGCTGGAACTCGCCGCGCAAAGCGGCTGCACGATGATGAGCATCGGCTTCGAGTCGATCTCGCGCTCGACGCTGACCAGCGTGCACAAGCACGTCAACCGGCCCGAGACCTTCGCCGCGCTGGTCGAGAAACTGCACTCCTACGGCATCATGGTCTTCGGCCTCTTCATGTTCGGCTTCGACGGCGACGATCTCTCGGTCTTCGACGAAACGGTCGAGTTCAACATCGACGCCAATTACGATGCTTGCGCCTATTCGGTGCTGACGCCCTATCCTGGCACGTTGACCTGGTATGAAATGAAGAAGGCCAATCGCATGGTCTCCTACGATTGGACGATGTACGACCAGGGACACGTGGTCTATCAGCCGGCGCAGATGTCGGGAGACCAATTGCGCCTCGGACACGCGCGCGCCTATGAGAATTTCTATGCGGCGCCCTCGATGACGCAACGCTTCCCGTGGAGCGGCAAACGGCATCGCGCGCAATGGGCGATCTACAATCTCTTCATGCGCAAGGCCGCCAAGACCGACAAGATCGAGTCGATCGCTGCGCCGACCGCCGAACCCGATCTCGCGCCCATGCCGCCTATCCTGCCGGTAAAGCGCGAATGGCGCGCCGCGGTGCTCGAGGCGGCGGGCGGCGGACCTGGCCCGCATATGGGCTGAAGCATTATCATAGCCACGGTCGGGCGCAATCGCAGCTTCTGCAAAGCGAAAATGACTTGGCCGCCAGTGACACCCCAATCTCATCGAACTCTATCGCCCGGTACAAAGT
>JASIAN010000191.1 GCA_030042035.1 Alphaproteobacteria bacterium | reverse complement strand
CAATTGCCGAAATTTGCCGAAGATCTGTTCCAGACCAGGGAAGGCTATTGGCTCATTCCGACCGCCGAGGTGCCGCTGACCAATCTCGTCGCCGGCGAAATCCTCGACGAGGCGCAATTGCCGCTGCGCTTTACGGCGTGGACGCCGTGTTTTCGTTCGGAGGCGGGCGCAGCCGGCAAGGACACGCGCGGCATGATCCGCCAGCACCAGTTCGAAAAGGTCGAGCTCGTATCGATCACGACGCCCGAGCAATCGGACGCCGAGCACGAGCGCATGACGCGATGCGCTGAAGAAGTCTTGAAGCGGCTCGGCCTCGCCTATCGCGTCATGCTGCTGTCGGCCGGCGACATGGGGTTCGCCGCACAGAAGACCTATGACCTCGAAGTCTGGCTGCCGGGGCAGAACGCCTATCGCGAAATTTCCAGCTGCTCGAATTGCGGCGCGTTTCAGGCCCGCCGCATGAATGCGCGCTATCGTCCGAAGGAGGGCCGCGGCAACCGACCGGTGCACACGCTGAACGGCTCTGGCCTCGCGATCGGCCGCACGCTGATCGCGCTCCTCGAAAACTATCAGCGCGCCAACGGCACCGTCACGATTCCGCAAGCGTTGCAGCCCTATATGGGTGGACAGACGATGATAGGCGGTGATGGCTGATTTGCGCATCGAACCCGGCAGATGCCGGATCCTGATTTCCAATGACGACGGCATCAATTCGCCCGGCATCCGCGTGCTGGAGAAGATCGCCCGCGCGCTATCTGATGATGTGTGGACCGTCGCGCCGGAACTTGAACAGAGCGGCGCCAGCCATTCCCTGACGACGCGCCGGCCGCTGCGCCTGCACGAGATCGCGCCGCACCGCTATGCGGTGGACGGCACGCCGACCGATTGCATCGTGCTCGCGGTCAAGCGCCTGTTGCGCGACCGGCCGCCCGACCTCGTGCTGTCTGGCATCAACGGCGGCAGCAATGTCGGCGAGGACCTGACTTATTCCGGCACCGTCGCGGCGGCGATGGAAGCGACGTTGCTCGGCATCCCGGCGGCGGCGCTGAGCCAGGATTTCCGCGACGGCGCGCCGATCCCGTGGGAGACCGGCGAAGCCTTCGGGCCGGATATCATCCGCCGCCTGCTGCGCCGGCCGTGGCCCGACAGCACGCTGATCAACATCAATTTCCCGGCCGTGCCGCCGGGCAAGACCACGGGCTACGCCGTGACAAGCCAGGGCCGGCGCGAGATCGCCGACAATCTGATGGAGGGGGTCGATCCGCGCGGCCGACCGTATTACTGGATCGGCCCGGTGCGCGAGGTGGGCGGCGCCCATCCCGGCACCGATGTTGCCGCGCTGCTCGACAACAAGGTGTCGATCACGCCGATCTTCCTTGACCTGACAAACGTCCCCGTGCTGGCAGACCTGCGGGAAGCGTTTGGATAAGACCGATTCGCGGCGCCGCGGCAGCCGTCGGCGAACACGCAAAATTACGCTCTCCCGGACCTGCCGTCGATCTGCGGTGCCGCGGCCCGGCGCGGCAGCGGCTTTGTCGTGCCGGCACCGTGCGCTGTAAAACAGACTGCGGAATTCGACGTTCTGCCCGTGGCGGCGGGCAGGAGGGGGACATGAGGAACGCGGCATTCGCGCGGCGCGCCACCGGCGCGGCGGTGGCAGCGCTGACGGCGGGTCTTCTCGCCGCCTGCTCGTCGGGTCCGCCGGCGCCGGTCATCATTGGGCAGGCGACGACCCTGCCGGCGGTTGCGCCATACCCGCCGCCGCCGGCGCCGATCCCAGCTGCCCCGCCGATAGCGGAACGGCGATCGCCGCCGTTGGCGCCGCCGCAGCTGGCCGAACGCCGGCTGCCCGAGCCGCGACCGTCAGCGGCAGCGATGGGACCGCGCGAGGGGGTGCGGATCATCGTGCAGCGGGGCCAGTCGGTCGGCGGGCTCGCCGAAAAATACCACGTACCAGCGCGCAACATCATTGCCGCCAATCACTTGCCGCCGCCCTACGGCATCGAGATCGGCCAGCATCTGCTGATCCCGAGCGCTACCGAGCGGCCGCCGCGACTGGCGGCTATGCCGCCGCCGCGCTGGGTGCGACGGGCCGGCGAGCACCCGCCGCCCGAGATCATCCCGCTTGACGGTCCGCCGCCGCAGCCGGCGCCACAACGGGTCGCCGTTGTCGCCGCCGCGCCGGCGCACGAAGCGGCATCCGAGGAGACCGCCGCGGCACCCGATCGCGGCGCGCTGTTATGGCCGGTGCGCGGCCAGATCATCGAAGGCTTCGGGATGACGCCGACCGGTCAACACAACGCTGGCATCAACATCGCGGCGCCGCAGGGCGCCCCGGTGCGGGCGGTCGATGGCGGCGTCGTTGCCTATGCCGGCAACCAGCTGCGCGGCTACGGCAATCTCGTGCTGATCAAGCACCCTGACGGCCTCATTTCGGCCTATGCGCATTGCGAAACGCTGCTGGTGCATCGCGGCGAGCGGGTCGTGCGCGGTCAGTTAATTGCACGGGTCGGTGACACCGGCGGTGTGGATCGGCCGCAGCTGCATTTCGAATTGCGCCAGGGCGAGCGCGCCCTCGATCCGCTTCGCTTTCTCGGCCCACTGCCGGGTTGACCGCTCAGACCTTTGGGGTTGGCCCGAGCGGCTTGCCGAGGCGGCCGGCAAGGTCCTGGATGAACTGCCAGGCGACACGCCCCGATCGCGCGCCGCGGGTGATCGCCCATTCGGCGGCCTGGGCGCGCAGTTCGGCCGGCGGCAGATCGAGCCGGAAATGCCGGGCGTAGCCCATGACGATCGCCTGATAGGTCTCCTGGTCGACATTGTGAAAGCCGAGCCACAGCCCGAAGCGGTCGGATAGCGAGACCTTCTCCTCGACCGCCTCGGCCGGGTTGATCGCGGTCGAGCGTTCGTTCTCAATCATATCGCGCGGCATCAAGTGACGGCGGTTCGATGTCGCATAGAGCACGACATTGTCCGGCCGCCCCTCGATGCCGCCTTCCAGCACCGCTTTCAGCGATTTGTAGCTCGCATCGCTGCCATCGAACGAGAGATCGTCGCAGAACAGGAGGCAGCGACGCGGACTTTCGCGCACGAGGGCGAGCAGCCGCGGCAGGCTCGGGATGTCCTCGCGATGAATCTCGACGAGCGCCAGCGCCCCGGGCTTTTGAGTTGGCCGCGACTCGTTGACCGCAGCGTGGATCGCCTTGACGAGCGCGCTTTTGCCGGTCCCGCGCGCGCCCCACAGCAGCACATTGTTGGCCGGCAGCCCGGCGGCGAAGCGCTCGGTATTCTCCAGCAGGATGTCGCGCACCCGGTCGATGCCGCGCAATAGCCCGAGCGGCACGCGGTTGACGCTTGCCACCGGCTCCAGCCATTCGCGCTCGGCGTGCCAGACGAACGCGTTGGCGGCGGTGAGGTCGTTGACCGGAGCGCCGGGCGGCGCCAGCCGTTCGAGCGCATCGGCGATGCGGCGAAGCAGCGAAGCGAGATCGGGTTCGGCCATGGCGCCGGGGTCTAGCACACGCGCGTCTCGGGCAGAAGGGAAGCCTGCGTGCGCCTGCCGCGTACGGTTCGCCCCTCGTCGGCTCGACTGCGACGGATCAGCCGCTTGACCCCGCGCTGATCGGGCGGCAAGGATCGCGTCGGTTGAGCACGCAAATTGCCTCCAGGCAACCAACCAGACGAAGGGAGGACAACCATGGGTCGCTTTCTCAGCGAGCGCGAGTTGCTGCAGACGCGGCCGGCGGAGCGGATCGCGTTTCGCTCGCCGGTGCCGACGCGAATGATCTCAAACGGCGAATTCAACCCGCTGCCGCAGACGCCGGCGCAGCGGCGGTTCGAGGCGCGGCTGAAGGAATTGGCGGACGGCACAGCGAAAAAGCTCGGCATGGATCGGCGCAGCTTTCTGCGCACCAGTTGCGGCATGGCCGCCGCCTTTGTCGCGCTCAACGATGTGTTCGGCCGGGTCTTCGAGGTCGCGCCGGCGGAAGCGGCCGAGCCCGAAGCTGCCGCCGCCCGCGCTGACAAGCTCGCCGGCCAGTTCGTCTTTGACGACCAGGTGCATTTCGTCAAAGACGACTATGCGAACAAGGGACTTCTGTTCCTTGCCAAATACGCCGACGAGCACTGGCATCATGGCATCCTGAAGGATGCCTATGGGCTGTCGCTCGACCGCTACAAATTCGACAACTTCGTCAAGGAGATCTACCTCGACAGCGACACCAAGATCGCGACGCTGAGCGGCGCGCCGTTCGACAACCGGGCCAACTGGTTTCTGACCAACGACCAGATCAAGCAGGCGGCCGACAGCGTGAACGCCGTCGCCGGCACCAAGCGGCTCTTCTTCCATTCGGTGATCACACCGAAGCAGCCCGGCTGGATCGAGGAGGTCGACCGCTGTATCGAGCAGGTCAGGCCGCAGAGCTGGAAAGGCTACACGATCGGCGACCCGCTCAATCCTGCCACGACGAAATATCCGTGGCGGCTCGACGACGAGAAGCTCGTCTACCCCTTCTACGAGAAGGCGGTGAAGTCGGGCATCACGACGATCTGTATCCACAAGGGCCTGTTGCCGGCCGACTACGCCAAATCGATCCCCGGCGGCAAATGGAAATTTGCCAATGTCGATGATTTGCCGAAGGCGGCGAAGGATTGGCCGCAGCTCAATTTCGTGATCTACCATTCGGCCCTGCGGCCGTTTGCCGAGTCGCCGGATGCGGCGCTGGCGCATTTCGAGAAGACCGGTTACATCCAATGGGTTTCCGATCTCGCCACGATCCCCGCCAAACACGGCGTCAGCAATGTCTACGCCGATATCGGCACGTCGTTCGCGATGGCGGCGACGACGAGCCCGCGGTTTGCCGCCGCGTTCATCGGCACGCTCGTCAAAGGGCTCGGGCACGATCACGTGTTCTGGGGCACCGACTCGGTGTGGTATGGCTCGCCGCAATGGCAGATCGAGGCGTTTCGCCGCCTCGAAATCCCCGAGGACATGCGCAAAAAGCACGGCTTTGCCGCACTCGGGCCGGCGGAAGGTCCGGTCAAGAGCGGCATTTTCGGCTACAACGCGGCGCGCTTTTACAAGGTCGAGCGGCACGCCGGGTTGATGCCGTGGGAAACCGACGGTCTGTCGCGGATCAAGGCCGCCTACCTGTCCGGAGGTCCGGCGCGCAGCAACACCGCCTACGGCTACGTGGCGCGAGGGTAACTCCGCGCCCGTCGCGGTCCCGCGCCGCGATTGACACCGGCGGAGCCGGCCGGGTAGCGTCCGGCCGCTCTGCCGATAGCAGAAGGCATCTCCGCTCCCCATATTGGGGGGTCGGCTGGTCCGCGAGTGTCGCGCGCCGGCCCGTTTGCGCATTGAGGGCAGCCTATGTTCGATAGCCTCAGCGACCGCCTCAACGCCGTCTTCGACAATCTGCGCCGGCGCGGCGCGCTGTCGGCCGACGATGTCGGCGCGGCGCTGCGTGAAATCCGTGTCGCGCTGCTCGAAGCCGATGTGGCCCTGCCGGTCGTGCGCGATTTCATCGGCGCGGTGCGCGAGAAGGCGGTCGGGCAGGAAGTGCTGCGCTCGGTGACGCCGGGCCAGATGGTCGTCAAGATCGTGCACGATCATCTCGTCGAGGTGCTCGGCGGCGGCGCGAACCGTGGCCGCGGCCCGGATGGAGCCGCAGGAATCGATCTCAACGCCGCGCCGCCGGTCACCGTCATGCTCGTCGGGCTGCAGGGCTCGGGCAAGACGACGACCTGCGCCAAGATCGCGCTGCGCCTCAAGGCCCGCGACCGCAAGAAAGTGCTGATGGCAGGGCTCGATGTGCAGCGTCCGGCGGCGCAGGAGCAGTTGGCGCAACTCGGCCGTCAGATCGGCGTCGCGACATTGCCGGTCGTCGTCGGCGAGCGGCCGGTCGCGATCGCCCGCCGGGCGCTCGATGTTGGCCGCCGCGAAGGCTACGACGTCGTGCTGCTCGACACCGCCGGCCGGCTGCACGTCAACGAAGAGTTGATGCTCGAGGTCGCAGCGGTGCGCGAGGCGGCCAATCCGCACCAGACCTTGCTCGTCGCCGACGCGATGACCGGCCAGGATGCGGTCAATGTCGCGAAGGCGTTTGGCGAGCGCGCCGGCGTCACCGGCATCGTGTTGACCCGTGTCGATGGCGATGCGCGCGGCGGTGCCGCGCTGTCGATGCGCGCGATCACCGGCAAACCGATCGTCATGATCGGTACCGGGGAGAAGGTCGAGGCGTTCGAACCGTTCCATCCAGAGCGCATTGCCGGCCGCATTCTCGGCATGGGCGATGTCGTCAGCCTCGTGGAGAAGGCGGCCGAAACCGCCGACCAGGAGGATGCCGAGCGGCTCGCCAAGAAGCTCCAGAAGGGCGCATTCGATCTCGACGACCTCGCCGGGCAACTGCGCCA
The DNA here is from genome assembly GCA_030042035.1 of Alphaproteobacteria bacterium. GTDB lineage: Bacteria > Pseudomonadota > Alphaproteobacteria > ATCC43930 > CGMCC-115725 > DATARH01. The sequence goes on along the minus strand of JASIAN010000191.1, from coordinate 2,495 downwards.
GATCCGCCGCATGGGCGGCATGACTGGCATGCTTGGCCTCTTGCCGGGCGTCGGCAAGATCAAGAAGCAACTGGCCGACGCCAATATCGACGAAGGGATCATCAAGCGGCAGGAGGCGATTATCGGCTCGATGACGAGGGCCGAACGGCGTAACCCGAAGCTGTTGAACGGTTCCCGCAGGCGCCGCATCGCCGCCGGCTCCGGCACCTCGGTGCCGGAGGTCAATCGCCTATTGAAGCAGTATCAGGACATGGCCGGCATGATGAAAAAGATGAAAAAGCTCGGCGAGCGCGGCCTGACGCGCCACGGCCTGCAGGCCATCCTGCCGCAAGGCATGCGGTGACAGCCCTCGCGCCAGCTGTTCTCCGCATCCCCGGCGCAAGCCGGGGTCCACTCGTCCGCCTGACGTGCCGCGCAGCGGTGGGTTCCGGCTTTCGCCGCGGCTGCGGTTCTCTTTGTTCTCATGAGGGGTAAGAACCAATGTCCCTGAAGATCCGGCTGGCGCGCGGCGGCGCCAAGAAGCGGCCGTTCTATGCGTTTGTCGTCGCCGATGCGCGCAGCCCGCGCGACGGGCGCTTTATCGAGCGGCTCGGCACCTACAACCCGATGCTGGAGCGCGGCGCCGCCGACCGCGTGACGCTGAAGGAAGAGCGCATCCGCCACTGGCTCGGCGTCGGCGCGCAGCCGACCGAACGGGTCGCGCGCTTTTTGGGCGACGCCGGCATCATCGAGAAACCGGCGATCCGCGAGAGGCCGAAGCAGTCGGCGCCGAAGGCCAAGGCGCAGGAACGCGCCAAGGCCGCTGCCGAAGCCGCCGCGGCGGCGCGCGGCTGACGATTCGGGCGTGCGCGTTGAAGGCGGGCGAACAGCGCGTGTGCGTCGGCGTAATCGTCGGTGCGCATGGTGTGCACGGCGCCGTGCGGGTGAAAAGCTTCACCGCCGATCCCGCCGATATCGCGCGTTACGGCCCACTCGAGGACGAGGCGGCTGAGCGCCGGCTGCGTCTGCGCGTCGTCGGCAATGCCAAGGGCGTCTTAATCGCAAAAATTGCCGGGGTTGCGGATCGCGACCGCGCCGCGGAGTTGCGCGGCATGCGTCTCTACCTGTCGCGCGCGGCGCTGCCGCCGCCAGCCGACGACGAATATTACCATGCCGACCTGATCGGCCTCGCCGCAGTGCTCGCCGATGGCACGCCGGTGGGCCGGGTGCGCGCGGTCTATGATTTCGGCGCCGGCGATACGCTCGACATCGCCCGCGCCGACGGGCCACCGTTCATGGTGCCGTTTACCCGCGCTGTCGTGCCCGAGGTCGATCTCGCCGCCGGCCGCCTCGTCATCGACCCGCCGCCCGGTTTGTTGACGCCGGTCGAAAAGGAAGCGGCGCCGTGACCTGGCGCGCGACGGTGTTGACGATCTTCCCGGAAATGCTGCCCGGGCCGCTCGCTCATTCGCTCGCCGGCAAGGCGCTGCGAGCCGGGATTTGGCACCTGGAAACAGTGGACATCCGCGATTTCGCGAGCGATAAACACCGCTCCGTCGATGATGCGCCGTTCGGCGGCGGGCCGGGCATGGTCATGCGGCCCGACGTGCTCGACGCTGCTATCGCCGGCAGCGGCGGCGTTGAGCCGCCTCTTCTGCTGTCGCCGCGCGGTCGGCCGCTCGATCAGGCGCGGGTGCGGGGGCTGGCGGCAGGGCCGGGCGTCACGCTCATCTGCGGCCGGTTCGAGGGCGTTGACGAGCGGGTCATCGAGGCGCGCGCGATCGAGGAGGTGAGCCTCGGTGATTTCGTGCTGTCGGGCGGTGAACCGGCGGCGATTGCGCTGATCGACGCCTGCGTCCGGCTGTTGCCTGGCGTCGTCGGCTGCGCCGCGGCGCTGGAAGAGGAAAGCTTCGCCGCGGGGCTGCTCGAATACCCGCATTACACGCGGCCGCAGGTGTGGCAGGGACGGGCGGTGCCGGAGGTTCTGGTGTCGGGCAACCACGCCGAGATCGCAGCCTGGCGGCGATCGCAGGCGGAGCGGGTGACGCGCGAGCGGCGGCCCGATTTGTGGCGGCGGCATGTGGCGCGCGCGGCGATCGGCGCGGCCCGCGAAGAGGTGGAAGGATGAACATACTGCAGCAGATCGAAGCCGAAGCGGTCGCCAAGCTTGTCGCCGCGCGGTCGGTACCGCCGTTTCAGCCGGGCGATACGGTGCGCGTGTCCTTGCGCGTCGTCGAAGGCGAGCGCGAGCGCATCCAGGCTTTCGAGGGCGTCTGTATCGGCCGCAAAAATGCCGGGATCAACTCGAACTTCACGCTGCGCAAAATCTCCTACGGCGAGGGGGTGGAGCGCATCTTTCCGCTGCATTCGCCGCGCATCACGGCGATCGAGGTGGTGCGTCGCGGCGACGTGCGGCGCGCCAAGCTCTATTACCTGCGCGGCCGCCGCGGCAAGGCGGCGCGCATCGCCGAGCGCGGCCGCGAGGACAATCGCCGCGAACGCGCCGCCACCGCCGA
>JASIAN010000190.1 GCA_030042035.1 Alphaproteobacteria bacterium | reverse complement strand
CGCGGCGCGCCGCATCGATGCCGCGGACGGTGAGGCGGAGGCCGGCTGGCGGCAATGGCTGCTGCAATTGCGCATCGCGATGACCCAGCGCATCAACGCCGCCCTGCCCGGCTCGACCGGCGGCGTCGCCTCGGCCGTCATCACCGGCAAGCGCGGCATGATGTCGGAGGATGTCAAGCAGGCGTTCCGCGACAGCGGCCTGTCGCACCTGTTGGCGATTGCCGGCTTGCATCTCGGCCTCGTCGGCGCCTTCGTGTTTTTCGCGGTGCGCGGCGGCCTCGCGCTCGTGCCGTTTATCGCGCTGCGCTGGCCGATCAAGAAGATCGCCGCCGGCGTCACATTGGTCGTGCTGTTTTGCTACCTGATGATTTCCGGTGCGGCGATCCCGACCGAGCGCGCCTTTGTCATGAACGGCATCGTGTTTGCCGCGATCCTCATCGACCGGCTGCGGCTGTCGATGCGGATCTGCGCGCTCGCGGCGCTTGCCGTGTTGGTGATGGCGCCGGCGAGCCTCGTCGGCGTCAGCTTTCAGATGTCGTTCGGCGCTGTCGTCGCACTCGTTGCGGTGTACGAAACGTGGGGCGCGCGGCTCGCCTATGTGCTGCACAGCGGCCCTCCGGTGCGGCGGATCGCCGGATATTTCGCCGCCGTCGTGTTGACGACGCTGATCGTGACGTTCGGCACCGAGCCGTTCGCAATTTACCATTTCCACCAGATCGTCCTCTATTCACCGATCGCCAACGTCATCGCGGTGCCGCTGTCGGCGGTGTGGACGCTGCCGTGCGGCGTCATCGCCTGCCTGTTGATGCCGTTCGGCCTCGAAAAACTGGCGCTCGTGCCGATGGGTTGGGGCATCGATCTGACGATCGCCGTCGCCCGATGGGTCGCGGCGCTGCCAGGCAATGTCTGGCCGGTCGACCCGCTGCCGATCGCCGGCGTCGTGCTGGTCGCGCTTGGCGGCTGTTGGCTGTGCCTGTGGCAAGGAAAGTGGCGGCTATTTGGCGCGCTCGGCATCGCCGCTGGTATGCTGACGATGCTTGCCGTGCGCCCGCCCGACCTCGTGCTCGCCGATTTCGGCCGACTCCTGGCGGCCCGCGCGCCCGACGGCGGCTATTTCGTGCGGCCGACCGCCGGTTCGCTCGATCATTCTTTTCTCGCCGAGGCGACCGCTTCCACGCTGTTGCGATGGCCCGCTTCCGGCACGGCCGGCGCGCTCGACTGCCGCGAGCGGGGGCGCTGTTTTTATGCCGCGCGCGGCGAGCGGGTCGCATTGGTCACCAGCCCTGAGGGCTTGCCGGTCCTTTGCGGCACGGTCGATGCGATCCTGGCGCAGGTGCCGGCCGGCTTTCGCTGCCGCCATCGCATCCCGGTCGCCGACCGCATCGACAACTGGCGCTACGGCGCCGTCGCGCTGTGGCTCGATGACGGCGGCGTCACGATGGAAAGCGCCAACCGGAGCCGCGGCGACCGTCCGTGGGTGCCGCACCCGATCTCGCGACGCGAACACGCCCGCCTGGCCGCGCAGCAGCGACCGGTCAGATAGCGAGCGGGAAGTCCTCCGAAACGAGGCAGTTTTCCAGGATGAAGCGGCCGCGGTCGGGGAGCCGGCGCTGCCGTGCAAAGCGTTCGAATGCTTCGGTAAGCGCTTCAGGCTGTCGGTCGCCGCCGCGCGGCAGGTACTGGATCAGATTGTCGTGAAAGCCGCGACGGGTCACGTAATAGGTGTCGAGACCGCGGCCGCGCGCTGTCGCTTGGAGCGCTTCCGCCATCGGGCGCACCGCCCGGTTCGTCGCGAAATCGGCCCAGTTTGTCGCCAGGCACCCGCCCGGCGCCACCGCATCGATCGTCCGCGCCCAGAACCGGTCGTCGAACGGCGCCGGCCCCCGCGCATCGTAAAGATCCACGAGCACGACGTCGAATTGCCTTGCATTGGCCGCGAGGTATTGTTGCGCCGGTTCGATGACGACGTTCTGGCTCAGGTAGAACCAGCGCTTTGCAATCGCGACGACGCTCTCGTCGGCATCGACCAGCGTCGTCGCACAATCCGGCACGTACGCGCGCAGAAAGCGCCACATCGCAGCACCGCCGACGCCGAGTAAGAGCGCCGTCAGCGGCCGCTCGGCGAGCGCAAAGGCCAGCGACATGAGCCGTTCGTAGTGAAACACCAGATGCGAGGGATAAAGCAGATCCATGCTCGACTGTTCGGTGAGTTGCGGCTCGTCGGGCTCGGCTGCGCCGAACGACGGCCCGAACGAGCCGAAGGTGCGGTAGTGCCGCACGCCGCGATCGAAATCGACGACAAATACCGGTGCGCCGAAGGCTGCCGCATGGCGCAAGACCCGGAGCCGCGAGCCGGCGCCGAAATAGTCGGCGATCAGCTGCCGCCAATGCTGGTCATCGGGCGCGCGCATTGGCGATCAGCGCGGCGCCGGCCGGCAGACGTAGACCGGCTGATTGATCACGTCGCGACTCCACTGGCCGATCGTGCCGGGCGGGCAGGTAACGCCGGGCGGTGGCGCGGCATGGGCCGACGTTGTCGCCAGCGGCGCGGCAGGACGAGCCGCGACAGCCGGCGGCGGATTTGCCGCCAGCGACGGAGCGAGCGGCACCGGCGCCGCGGATTGACCCGGCGCGGGCGCGGGCGGCGCCTTTGCTGTTGCGGTCGGCGGTGGCGTTGCCGTTGTCGCCAATGGCGGCAGCGGCCGTGCGGCAATCGTCGGCGACGGTGTTGCGGCACTTTGCGCTTGGGCGGCGACTGGCGGGCGGGCGGCAACGACCGGCGCCGGCGCTTTGCGCGGCGCACAGGCAATGAGGCACAACGGCGCGGCCAGCACGAGCGCCAAACGCCACACTCGCGGGCCGTTGCCGAAGCGCCGGTGAACCAGTTGCCCGATGTGCGGCATGCCCTCTCCGCGCTCCTCTGTTGGGAAATTATCGCGCGCCGAAATGCGGCCGGGAATGCTGCGCATCATCCATTGCCTCGCGGCACTAGCGACCGGCCTCGGCGATGCGCCAAAAATCATCCGCCTTGAGGCTGGCGCCGCCGACGAGGACGCCGTCGACCTCGGCGAGCGCCAGGATGTCGCCGGCGTTCCCGGGATTGACCGAGCCGCCGTAGAGGATGCGCGTGCCTCGCGGAATGCGGCTGCGGATTGCGGCATGCATGTCGGCGATGTCGGCCATCGTTGCCGTCAGCCCGGTGCCGATCGCCCACACCGGCTCATACGCGACGATCAGCCGCCTGGCATCAGCACCGTCGGGCAGCGAGCCAACGAGCTGGCTCGCGACGGTATCGAGTGCCCGGCCCGCCTCGCGCTCGGCGCGTGTCTCGCCGACGCACAAGATCGCGATGAGCCCCGCCCGCCAAGCGGCCGCGACCTTGCTGCGCACGACCGAGTCGCTTTCACCGTGGCCGTGCCGCCGCTCGGAATGTCCGAGAATTACATGGCTGCAGCCGGCATCCCTGAGCATCTCGGCGCTGATGTCGCCGGTGAATGCGCCGCTCGGCTCGGGATGGCAATCCTGGCCGCCGAGCATGACGCAGCTGCCGGCAATCGCGTCTGCGACGGCGGCGAGAAGCGTTGCCGGCGGACACACGAGGAGGTCGCAGCGGAGCGCACCCGTCGCTCGCGCGGCGATCGCGCGGGCCAGCCCGATCCCATCGGCCCTGAGCCCATTCATCTTCCAGTTGCCGGCCACGAGCCATTTTCGTTCAGGCATTTGCTTTCTCCCCGGGCGACGCCGCCGCGGCGCCGTCGGCAGTTGCGGGCGGCTCGCGTCCTCTCTATGTTCGCTTCAACGATCACATTCCAATCGGGCCGCGGTCAACCCGCCCCGATCTCATTGAGGCCGGACCGTCCAGCCATGATGCAAGCGATCCGCGGCAGAGCGGGCTCGATCGTCGTCAAGACCCTGTTCGGGCTGTTGATCATCTCGTTCGGGTACTGGGGAATTTATGTGCGTTCGCCATTCGGCGACTCGAACGGTTCCAACACAACCGTCGCGACTGTCGGCGGTCAATCGATCAGTACGGACGAGCTGCAGCGCGCCCTGGGACCGACGATCGAGCAGCTGCGCGCCCGCTTTGGCGGCACGCTCGATCCGCAGCAGCTGAAGGAGCTGGGGGTCACGCAGTCGGTGCTCGACCACCTGATCGACAATCACCTGCTTGACCAGGAAGCCGACCGGCTCGGCCTCGCGGTGCCGGATTCGGTAATCCGCGCAGCGATCTACGAGAACCCAAACTTCCGCGATCCAGACGGCCGCTTCGACCGTCAGCGTTTCGACGAGATTCTCGCGATTAATCACCTGTCCGAGGAGCAGCTCGTCGCCGATCTGCGTCATGACATCCCGCGCACCGACCTGTTGCAGGCGATCGTCGCCGGCGTCCGCATATCGCCGCAGGTTGTCGATGTCATCTACAAGTATCGCAACCAGCAGCGCCTCGCCGACATTGTGGCGTTCCCGGCCGCTGCGGTCGGCAATGTCGGGCCGCCGAGCGCGGCCGACCTGAAAAAGTATTACGACGCGCACGAGGATTTGTTCCGTGCCCCGGAATATCGCGGCTTTGCGATCGCCAGCTTGTCGCCCGACGATGTGAAATCGTCGGCTCCCATCCCCGAGAAAAAGCTGCGCCAGGCCTGGGAGCAGCGCCAGGACGCGTTTGGCAAGCCGGAAGAGCGTGATATCGAGCAGATTCTGGCGCCGAGCGAAGCGGTAGCCAAACAGGCCGAGGCGGCGCTTAAGGCTGGCAAGAGCTGGCGCGAGGTCGCGACGACGATTGCCAAAGAGGCGCCGGACACGATCGATCTCGGCCTCGTGTCGCAGAAGGAAATCCTGCCCGCACTCGGCGATGTCGCGTTCAAATTGCCGCTCAACACACCGAGCCAACCGATCGAGAGCCCGCTTGGTTGGCACATTCTGCGGGTCACGAAAGTCGTGCCGGCGACCACGATGACGTTCGCGCAAGCCAAGCCCAAGCTCGAAAACCAGTTGAACACGGAGGATGCAGTCAACCGCCTCGCGACGATCGGCAACAACGCGGATGACGGCCTTGCCGGCGGGTTGAGTCTCGCCGCCGACGCAAAAAAATTCGGCTTGAAGCTGATGACCGTGCCGGCCGTCGATCAGCAGGGCCTCGGCCCCGACGGCAAGAAGGTCGAGCTGCCCGTCGCGCCCGACGACGTGGTGAAGACCGTGTTTGCGATGAACGAGGGCGACACCAGCCGGGTCACCGATACGAGTAACGGCGCGATTTTTGCGGTCACGGTCAACAAGATCATGCCGCCGGCGGTGCGCCCCCTATCCCAGGTCAAGGATGAGGTTGCGGCCGACTGGCGGGCCGAGCAGCAGCGCGACATCGCCGCAAAGAACGCGACGGCGCTCGCCGCCACGGTGAGCCCAGGCGAGCCGCTCGCCAAGGCCGCCGCCGCCAAGGGCCTGTCGCTGCTGAAGGCGGGACCGCTGGTGCGCACGCCGCTACCGGGCGACGCGGTACCGCCCGAGCTGATCGCCCGCCTGTTCGCCGCCAAGCCCGGCGCGGTCGTCACCGTCAACGACGCGAACGGCGCCTATACCGCGCAGTTGAAGGCGATCGACACGCCGACGACGGTGCCGCCCGGCGCCGCTGCCTCGATCGCGCAGCAGCTTGCCGACGAGGCGCGGCTCGATATCGCAAAGCAATACGCCGCCGGGCTGCGGCGGGACTTCCCGGTCTCGGTCAACCAGGCGGTGCTCGACCGCTTGTTCTAACCGCTGCCGCCCCCCGCGGCGTTTCTGAGCCGCGCGCCCGATCGGCTCAGCCGGGCGAAACCGGCACCGGGATGCCCGGGATCTTGACGCGAACCGCGCCCAAATGGTTGCGGCTCGTGAAATAAAGCGTCTTCCAGTCGTCGCCGCCGAACGCAATGTTTGTCGTCGCCGGCGCGCCGTGGATGATGCGGCCAAGTTTGCGCCCGATCGCATCCATGATCCAGATGCCGCCGGCGCCGCCGCAATAGACGTTGCCCTTGACATCGACCTTCATGCCGTCGGGAACGCCTGGCTCGGCGCCGCGCAGATCGGCGAACGCGCGGTCGGTGTGTTTGGCCAGCATGCCGCTCGGCAACAGCTCGAAGACGCGGATGTGACCGCGCCGCGTATCGTTGATGTAGAGCAGCGTTTCGTCGGGCGAGAAGGCGAG
>JASIAN010000189.1 GCA_030042035.1 Alphaproteobacteria bacterium | reverse complement strand
CGCGCCGAGCGGCTGGTGTGCGCGCTCGCCGCCATCGAACAGGTCAACCCGGAAGCCGTCAAATACCTCAACCGCTTGTCCGACCACCTCTTTGTGCTGAGCCGCCGCATGAACGGCAACGGCGCCCGCGACGTGCTGTGGCAACCGGGTGCCACGCGCTGAGGCCGGTGCGCGGCTCTTGCCATCTGCCGGCTGCTGGACTATCCCGCGAAGGAGCCCGCCCAGATAGCGAGGAAAGCGATGAAAGCGCTGGTCGCGGTGAAGCGCGTCGTCGATTACAACGTCAAGGTCCGCGTCAAGGCGGATCACACCGGCGTCGAGCTCGCCAACGTCAAGATGTCGATGAACCCGTTCGACGAGATCGCCGTCGAGGAGGCGCTGCGCCTGCGCGAGAAGGGCCTCGTCGAGGAGGTCATTGCGGTCTCGGCCGGGGTTGCGCAATGCCAGGAGACGATCCGCACCGCGCTGGCGATGGGCGCCGATCGCGGCGTGCTCGTGCAGACCGACGCCGATTTGCAGCCGCTCGCCGTCGCCAAGCTGCTGAAGGCGGTCATCGCCAGGGAAGGGCCGGAGATCGTCATCATCGGCAAGCAGGCGATCGACGATGACTGCAACCAGACAGGGCAGATGCTGGCGGCGCTGTTGGGCTGGCCGCAGGCGACCTTCGCCTCGAAAATCGCGATCACCGACCATCATGCCGAGGTGACGCGCGAGGTCGATGGCGGCCTCGAAACCGTCGCATTCAACCTGCCGGCCGTCGTGACGACCGACCTGCGGCTCAATGAGCCGCGCTACGCCTCGCTGCCGAACATCATGAAGGCGAAGAAAAAGCCGATCGCGGTCATGACCCCCGACGAGCTCGGGGTCGATGTAACGCCGCGCCTCGTGACCTTGAAGGTCGAAGAGCCGGCGAAGCGCCAGGGCGGCGTCAAGGTTGGCTCGGTCCAAGAGCTGGTCGACAAGCTGAAAAACGAAGCGCGGGTGATCTGATGGCCGTCCTCGTCATAGCCGAGCACGACAACCGGGCGCTGAAGCCGGCGACGCTGCCCGCGATGACTGCGGCCGCCGAGATCGCCGCCGCGACGAGCGGCGATGTACACATCCTCGTTGCCGGCCAGGAGTGCCGCGCCGTCGCCGAGGCGGCGGCCCGGGTCCACGGCGCGGCCAAGGTGCTCCTCGCCGATGACGCCGCCTACGGCCACGCCATTGCGGAAAATCTCGCGCCGCTGATCGTCAGGCTCGCTCCCGGCTACAGCCACGTGCTGGCGCCAGCGACGACCGCGGGCAAAAACCTGATGCCGCGGGTCGCGGCGCTGCTCGATGTCATGCAGGTCTCCGACCTCAGCGCCGTCGTGTCGCCCGACACGTTCGTGCGCCCGATCTATGCTGGCAACGCGCTGGCGACGGTGCAATCGAACGACCCGATCAAGGTCATCACGGTGCGCGGCACCGCCTTCGCTCCGGCCGAGGCCGCGGGCGGCAGCGCGCCGATCGAAGCGGTCGAGAGTGGCGGCGATGCGGGTCTGTCGGAATTCGTGCGCGCCGAATTGTCGAAATCGGAGCGGCCGGAGCTGACCAGCGCGCGGGTCATCATCTCCGGCGGCCGCGGTATGCAGTCGGGCGATAATTTCCATCTGTTGGAAACCGTTGCCGACAAGCTCGGCGCCGCGGTCGGCGCCTCGCGCGCCGCGGTCGATGCCGGGTTTGTGCCGAACGACTATCAGGTCGGCCAGACCGGCAAGATCGTCGCCCCCGAACTCTACATCGCCGTCGGCATCTCGGGCGCGATCCAGCACCTTGCCGGCATGAAGGATTCGAAGGTCATCGTCGCGATCAACAAGGACGAAGAGGCGCCCATTTTCCAGATCGCCGATTACGGCCTCGTCGGCGACCTGTTCAAGGTGCTGCCTGAACTCGACGAGGCGCTCGGCAAGGCCGGGCAGTGAGCCAGCGGCGCGATTGACGCCCCGCGGCGCCGCCGCTATAAGCCGCTACCTCGCAGACCCGACGGGACAAGATGCCGCACCACAAATCGGCCGAGAAACGGCTTCGCCAGACCGAAAAGCGCACCGCGATCAACCGGGCGCGCCTGTCGCGCGCGCGCACCTTTGTGAAGAAGGTCGAAACCGCCATCGCATCGGGCAACAAGGCGGCGGCGCAATCCGCCTTGCAGGTCGCCCAGCCGGAATTGCACCGCGCGACGACGAAAGGCGTGCTGCACAAGAACACGGTGGCGCGCAAACTGTCGCGCCTCGCGACCCGCATTAACGCGCTTTAAATTTGTGAAACCACGCTTGCGAGGGTTTCTGCGGGGTTTCGCGCGTTCGCCATAAATTCGTCATGGTTCTGGCTTTGTGCTTGTTGCGCGCCTCTCGGAAGCTGGTCTAAAGTCGAGATAACGAAGCCGCGGGCTTCACAATATCTGTGTAGATCTCAGCGGCCCGTTAGCAGCGGCAAAAGTATGGTCTTGCTTGGCTAAAGAAGATTTGGCCGAGATGGGTGGATTTTTATTGAATCTTTCCGGGGTCAGAAGGCGGTATTGATCTGATCGGCCGATCTCATCGAGAAATCGGCGCCGGACTTAATGCCTAGCCGACCATTGCTTGTTGGGGGAGAGCACGGTGGGGGAGCCAGCTCGCAGCGGCCGCATCGGCGATTTGATGGACAATCCCGGTGACGAGTGGGTTCGGGTGTCGGGCCTTCTGAAGGAGGAGATCGGCGAGACCGCGTACCGCTCGTGGCTGCAGTCGCTGCAGGTCGAGCGCATCGAGGCAGGCGAGGCGGTTATCGCCGCGCCGACAGCGTTTTTGCGCAACTGGGTGCAGACCCACTATGCCGATCGCCTGCTCGCGTTGTGGCGCAGCGCCAATCCGGCCATCGTGCGGCTGTCGCTGATTGTCGCTCCGTGCCTCGCCGAGGCGCCGGCGGCCGTGCCGGAGCCGGCTGGCGCGGCCGAGACCGTCGAGGATCGGGCACAGCTGTCGGCGCCGCTCGACCCGCGCTTTACCTTCGAGGATTTCATCGTCGGCAAACCCAACGAACTAGCGCACGCCGCCGCCCGGCGGGTGGCCGAGGCGTGCGCCAGCCCGAACCAGACGGTGCTGTTCAACCCGTTGTTCCTCTACGGCGGGGTCGGCCTCGGCAAAACCCATCTGATGCATGCGATCGCCTGGCATGTCCGTCAGCGCGCCCCCGGCCGCAAAGTCATTTATTTGTCCGCCGAAAAATTCATGTATCAGTTCATTCGCGCGCTGCGCTTCAAATCGACGATGGACTTCAAGCAGGAATTTCGCTCGGTTGATCTGTTAATGATCGACGATGTGCAGTTCATCAGCGGCAAGGATTCGACCCAGGAAGAATTCTTCCACACCTTCAACGCGCTGGTCGACCAGAACCGGCAGATCGTCATCTCGGCCGACAAGTCGCCCTCCGACCTCGAAGTCGAGGAGCGCATGCGCTCGCGGCTCGGCTGGGGGCTGGTCGCCGACATCCATCCGACCACCTATGAGCTGCGGCTCGGCATCCTGCACGCCAAGGCCGAGCAGGTCGGCGTGCGGCTGCCGCAAAAGGTCATGGAGTTCCTCGCCCACAAGATCATCTCGAACGTCCGGGAGCTGGAAGGCGCGCTCAACCGCATCGTCGCGCAGATGCAGTTCGTCGGGCGCGACATCACATTGGAAACCGCGCAGGACATCCTGCACGACCTGTTGCGCGCCAACGAGCGGCGGGTCACGATCGACGAGATCCAAAGGCGCGTCGCCGAGCATTTCAACGTCAAGATGGCCGAGATGACGTCGGCTCGGCGCGCCCGCATCGTCGCCCGCCCGCGCCAGGTCGCGATGTATCTCGCGAAGCAGTTGACGGCGCGTTCGCTGCCGGAAATCGGCCGCAAATTCGGCGGCCGCGATCACACCACGGTCATGCACGCCGTCCGCAAGATCGAGGAATTGATCACCAGCGACCGCGGCCTCGGCGAAGACGTCGAACTCTTACGCCGCATGCTGCAGAACTGACCGCCGCCGCGGCTGTCATTGCGAGCGAAGCGAAGCAATCCGGTGCCAAACCCGCGTGCGCGGCCGGGATTGCGTCGCCGCTGCGCTCCTCGCAATGACAAACGGGTAGCCGAGGGTTCGCCTATGGCCGGGGGCGTTCCGTGCTATACTGCATTCCCGTCTGCCGGCGAGCGGGTCAGGGCCCTCGGCGCGGCGGCCGGGGTTGGCCGTCCCGTCCGTCTTGAGAGCCTTGCCGGATCATGAAGCTCACGATTGAACGCGCCGCCCTCCTTCGGGCGCTAGGCCACGTGCAGAGCGTCGTCGAACGCCGCACGACGATCCCGATTCTGTCGAATGTGCTGCTGCGTGCCGAGGGCGGTCAGCTGGCGCTGTCGGCGACCGACATGGATTTGGAGATCGTCGAGCGGGTGCCGGCCGGCATCGCGCGCGAGGGGCTGACGACCGCGCCGGCCCATACGCTCTACGACATCGTCCGCAAACTGCGGGAAGGCGCGCAGGTCGAACTGGAAACGCCAGGCGGGCGCAACGAGCTGGCGCTGCGGTCGGGACGGTCGACCTTTACCCTGGCCTGTCTGCCGCCAGAGGATTATCCGGTCATGTCGGCCGGCGATCTGCCGCATCATTTCGTCCTGTCGGCCGGCGAGTTGCGCAGCCTCATCGACCGCACCCGGTTTGCGATCTCGACCGAGGAGACGCGCTATTATCTGAACGGCATCTATCTGCACGCGACAAAGAGCAACGAGGTGCCGGTCGTGCGCGCTGTCGCGACCGATGGCCATCGCCTGGCGCGAGTCGAGATGACCGCGCCCGAGGGCGCCGCCGGCATGCCGGGCATCATCATCCCGCGGAAGGCCGTGCTCGAATTGCGCAAGCTTGTCGAAGAGGGCGACGAGGAGGTGCAGATCGGCCTCAGCGAGACCAAGGTGCGCTGCGCGGTCGGCGCCGCGGCGCTGACCTCGAAGCTGATCGACGGCACCTTTCCGGATTACGACCGGGTGATCCCGACCGGCAACGACAAGCTTCTCGAAGTCGATTGCAAATCCTTCGCCGAGGCGGTCGATCGCGTTTCGACGATCTCGACCGAGCGCAGCCGCGCCGTCAAGCTGGCGATCGACCGCGGCAACCTAGTCGTGTCCGCGACCAGCCCGGAAAACGGCAGCGCCGTCGAGGAACTCGAGGCGCGCTATCAGAGCGCGCCGCTGGAGATCGGCTTCAACTCGCGTTACCTGCTCGACATCACCGATCAGATCGTCGGCGAATACGTGCAGTTCCAGATGGCCGACGCCGGCTCGCCGACGATCCTGCGCGACGCCGCGCCCGAGGCCAACGGCATGAGCGCGCTATACGTGCTGATGCCGATGCGCGTGTAACCAAAAGGCGCGCACCGGAGCTGCGGAAGCGGTGGAAATTCAAGCATTTCACCCCATATAACGGGCATGCTCAGCGCGGCTCAGGATGAGCGCCGGAGCGTCGGCGTCGCGTCTCCTGCGCAGTATAGCGAGCGCCTCGGCGTCACCCGGCTTATCCTCACCGAATTCCGCAATTACCGCTCGGCGCGCATCGACGGCCCGCCGGAGCTCATCGTGCTGACCGGCCCCAATGGTGCTGGCAAGACCAACCTCCTGGAAGCGCTGTCGCTGCTGTCGCCCGGCCGCGGCCTGCGCAACGCCAGGCTCGGCGAGCTTGACCGGCGCGACGACAGCGGAGCCGACACAAACGCCGGCTGGGCGGTCGCCGCGACGGTTGCCACTCGCCGCGGCCCGGTGGCGATCGGTACCGGCCGCGCCCCTGACGGCGCGGGCCTTCACCCCGCGGGCGTGACCCGCGGGGAGCGCCGGCTGGTCCGCATCGATGGCGAACCGGCGAAGGGGCAGGCGGCTTTGGCCGAGCGGCTCGGCGTGTTGTGGCTGACCCCGGCGATGGACCGGCTGTTCGTCGAGGGGCCGGGCGGACGGCGGCGCCTGATGGATCGCTTCGTGCTCGGGGTCGACCCGGCGCATGCCGGTCGCGTCGCGCGCTACGAGCAGGCGCTGCGCGAGCGTGCGCGCCTGTTGCGCGACCGGATCGACGATCCCAGTTGGCTCGGCGCGCTCGAAGAGATCATGGCGGCCGAGGGGATTGCGGTCGCGGCGGCGCGGCGCGACGCGATCGAACAGCTCGACCGCGTCTGCCGCGACGCCGGTGGCGCCTTTCCGCGCGCCCGCTTGCGCCTCATTGGCGCGGCGGAGGACTGGCTGCGGGATATGCCGGCGCTCGCTGCCGAGGAACGGCTGCGCGCCGCGCTGCGCGACGCGCGCGGCGCCGACGCGCTGACGGGAGGCGCCGCCGTCGGCCCACATCGCTCCGACCTCGCCGTCGTGCATGCCGACAAGGGCGTGGCCGCCGACATCGCTTCGACTGGCGAGCAGAAGGCGCTGTTGATCGCGATCATGTTGGCGCAGGCCGAGCTGCAGCGCCGCGTCCGCGGCGAGCCGCCGCTCCTCCTGCTCGATGAGGTCGCCGCGCATCTCGACGGCGTCCGCCGCATCGCGCTGTTCAGCATCCTCGCCGGCCGCGACGCCCAGGCCTGGATCACCGGCACCGACGCCCAGCTGTTCGCGCCGCTCGCCGGCGCCGCGCGCTTCCTGTCGGTGCGCGACGGCACCCTGTCCGACACCGCTATCTGACAACCGCACCCGAGACCGATGACGAAAACAACCGCCCCGCGCCCCGCCGAACCCGAACTCCCCGGCCTTGCGCCGCGCGCCTATGACGAGCATTCGATCAAGGTGCTGCATGGCCTTGATCCGGTGCGCAAGCGCCCGGGCATGTACATCGGCGATACCGATGACGGCTCCGGCCTGCATCACATGATCTACGAGGTCGTCGACAATTCGATCGACGAGGCGCTCGAAGGTCATTGCGACACCGTGACGGTGAGCCTCAACGCCGACGGCTCGTGCACCGTCACCGACAACGGCCGCGGCATCCCGGTCGGCATCCACGAGGAGGAAGGCGTCTCGGCCGCCGAGGTCATCATGACCCAGCTACATGCCGGCGGCAAATTCGACCAGAACTCGTACAAGGTCTCGGGCGGGCTGCACGGGGTCGGCGTGTCGGTCGTCAACGCCTTGTCGGCGCATCTGGACCTGCGCATCTTCCGCGACGGACAGGAATGGTTCATGCGCTTCCGCGACGGCGTGCCAGAGGCGCCGCTGGCCGCGCTCGGGCGCGCGCCGACCCTGCCCAACGGCAGGCCGCAGACCGGCACCGAAGTGACCTTCCTGCCGAGCCCGCAGACCTTCACCAAAACCGAGTTCGATTTCGCGACGCTCGAGCGCCGGCTGCGCGAGCTTGCGTTTCTCAACAGCGGCGTCACGCTGGAATTGCGCGATCTGCGCGAAGCCGAGCCGCGCACCGCGACCTTCCATTACGACGGCGGCCTCGAAGCCTTTGTGCACTATCTCGACCGCTCGAAACAGGCGCTGCACGCGCCGCCGATCGCGATCACGGGCGAGCGCGACGGCATCCTGCTCGAAATCGCGATGGAGTGGACCGACTCCTATCACGAAACGATGCTGTGCTTTACAAACAACATTCCGCAGCGCGACGGCGGCACGCATCTCGCGGGCTTCCGCGCGGCGCTGACCCGCACCGTCAACGCCTACGCCAGCGACAGCGGCCTTGCCAAAAAGGAGAAGGTGACGCTCGCCGGCGAGGACATGCGCGAAGGGCTGACCTGCATCCTCTCGGTCAAATTGCCGGACCCGAAATTTTCCTCGCAGACGAAGGACAAGCTGGTTTCCTCCGAGGTCAGCCCGGTGATCTCGGGTATCGTCTCCGACCGCCTGCAGCAGTGGTTCGAGGAGCACCCGGCGGATGCGAGGAAGGTCGTCGCCAAGGTCGTCGAGGCGGCGGCGGCGCGCGAGGCGGCCAGGAAGGCGCGCGATTTGACGCGGCGCAAGACCGCGCTCGATGTCGCCAACCTGCCGGGCAAGCTCGCCGACTGCCAGGAGCGCGATCCGGCCAAATCGGAACTCTTCATCGTCGAGGGCGACAGCGCCGGCGGCTCGGCCAAGCAGGGCCGCGACCGCCGCTTCCAGGCGATCCTGCCACTCAAAGGCAAAATCCTCAATGTCGAGCGCGCCCGCTTCGACAAGATGCTGTCGTCGGCCGAGATCGGCACGCTGATCCAGGCGCTCGGCACCGGCATCGGCAGCGAGGATTTCGAGCCCGACAAGGCGCGCTATCACCGCATCATCATCATGACCGACGCCGATGTTGACGGCAGCCACATCCGCACGCTGCTCTTGACGTTCTTCTTCCGCCAGATGCGGCTGCTCATCGAAAAGGGGTTCCTCTACATCGCGCAGCCGCCGCTCTACCGGCTGCAGCGCGGCAACCAGAAGCCGGTTTATCTCAAGGACGACGTGGCGCTCGAAGTCTATTGCTTCGACCAGGCGCTGCGCGATGCGGTCTTGCACCAGCATGACGGCGGCCAGCGCGCCGGCAACGATCTGCGCGACCTGTTGGAGCAGGCGCGGCTGCAACGCCGCTCGGCACTGGCGCTCGCGGCCAAGGTCGGCAGCGTCGATGTCGTCGAGCAGGCGGCGATTGCCGGCGCGCTGGCCGGCGGCATCCTCGCCGACCCGAACCGCGCGATCGCGGCGGCGCACCAGACCGCCGAGCGGTTGAACGTGCTGATCGACGGGCCGGACGGGCAGTGGCGCGGCGATGTCATCGCCGGCCCAGGGGACCAAAGGGGGCTGGTGTTGAGCCGCTCAGTGCAGGGGGTGGACGAGCGCCGGCTCATCGATGCCGCCTTGCTGCGGTCGAGCGAGGCGCGCCGGCTCGACGCCGACGCGGCACGGCTGCGCGAGGCCTACGAGCGGCCCGGCCGGCTCGTCGCGCGCGACAGGGAATGCAAGATCGCCGGCCCGACCGCGCTCGTCGATGCCGTCGTCGAATTGGGCCGCCGCGGCATCGAAGTCAACCGCTACAAGGGCTTGGGCGAAATGAACCCCGAGCAATTGTGGGAAACGACCTTGGACCCCGAAGCGCGTTCGCTATTGCAGGTGCGGGTCAGCCACGAGGACGAAGCGGAAGAAACCTTCTCGACACTGATGGGCGACCTCGTCGAACCGCGCCGCGACTTCATCCAGTCGAACGCCCTCTCCGTCGCCAATTTGGATGTGTGACGTGTGCCCGATTCTGTCGGCTTTTTGACTAACCTGAAGTTGATAGTTGAAGTAGCTGCCAGCGCGTAGGATGGGTTGAGCGGAGCGAAACCCATCGCGGATGTCCCGTTGCCCGTCATGCCCGGACTTGATCCGGGCATCTCTCTTTCCCTAGATGGCCGGGTCGACCCGCGGGTCACGCCCGCGGGCTGACGGCCGACCGGCCATGACGACAGGGGAGGTGATCCCTGAGAGTGCTGGTTTCCGGCGACAGCATCGGCGGCGCCACGCTGCCCTCGGTCGTCCCGGGCTAGCCGCCGATGCTGTCGAGCGTCGGCAGCTGGTAGCGGTCTTCGGGATCGTCCCAGCCCTTCCAGTTCGGCTGCCGCTTCTCGGCAAACGCGGCGCGCGATTCGATGAGGTCGCTCTTGGCGCCGTGCTCGCGCAATGCGGCCGCGAGGCGCTGCAAGGCCGGCGCGGGCGCCGGG
>JASIAN010000188.1 GCA_030042035.1 Alphaproteobacteria bacterium | reverse complement strand
TTGGCGCGTGGCTCGGCAGTCTCTATTTCGCCGCGCCGCTCGTCGTCATGCCGCCGGTAATGTTTCTGGTGCGACCCGAGGCGTGGCTTTGGGCAATCCACCGCCATCGCGCGACGCTGTCGGCGGCGCCGAACTTCGGGTTCGAGCTGTGTCTGCGCAAGATCGATGACGCGGCGATCGCAGGCCTCGACCTCAGTTCACTGCGCATGGTGGCCAATGGCTCAGAGACGGTAACCCCCGATACCGTGCGCCGGTTTACGGCGCGGTTCGCGCGATACGGCTTCCGGCCGGAAGCCACGGCGCCGGTTTACGGCTTGGCCGAGAGCGCCGTCGGGCTGGCGTTCCCGCCGCTCGGACGGACGCCGCTGATCGACCGGGTGAACCGCACCGCGCTGGCCGCGCAGGGCCGGGCCGTCCCGGCGCCGCCCGGTGACAGCGATGCGCTGGAGTTCGTCGCCTGCGGAAGGCCGTTGCCCGGACACGAAATCCGCATCGTTGGCCCGACGGGCGAGCTGGCGGAACGGCAGCAGGGGCAGCTGCAATTCCGCGGACCGTCCGTGACCAGAGGCTATTTCAGGAACCCCGAAAAGACCGCAGAGCTGGTCGAGGCGGGATGGTGCAACAGCGGCGACCTCGCCTATATCGCTGACAGCGACCTATTCATCACTGGCCGCACAAAGGACATCATCATCCGCGCCGGGCAGCACATCTACCCGGAAGAAATCGAGCACGCAGTGGGCGATGTACCGGGACTCCGCGCCGGCTGCGTGGCAGTGTTCGGGACAGGCGATCCGCGTACCGGCACCGAGCGCGTCGTGATTGCGGCCGAGACGCGGGAAACCGAGCCGGCCGCGCTGGAGGTTTTGCGCCAGCAGGCGGTAGACGCCGCATCCCGGCTGCTCGAGGCCGCGCCGGACGAGGTCGTCCTGCTGCCGCCCCACGCCATTCCCAAGACTTCCAGCGGCAAACTGCGACGGGCTGCTACCCGGCTGCAGTTCGAACAGGGTCTTCTTGGCCGCCAGCCGCGATCGCCCGCTTGGCAAATCCTGCGTCTCTGGGCGGCGACCCTGCGGCCGGGAGTGCAACGCACTGCGGTCATTGCCGCTTCCCTGGCCTATGCCGGATGGTGGTGGGCGGCGGTGATCGGCTGCGGCTTGGTTATCTGGCCGGGCGTTGTCTTCCTGCCCCGGCTGGCATGGCGGTGGAGCTTACTGCACCGGTCCGCCCGGCTGGCCTTGCGCTTGACGGGTATCCCTCTGGAAGTACGCGGGATTTGGCCGGACATGGCGAGATCGATATTTGTCTCCAATCATGCGAGTTATTTCGATGCAGTCGTGCTCGCCGCGGCGCTGCCGGACGCGCCGGTGTTCGTCGCCAAGAAGGAGCTCGAGCGGCAATGGATCGCTGGACCCTTTCTGCGCGCCCTGGAGACGCAGTTCGTCGACCGGCTCGATCCAGAGGGAGGGGTCGAGGATACGCGCAAAGCGATGGACGCGGCGGCAGCCGGGCACCCTCTGGTGTTTTTCCCGGAAGGCACTTTTACCCGCGCGCCCGGCCTACTGCCGTTCCGCCTCGGGGCCTTCGTGATAGCTGCACGGCTGCATCTGACAGTCGTTCCGCTCGCGTTGCGTGGTACGCGCTCGGTGCTGCGCGGCGAGCAATGGTGGCCACGGCGCCACCCGGTGCTTGTCAGGATCGGCGCGCCCATCGTGCCCGACCGCGACGATTTCGCGGCCGCGGTGCGGCTGCGCAACAGGGTGCGGGCGGCGATCCTCGCCGAATGCGGCGAACCCGACACCGGCCAGGAATGAGGCTCGGAATGAACATGCATGGCCAAGATCGCGATGTGGCACGTCCGTGGCTGGCGCACTATCCCGCTGGCGTGCCGGCGATTGTCAAGCCGCCGCAAGGGTCGCTCCCCGCGTTGTTTGCTGCCACGGTTGCCAACCACACAAATCGGCCCTTCATCGATTTCTACGGCAGCCGGATCACTTATGGCGAAGCCGGCGCGCTCGTCGATCGTGCGGCGCGCGGCTTTCGCCGCCTCGGCGTTAAGAGCGGCACGCGCGTCGGCCTCTGCCTGCCGAACTCACCCGGCGGTGTTCTGTGCTACTTTGCGGCGCTCGCGGCCGGCGGCACGGTTGTGAATTTCAGCCCTCTCGCCGCCGAGCGGCAGATCAGCGGCCAGATCGAAGACTCCGAAACCGACATCATCGTTACCATCGATCTACAGCCGGTGTTCCGCCGCGTCATCGGGGCGCTGGGTCGCAGCCGGCTGCGCCGGATCATCGTTTGTCGGATGGCGGAGATGTTGCCTTTCCCGCGCAATATCGCGTTCCGGCTGCGTGAACACGCCCGCATCGCAACACTGCCCGATGATGAACGGGTCGTCGAGTTTGCAGCGCTGACTGCTGAGACCGGGGAGGGTGCGGCTCCGGTACTGCAAGCGAGCCCCGACGTTGCAATCATTCAATACACCGGTGGTACGACGGGAACGCCCAAAGGCGTGCTCCTGTCGCACCACAACCTGTTGGCCAATGTGGCGCAGCTATGCGCCTGGTTCACCCGCGCCGAGCCGGGCGCCGAGCGCTTCCTTGCGGTACTGCCGTTCTGCCATAGCTTTGGCATGACAGCGGTGCTGAACTTTGCCGTTTCGCTCGGGGGCGAACTTGTGATCCTGCCCCGTTTCCGGCCGGCCGAGGCGTTGCGCGTCATCGAACGGCGCAACATTACGATGCTGATCGGTGTTCCGGCCATCTTCCAGGCGCTGGCGGACTGCCCGGCGATCGCGCGCGCCGATCTTTCCTCGCTAAAGGTCTGCGTGTCTGGCGGCGATACGCTCGCGGAGGCTTTGGCGCAGCGGTTTACAGCACTGAGCGGCGTCCCGTTGGCCGAGGGGTACGGCCTGACCGAATGCGGGCCGGTGGTGAGCTGCAGCAACCCGCTGGAAGGGATTGCGCGCGCCGGTTCCTGCGGCCTTCCGTTGCCGGGCACCGATGTGGCGATCATGTCGTCGGAGGCGGCCACGGCGGCCCTGCCCGCGGGTCAGATCGGCGAAATCTGCGTTCGCGGGCCGCAGGTGATGCAAGGCTATTGGCGGCGTCCGGCGGCGACGCGAGCGGCTCTTCGTGACGGTTGGCTGCATACTGGTGATCTCGGACGGGTCGACCCCGACGGATACCTGTTCTTCGTCAGCCGAGAGGCCGACGTCATCTCGGTGCGCGGGTACAAGGTTTATGCTCGGACCATCGAGGACGCGATACGCGAGCATCCGGCGGTCGCCGACGTAGCCGTCTTTGCGCAGCCTGACGCGACGCGAGGCGAAGTACCCAAGGCCTACATCGTGCTGCGCGACGGCATGACCCTTGATGCCGCCGCGCTTCGTGCTTTTCTCGCCGACAAGCTGTCTCCCAACGAATTCCCACGGATCATTGAAATCCGCGACCGGCTCCTGAAATCCGAATTCGGAAAGATCCTGAAGCAGGATGCCGCCTCAGCGTCGGACGCTGGCTCGCCTTCGGCGCCCAGAACAGAAAGGCCCGGAACAGAAGGGTAGGGCCGCCGCAAACCGCCTTGATTGGAGGTCTCCATGCAGGATGCGTGGAGCGAGAGGAGGCTCTCCGTCGCCACTTGCGGCGCGTGTCGGACGCGAATCTGCGGTAACATCAAATAAGCTCGTTGATCTGTCGCCGGATTGCGGCAGCCTCGCATATCGGATGCACTCTGTGCCGGTGACAACGTCCCCTTCGCTCGCCTCTGCTACGCCGGCGCTCGGCGGGCGGCGGCCAAAGCTCGTCTTTCTGGTCACCGAGGACTGGTATTTCTGGTCGCATCGCCTGCCGATGGCCCGGGCGGCGCGTGATGCTGGCTTCGAGGTTGTCGTCGCGACGCGGGTGCGCGATCATGGCGCGGCCATTCGCGGCGAGGGCTTTCGCCTCGTCCCACTGGCGTGGCGGCGCCGCGGCGACGGGATCGTCGGTGCCCTGCGGGCACTCGCCGCGATCGCCGAGCTCTACCGCCGCGAACACGCCGATCTGGTGCATCACGTGGCGCTGAAGCCGATCCTGTTCGGCGGCCTGGCGTCGCGCTTGGCATTTCCCGGCGGCCGGGGCCGGCCCGCGACAGTCGCGGCAGTTACCGGCTTTGGTTCGGCGTTCGGGGCGGCGACCGGCTTTGCCCGCATCAAGCGGGCGCTGCTCAGCCGGTTGCTGCGGCATTTAATCAGCGCTGGACGGGTCGTCGTGCAGAACCCGGACGATCACGCAGCGCTCGCCGCCGCCGGCATCGATGCCGCCCGTCTTGTGCTGATCCGCGGCTCCGGCGTCGATACCAAACATTTCGCGCCGCTTGCCGAACCCGTCGACCCAACGATTGCGGTGGCGCTGGTCGGCCGGATGCTGCGCAGTAAGGGCGTTCCCGACGCCGTCGCCGCCGTCCGCCGGTTGCGCAACGCTGGTCTGGCGATCGATCTCCTGCTAGCCGGGCCGATCGACCCCGACAACCGCGACACGCTGACCGAATGGGAAATGAGCGAGCTGGCCGCAGTGCCCGGCATCAGCTGGCTGGGACGGGTCGCCGACGTTCGGGAGGTCTGGCAACGCGCCGCGATCGCGGTGCTGCCCTCGATCCGCGAGGGCCTGCCGAAAGCGCTGCTCGAAGCGGCTGCCTGTGCCCGGCCGATTGTCGCGTCCGATGCGCCGGGCTGCCGCGACGTCGTGCGCGACGGCGTGACGGGGCTGCTCGTACCGCCCGGCGACATCGATGCGCTCGCCGCCGCGCTCGCGCAGCTCGCGGCCGACCCGGCGCAGCGCCGCGCGATGGGCATGGCGGGCCGCGCGCTGGTCGAGCGCGAATTCGGCGACGAGCGGGTCGCGCAGGACACGCTCGCGCTATATCAAACGTTGCTGCGTGAACGGCCGGGGGCGCGATGATCAGGCTGTGGCTGGCGATCGCCGGGCTCGGCGGCGTGACGTCGGTCATCGCCGGCGCGCTCGCCGCGCATGCCGCCGAGGACCCCAAAACCGCCGAACTGCTGCATACCGGCGCGTTCTACGGCATGGTGCATGCGGCGACGCTGATCGCGGTCATCGCGCTGGCGCAGGGCCGCGAGCCGCGGCGCGGCGCCGCGTTCTTTGCCGGCACGTTTTTCGCCCTCGGGATCGTGCTGTTCAGCGGCAGCCTGTTCGCGCTGGCGGGCAGCGGCGTGCGCTGGCTCGGCTGGGTGACGCCGTTCGGCGGCGCCGCCTTGATCCTCGGCTGGCTTTCCCTCGCAATCCTGGCGCTGCGCCGGCGATAGCAGACGCGAGGGCGCAGTCGGATCAGGCGATCCGCTCGTATTTTTGCAACGCGCGCAGGCCCGGCGGGTGCGGCTGTCCTGGGAAGAGGCCGGGCCACAAGGTCCAGCACACTTCGCCGACATAAAGATCGCCCTGCGTGTCGATCGCCAGGCCATGCGGCCCGATGAACGCGGTCGGCGCCGTGCCGGCAAACGGGTCGCCGATGCGCGACAGGAGCGTCCCTTCATTATCGACGATGCTGACGCGCGGGCCGAGATTGGCGTTGAGGCGGTTGACCGACAATTCGCCGATATAGCAGACGGGCTTCTTCGCGTAGGGCATGCACAGCCCGCACGGCCGGTGCAGATTGTTCCATTGGGTCTCGTATCGGCCGTTGCGGTCGAACACCTGCACGCGATGGTTTTCGCGGTCAGCGACATAGACCCAGCCGTCGGCATCGCTGCAGATATTGTGCACAAGGTTGAACTGGCCGGCATCGCTGCCGGGTTCGCCCCAGGAAAACAGCAGCTTGCCATCGGGCGAATATTTGTGGACGCGGGCGTTGCCGTAGCCGTCTGATACGTAAATGTCGCCCTGCGGCGACAAGGCGGTATGGGTGCAGCGGTTGAACGGCTCGCCGGAGAGATACGGCGCGGGCCGCCCGGGCACGCCCAATTCGAGCAATACTTTGCCGTCTTCGAGGCGGCATTTGCGCACGAAGTGGCCGCCGTCGTCGGTCAGGTAGATCGAATCGTCGGGGCCGATATGCGCGCCATGCGCCCGCATGTATTGGCCTTCGCCCCACGATCGCAGGAAATTGCCGTGGCGGTCGAACACGATCATCGGATGCTCGCCGCGCGTGAAGCAATAAACATTGTCATTCTTGTCGACCGCGACGGCGGCAACTTCCTTGAACGACCAGCCGTCGGGCAACTTCGCCCAGTTCTCGACGATGTTGTAGCGATAATTGCCCTGACCGACGGTGATCGCCATCTCTTTTCCCTCCATGCTAAAGGCCCAATTCCCGCAGGATCCGCTCGCGGTCGGCGTCGAGATCGGGCGATGGGTCGCGGGTCGGCGGGTCGGTGAAGGCGGAAAACTTCATCGGGTTGCCGGCGAGTTGCAGCGGCCCCGTCACGGGATCATTGCATTCGATCAGCATGTTGCGGGCGGCGACCTGCGGGTGGGCGATGGCCTGCGCGACATTGTTGACCGGGCCGCACGGGATGCCCGCCCGTTCGAGCACAGCCAGCCAATCCTCGGTCGTGCCGCCCTTGAGCGCGGCCTCGATTTCGGCTCGCAGCGCCGCCTGATGCTGGTTTCTCAGCGGGTTCGTCGCGAACAGCGGGTTTTGCGCGAGGTCGGGCCGGGCCAGCGCCTCTGTCAATCTGACAAACAGCCCGTCATTGCCGGCGGCTATGATGATGTGGCCATCTGCGGTCGCAAATGCTTCGAACGGCGTGATCGACGGGTGGCGGGCACCCATCGGCCCCGGGATTTCACCGGTCGTCGTGTACCGCATGATCGCGTTTTCGAGGAGCGCCAGCTGGCAGTCGAACAGCGCGACATCGACCTTGGTCGCCTCGCCCGTGCGCTCGCGATGCAAGAGCGCCGCGTTGAGCGCCACCGCGGTGTAGAGGCCGCCCGCGAGATCGCCGACCGAGGTGCCGACTCGCACCAAGGGTCCGTCGGGCACGCCGGTGATGCTCATGATGCCGCCCAGGCCCTGCACGACCATGTCGTACGAGGGATAATGCGAATAGGGGCCGGTGTGGCCGAAGCCTGAGGCCGCGGCGTAGATGAGCCGCGGGTAGCGCCGGTGCAGCGCTTCCCAGCCGTAGCCGAGCTTTTCCATCGTGCCGGGCCGGAAGTTCTCGACGAGCGCATCGCCCTTGTCGAGGAGCCGCTCGAAGATGTCGCGGTCAGAGGGCGCCTTCAGGTCGAGGACGATCGATTCCTTGCCGCGGTTGATGCTGGCGAAATAGGTCGATTTGCCACCCTTGAAGGGCCCGTATTGCCGCGCGTCGTCGCCCGTCTTCGGCGCCTCGACCTTGATGACGCGGGCGCCCAATTCCGCCATCAGCAGCGTGCAATACGGCCCCGCCAGAATGCGCGACAGGTCGATGATCGTGATGCCGGAAAGCGGCCCCGTTTGCGGCATGCGTCGGCTCCTTTGCTGGTCAGAGGGTCAATAACCCACGCCGCGCCGCCGCCGCAACCAGACGCGCCTCAGAACGCTACGGCGTCGCCGCCTTTCAGCTGGAGGAGGTGGCGCGCCTCGCTCGGGCTGGCGATGTCCAGCGACAGGTTCTCGACGATCGTCCGGATGCGGCGCACCTGCTCGGCGTTGCTCTTGGCCAACTGGCCGCGCCCGAGCCACAGCGAGTCTTCAAGGCCGACCCGGACATTGCCCCCCATCAGCGCACCCATCGTGATAAGCGGCATCTGGTGGCGCCCGGCGGCGAGGATCGACCAGGCATAATTGTCGCCAAACAATTTGTCGGCGATGCGCCGCATGTGCGCGACATTTTCCGGGTCGGCGCCGATGCCGCCCAGGATGCCGAAAATCGTCTGCACGAATAATGGCGGCT
>JASIAN010000187.1 GCA_030042035.1 Alphaproteobacteria bacterium | reverse complement strand
CGCCGGCGGGCCGGCGGCGGTCGAACGGCTGCGCGATGAGGGTCCGATCGCGATCGATGTGCGTTGGCGGCGCACCGGCAACGGTTCAGCTGGAGGCGCACCCGACCTCACAACCCGGCTGATGATCGGCCGGTCGGACCTCGTGCCGGTTTACGTCGGCGAGGTGCAGCGCCAGGGCTATTTCGAATGGCACAGTTGGACCCGCAAGGATTCGCTGAGCCCGGGCGCATGGCACGTATCGCTGACCTACGCCGACGGCCGGCCCTTGATGTGCGGCCAATCGGCGCCGCGGGCATGCCGGTTCTCGATCACGATCGGTTAGCGGCCCGCGGCCCATTCGCGGCGCGGGCGGTTGCCGGACGTCGTCCGCCGCCATACCTTTGCAGCGCATAGTCTGCCGAGGAGATCGAAGCGATGCGCCGTCTGACGATGCTTGCCGCGGGACTAGCGGTCGTGCTCGCGACCACCGCCGCGTCGCCCGCGGTCGCCGGCTACGGCGCACTCGCGCGGGATCAGACGACCGGCAAGTTCGGCCTTAGCTGGAACAAACGGACGCAGCGCGAAGCCGACGCGGCCGCGATGCGGGATTGTGCCGAAAGTTCATGCAAGATCGTCTTTCGGACCAGACCTCACCAATGTGGCGCAATCGCAGGAGCCGAGAAAGGCAACGCCTGGGGCGCCGCGTATCGCAGCGGGCGCGACGCTGCGGCCCTAGCGGCGATCAACAACTGCCAAAAGCACACTTCCGAACAATGCAAGGTGCGCGCCGCCGGCTGCAATCGGTAGTTCGGTTGGTCCTGTCGCTGCGGTGCGCTCGGCTGGACGATGTCTAGCTTTCGATGCCGAGGAGGCGCGCCGCAGTGCCGCCGAGGATCGCGATCTTGTCCGCGTCGCTGAGGCCCGGCACGCCGAGAATATGATCCACCGGGTGAGTGTTCCATGGGAACGGGTAATCGGTCCCCATCACGACGTGCTCGACGCCGGCCTCGGCGATCAGGTGGCGCATCCCCTCGCCGGTGAACATGATCGAGTCGAAATAGAGCTGGCCGCCGCGCAGGTATTCGGTCGGCCGGTTTTTCGGCAATGGCCCCACTCGGTGCGGGAAGGTGCGGATCACCGCATCGGAGCGGTTGGCGTAGGACGGCAGAAAGCCGCCGCCATGCGCGGCGCAGATTTTGAGACCCGGGAAACGGTCGAGCGTCCCCTCGAAGATGAGATGCGACAACGCAATCGTCGTCTCCAGCGGGTTGCCGATCGTGTTGGTCAGAAGGCCGCTGCCGGCCAACCTGCCGCTCGGCTCCAACTCGCGCGTGCCGAGCGGATGCATAAACACGAGCACGCCCAGTTCCTCGCATTTCCGCCAGAACGGATGGAAGCGCGGGTTGGCGAGATCCTCGCCGGCGACGCTGCCGGCGACGCCGACGCCGCGGAAGCCGAGGTTCTTTACCGCGTGATCGAGCTGCTGCGCGGCAAGATCGGGGTATTGCAGCGCCGCCGTCGCAAACGCGACAAAACGGTCGGGGTTGCCGGCGCAGAACTGCGCCAAGGTCTCGTTGTTGATGCGAATGAGTTCGGCCGCGGCATCGCGTTCGGCGCGGTACCAATAGGGGTTGATGCTGAGCGCCTCGTAATCGACGCCGGTCGCATCCATCGCGGCGAGGCGCTCGCCGACATTCGACCATAAAAGGCCCGGCGCTTCGAGCGGGTGGTTGATGACCTTCGCGGCGTCGGGAACGATGCAGTGGGCGTGGACATCGACGGTTTTGACGCGCTTGCCGGCGATGACGACCTCCCAGCGCCGCCCGGCATGCGCATGCCCGGCCGCACCGCCGCCACCCGCCGCTGCACTCGCCCCGGCGCTGATCGCGGCGCTGCCGCCGGCGATCAGGTCGCAGCCGGTGAAAACGATCGCGTCGCCGTGCTCTCCGCTCGCACCCATCTCGCTTCTCCCCCGCTCGAACATCCCGCTGCCCGAACCACGGGCGGCGCGAGCCTACACCGAGCGACGGCGGAAATCCGCTATTCTTGTTGCGGAGCGGCTCAGCCGAAGCGGCGCCGGCCGGCATCGGCGTATTCCCAGCCGAGCGCGAGATAATGGTCGAGCGCCATGCGGTTGGCGCACAGGCCGAAGAAAACGGACAGCCCGACGCCGATGACGGTCAGCCATTCGTCAAGCGTCGCGGCGCGCGCAGTCGGCACCAGCACGATGATCGTCGCGCAAACGTTAAAGACGACCATGACGGAGCCCCACACCGACAATCCGCGGCGATAGAGCGGCAGGCCCAAAATGCCGCTGCCGATAAAGCAGCCCCAAGCCCAGCCCTCGGGCACGATTTTGATGTCGCCGGTCCGCGGATTGCGCAACGTCACGCTCATCGCCCGCTCTGATATCGCCGTCCGCCCGAGGGCGATCTTCGGCCGACGGCGTTAACGAGGCGTTATCCGAGCGGCATGGTTCAGCGGAACATGCGGCCGCGCGGCGGCAGCCCGAGGAGCGTCTGGCCGACCGTTTCGAAATGCACCGGGCGGCCCTGCCCCTGCTGCGTGCCGGCGTGGATGTCGCGCATGCGGCGCTCCAGCGGATTATTCTCGAAAATCGCCGTGGCGCCGGCCGCGTGATAGACCGTCGCGACGACGTCGCGCGCCTGGTGGATCGCCCAGGTCGAGGCGAGGCGCAATTGCGGGTGATGCGCCGGCGAAATCGCGCCCTGCGTCTTCGCCTCCTGCCACATCTCGGCGATGACGCCGCGCAGATAGGCGCGCGCCGATTTGAGGCGCGCCTCGCACTGGCCAACCTGCGACTGGATCACGTTGTTGTCGCGCAGCGTCTGGCTCGAGCCGCGCGGCACCTTGTCGCGCGCAATCTCGATAAACGCATCGTAGGCGCCGCGGGCGATGCCGAGCGAGACATGCGAGAAGCTCATCGCATAGATCATGCCCGAGGTGAACTGATAGAGCGGCCCCGTCTCGCGGCGCTCCAAATCGTTGTCGCGGATCGCAGTGCGCGCTTCCGGCACAAAATGGTCGTTCAGTTCGTAGCTGTCGCTGCCGGTGCCGCGCAGCCCGAGGACGTGCCAATTGTCGATGATCGTCGCCTCGGATTTCGGCACGAGCATCGTTCGGGTGATCTGCCGTCCGTTGGCGCCGAGGCGCGGCGCGCCATCCCTTTCGAACACCGGGCAATGCGCGCCGAGCCAACTGGCGTGGCGGCTGCCGGTCGCAAAGCCCCAGCGGCCGGTGACCCGATAGCCGCCATCGGTCGCGATGCATTTGCCGGCGCCGGGCAATTCCGGCCCCCAGGCGAGGATGCCGCGCGGCCCGCCGAAAATCTCGCGCGCCATCTCGGGCGACAGATAGGGCGCGGTCATCGAGCATCCGGAATTCTGCCCGAGACACCACGCCGTGCTGCCGTCGCCCTGCGCCAGCGTGTAAAGCACTTCGGTGTAGGTTAAGGGATCGAGCTCGGCGCCGCCGATCGAGCGCGGCAGCAGCATGCGGAAAATGCCGCGCTCGGTAAGCGCCGCAACGATCTCCGCCGTCACCTCGCGTCCCGCCTCGATCGCATCGCTCGCCGCCGCCAGCATCGGCACGAGTTCGCGCGCCCGCTCCAGATAGGTCCGCGCCAATTCGTGATCGCCGCGCGCTTCCGCCCCGCCTGCTGCCACAGCGTCCATCGCCGTCTCCTCCCGAACGCGCGTCTATTGTGCCGGCATTGCGTCGCGATGGGAAATGCCGAGAGGGTATAAGCCGGCATGCGGGCTTGTCATCACCCGGCGACAGCGCGCAATTTGTCGAGGCCTTGGGCGAGGTCGGCGATCAGGTCTTGCGGGTCTTCGAGGCCGATGTGGAGCCGCACGAGCGGCCCTTCGGCCTGCCACGGCCGCGCCGTGCGCATGCGTTCGGGATAGGCCGGCTGGATGAGGCTTTCGAAACCGCCCCAGCTGGCGCCGATGCCGAACAGGTCGAGCGCATCGATAAAGGCGTAGACCGCCTCTTTCGCTGCCGCCTTCAACACGACGCCTAAAAGGCCCGAGGCGCCGAGAAAATCGCGCTTCCAGATCGCGTGTCCCGGATCGTCCGGCAGTGCCGGATACAGCACGCGGGAGACTTCCGGCCGGGTCTGCAGCCAGCGCGCGACCTCGAGCGCATTTTTCTGGTGCCGCTCCAACCGCACCGACAACGTGCGCATGCCACGCAGCGCGAAATATACGTCGTCCGGCCCCGCGCAGTGGCCGATCTGCGCCGAAGCCGTGCGCACCGGCAAAAAGCATTCCTCGTTGGTGATGACGGCGCCGAGCATGATGTCGGAATGGCCGCCGATGTATTTTGTCGCGGCGTGGATCGACACATCGACGCCGTGCTCGAACGAGCGGAACAGGTATGGCGTGCCCCAGGTGTTGTCCATCAGCAAGCGCGCGCCGTGCTTGTGGGCGACCGCGGCGATCGCCGGGATGTCCTGCACTTCGAAGGTCAGCGATCCCGGCGACTCGCAATAGACGACTTTCGTGTTCGGCCGCATCAGCTTGGCGATGCCCTCGCCGATCAGCGGGTCATAATAGCTTGTCTCGACGCCGCAGCGTCTCAGGATGCCTTCGCAAAAATTGCGCGCCGGGCCGTAGCACGAATCGACCATCAGGCAGTGGTCGCCGGCGCCAAGCAACGCCTGCAGCGGCGCCGTCACCGCCGCCAGCCCTGACGACAGCAGCATCGCGCGGTAGCCGCCCTCGATCTTGGCCAGCAATTCTTCCAGCGCGAACGTGCCGGGCGTACCGTGCAGCCCATAGCGCACGCCGGTAAACGGCGGTCGCGCGCGTTTCGCCTCCCATTCCGCCATGTCCTTCGAGAGGATCGTCGAGGCGTGGTAGACGGGCGGGTTGACGGCGCCGTGATTGGCTTCGGGGTGGCGCCCGACATGCGTCAGCAGCGTGTCCTGGCGATAGCGGCGTGGCCGGTCATCGAGTTTCATGGTGGACCCTGCGTTCGGCTCGTCGGCCGCACCATCGAAAGCGGCCGGCCGCGCAGTCATTGGAGCGGTCGCTGCGCTCCTTCGCAATGGCCAAGTTGCTGCGGCGCCGTCGAATGGCGGGGCGGGCGGTCGCTTCGCCTACTCCGGCGCGGCAACCGAGTTGTCATTGTGCCGGCGCGCTACGCGTTGCATGTCGTCGAGCAGATCATGCAGGGCCTGGTCGGCGGTGTAAGACATCTTGGCGAAGGCGCGCAAAAAGCTGTCGCTGCGCGGCAGTTGAAACAGCGTTTCGTCACCGTCTTTCGCGGTCGTCGCGCTGACCACAACAACATTATCGAACGGTTGCAGCACCAGTTCCTTGAGCGGCTTGCCCGGTCCCGTCACATATTCGACAACGCGACAGCGGTCGCCGTCGCGGTTGTCGGCGAGGATCGTCATGCGATAGGCGGCGCGCGTCGTCGCGGCTTCGACGAGCGCGCGCGCGAACGGGCGCAGGAACGTCTCGTCAAAGCCGAGGAGCGCCGTCGGCTGATCGTTGCTCACCGACGAGCGCATCTCCAGCGTTGTCCACAGCGATGCCCGGCCGCGAAAAAAATCGGCCGACGCGAGATCGAGGTTGATCGAATCGATCGGCATCGGCGGCGCCACCGAACGCGCCGACAAGAACGCAAAACAGGCCGGCTCGCGCTTCAGCGAAATGTTTGTCGAGACCTCGAGATTGCGGTCGCTGATCGCAGGTGTTTCAGCCATGGGCGCGGCCTGTCTGTAGGTTCGGCGAGCTGAGCGAAGCGGCGTCTCGTGCGGCTGCCAACATGCGAAGGCCGCATTAAGATTGGATAAACTGCGGCTGCCGCTGCTGTCAAACAGCGCCGGAATCGGCGCGATGCGGCCATTGGCCGCGCGATCGCGGGCGCAACCGACTTGCCACCTAACGAATCGTGGCCGCCGCGGTCTCGCTCAGCCGTTCGATCTCGCTCTCGGCCGCGAGCCAGTCGGCTTCCGCCGCCGCGATCAGGCGCAACAATTCGGCACGCCGCTTCAGCGCCTCGCCCATCGCCGCGCCGTTGCCGGCAAAAGCGCCCGGCGCTGCCAATTGCGCATCGAGCGCCTGCCGCTCGGCAGCCAGCCGTGCTGCAGCTGCCTCCGCCTGCTGCGCCCGCTTGCGCAGCGGCGCAATCGCCGCGTGGCGCTCGGCTGCGACGCGGCGTCCGACCCGGCGCGGCTCCGGGGCGCTGCCGTCCGGCGATCGCTCGGCCGGCGCCTCGCGCTCGACAAGACGGCGGCGGTAGGCGTCGAGATCGCCGTCGAACGGGCGCACCGTGCCCCCCTCGACGAGCCACAGCCGCTCGGCGACGAGTTCAACGAGATGCCAATCATGCGTCACCAGAATGACCGCTGCGCGGTAATCGGCAAGCGCCTCGACCAGCGCTTCGCGCGTTTCCATGTCGAGATGGTTGGTCGGCTCGTCGAGGATCAGCAGCGACGGCGCATCGTGCGTGACGAGCGCCAGATTGAGCCGCGCCCGTTCGCCGCCCGACAATTGCCCGACCGGCACGAGCGCCTTGTCCTGGCCGAAGCCGAAGGCGCCGAGCCGCGCCCGTACCGCCTCGACCGGCGCCTCCGGCATCAGCGCGGCGAGGTGATCGAGCGCCGACTCGGCAAGCCGCATCTCCTCGATCTGATGCTGCGCAAAAAAGCCGCAGGTCAGTTTCGCCGCCCGTGTGAGGCGGCCGGAAAACGGCTGGAGCCGGCCGGCGAGCAGGCGGGCAAAAGTCGTCTTGCCGTTGCCGTTGGCGCCCAGGAGCGCGATGCGGTCGTCGGGATCGAGCCGCAGATCGAGGCCCGATAACACGGGTCGGCCGGCGACATAGCCGGTGCTGACCCGCTCCAGGCTAATGAGTGGCGGGCTCAATTCGGGCGGTTGCGGCAGCAGCAGCCGCGGCGTGGGTTCATCGGCGATCAGCGCCACCGGTTCGAGCCGGGCCAGCGCCTTGATGCGGCTCTGCGCCTGGCGCGCCTTTGAGGCCTTGTAACGGAAGCGGTCGATGAAGCGCTGCAGGTGTTCGCGCTGCTGCTGCTGGCGGCGCGCGACGGCCGCCTGCCGCGCCTGCGCTTCGCGGCGGGCGCGCAGAAACTGGTCGAAGCCGCCGGAATAAAGCGTCAGCTTGCCTCTTTCGAGATGCAGGGTTGCGGTCGTCGCGGCGTTGAGGAGTTGCCGGTCGTGGCTGACCAGCAAGAAACCATAGCGGTAGCGGCGCAAGTAGCGCTCGAGCCACAGCGCCGCCTCGAGGTCAAGATGGTTGGTCGGCTCGTCGAGCAGCAGGAGGTCGGGTTCGGCGAACAGTACCGCGGCAAGCGCGACGCGCATGCGCCAGCCGCCCGACAACGCGTCGAGCGGTGCGTCCTGCATCGCCGCATCGACGCCGAGCCCGGCGAGAATGCGGGCGGCCCGCGCCGGCGCGCTGCGTGCGTCGATCTCATCGAGCCGCGTCTCGATCTCGGCGATGCGCAGCGGCGCCGGCTCCTTCTCCAATTCGGCCAGCAGCCGGCTGCGCTCGCGGTCGGCGGCGAGCACCGTGTCGAGCGCGTTGGCGGGCCCGCTTGGCGCTTCTTGCGCGAGAAAACCGAGCCGCCACGAGCGCGGCACGATAACGTCGCCGCGATCCGGCAGCAGACGGCCGCGGATCAAGTCGAGCAGCGTCGATTTGCCCGCGCCGTTGCGACCGACAAGGCCGATTTTTGCTGCGGCCGGGATCCGCGCGTTGGCCTCATCGAACAACGCGCGGCCGTGGCGCCCGCCGACGCGGTAGCAGAGGCCGGAAATGGTCAGCATCACGGGGTTCTATCATGACCGCCGCGGCCGAGGCGAGACGGCCGGCAGCGCCGGCCGAGCCGGGAAGGGTACTGACGCTTGACAAGTGCCATAACCTGCCGCACACGCGCGCATCCTTGCCGGGCCCGACGGCGGGCAGCCCGACGATGCGAAACTGATCGATGGCCGCGCGCACCCGCCCCGCCGCGCCCGCGACGCTTACGTCTACTTCGACAACGACACCAAAGTAGGCGCCGCGTTCGACGCGCAAGCGCTGCGCCGCAAGCTCGATTTTGTGTAATTGGAGACGCCGTTCAGGCGGTGTTGCCGCTGATCACTTCTTTGACCTTGGCGGCGAGCTGTTTCAGGCTGAACGGCTTGGGCAGGAAGTGAATTTCGCTGTCGCTGTCGAGCCGCTGGCGGAAATTGTCCTCCGTATAGCCCGAGATGAAGATGACCTTGAGGTCGGGATCGGTTTCGCGCACCTTGCGGATCAGCGCCGGCCCATCCATGCGCGGCATTACGACATCGGTGATCAACAGGTCAATCTTCTCGGCGCCGCCGGTGATGATATCGAGCGCCCCCTCCCCGCTCGTCGCCTCAAGCACCTTGTAGCCCTTGTTGCGCAGCGCCCGCGCGCCGAAGATGCGCACCGGATCCTCATCCTCGACCAGCATGACCGTGCCGACGCCGGTCAGGTCGCGCGGGGCCGGCGGCTCGGCCGTGTCGCTCACATCGGGCAGCTCGACGCGGGCGCCGGAAACCGCTGCCTCACCGGACTGATGACGCGGCAGATAGATTTGAAATACCGCGCCGCGGCCGGGCGCACTGTCGACAAAGATAAAGCCGCCGGTCTGGCGCACGATGCCATAGACGGTCGACAGCCCGAGCCCGGTGCCGGAGCCGACCTCCTTGGTCGAGAAGAACGGCTCGAAAATCCGCGCCAAATTCTCTTTCGGAATGCCGACGCCGGTATCGACGACCTCGATCAAGATGTAATTGCCGGCGGGCATGACCTCGTGACCGCGCCGCACAGCGTGTGCCTGCATCGCATTGGCGGTGCGGATCGTCAGCGTGCCGCCGCCCGCCATCGCGTCACGGGCATTGACCGCGAGGTTGATGATGACCTGTTCGAGCTGGCCCTGATCGACCTTGACGACACCGAGATCGCGCCCATGGATGACCTGCAGCTCGATGTTCTCGCCGATCAGCCGGCGCAACAGGTGCGACAATTCGACGAGCACATCGGTGATGTCGATGACGCGCGGCTGCAATGTCTGCTGCCGCGAGAATGCCAACAGCTGGCGCACCAGATTGGCAGCGCGGTTGGCGTTTTGCTTGATCTGCATGATGTCGGCGAATGACGGATCGCCCGGCCGAAAGCGCATCAGCAACAGGTCACAGAACCCGATCATCGCGGTCAACAGATTGTTGAAGTCGTGTGCGACGCCGCCCGCCAGTTGCCCGACCGCCTGCATTTTCTGCGACTGCGCGAACTGCACCTCCAGGTTCTTCTGCTCCGTCACGTCGATGAAATGCAGCATCAACCCGCCGTCGCCGGCGCTGTCGTTGCCGTCAATGCGCGACAGGAAGGTGACGCAACTGCGCTCGCGCGGCCCCTTGAGGCGTATTTCGACCGGTCCGGCATGCGGCCCGCCATCCGCCGCCGCCGCGAGACGCACCGCAATATTGCGGCGATCCTCCTCCGCGACAAAACCGATCAGCGGCTCGCCGAGCAAATCCTGCGGCGTCGCCCCGAACAACTCGCCGAGCGCGCGGTTTGCCTCCTCCAGCCGGCCAAAACGATCGAGCAACGCAATGCCGACCGGGGCGTTGGCGAAAAACCGTTGGAAGCGTTCGCGCGACAGCCGCAGTGCCGCCTCCCATTCGCGCTCCGGCGTCAGGTCGCGCACGACCGAACGGGTGCGCAATTCGTCGCCCTCGCCGACCGTGCTCTGGCCGATCCAGGCGTGCACGACGTGCCCGTCGCGCGCCAGGAGCGCCACCTCGCCGCGCTGGCTACCGCCGCCGCCGAACGGATCGCTCGGCGGCGTGCCGGGAGCGGGCCGGGCGGCAAGAAAGTCATGCAGCCGGGCATCGCTGCCGACGATCTCGGCGGGTGTCGCGCCGAGCCATCCGGCCAGCGTGCAGTTGACAAACAGAAAGCGACCCTCGGCGTCGACCGAATAAAAGCCGATGGGCGCGTCGTCGAGAAATTCGACGAGCTTGTTGCGCTCGTCGCGGATCACCGCCTCCATCTCGTGGCGCGCGGTGATGTCCTGGATGTCCCAAAAACTGTAGCCCGGCCGACCGGCGATCGGGTTGACCGCGATGTTGAACCACCCGGCCTTGCCGCCGCGCGAGTCGCGCAACGGCAGCGCGGCGATGGCGCGGGCGCCGGCGTCGGCGCGGCTTTTGAGCCGCTCGAAATCGGCCATCGACTCGGGGTCGGCAAGGGCCGCGGACAGCCGCGCCAGAGCCAGCCCGCCCGCCTGTGGAAAGAGTTCGTGAAACGCCGTGTTGGCATAGGCGATGCGGCCGTCCGGCGCGACAATCAGCTGGGGATCGGGCGAGGCATCGAGCGCCTGGCTCAGGATGTCGACGCGGCGGGACAGCGCCGCGTGCATGCGACGCACCGCCGCCGCGGCCGCCCCGAACAACGCCGCAAACGCGACAATCATCGCCGCCGCGGCGGCGAAATTTTCGCCGGAGATGACCTTGGCGAGGTAGAGCAATGCCGCGCCGAGGCCGCCCGCCGACAGCACGAGCGCGCCATTCGCGACGATGCCGACCCAGCCCGGCTGGTGTCGGTAGGCGGCCCAGTTGCCCAGACGGCGGACGCTTGCGGTTTCGGCCACCATCGTTGCGCTGCCCCGCCCCGTTACGCTGCGAGAATAATTAGCATGCCGGCGCGGCGTAAACGATTGCTTAAGCTTCTATCGGCCGAGCGGGACTATTCTTCGCGATATGTGCGCTCGATGCGCTCATGGCGTTCCTGCGCCTCGATCGACAATGTCGCGATCGGCCGTGCTTCGAGCCGGCGCACGCCGATCGGCTGATCGGTCTCCTCGCAATACCCATAGGTGCCGAGATCGATGCGGGCGAGGGCGGCATCGATCTTCGAAATCAGCTTACGCTCGCGGTCGCGGGTGCGCAGCTCGATGGCCCGTTCGGTTTCCAGCGAGGCGCGGTCGGTCAAATCCGGCTTCAAGAGGCTCTCTTCCCTCAGGTAGCGCAGCGTGTCGGTCGAGTCGGCAAGGAGTTCGGCCCGCCAGCGCAGCAACTTTTGCCGGAAATATTCGACCTGCAACGGGTTCATGAACTCCTCGTCGTCCGACGGACGGTAATCGGGCGGCAGGACCGGGCGCATCACTCTCCCCAACCCCGTTTTGCAGCGGGCGCGGAGTATATGAATCGGGTCGGCCCATTTCAACTGTCAGACGCGCATTGCAGCCGCTTGATTTTGCGAGAGTTTTGCAAACGTCCGAAGCCCCGCCGCCGGGCGCGAAGCACATCGTCGTACAGATGGCAGACCGGCGACCGCGCCGCCGTTGCAACATCGCCAAAAAATCGAGAGATTTGTCAAAATTGTTTTCTATAATTTAATCAATGTTTAATAAAAATACGCTAATAACAGAGCGATGCGATTTAGGCCTTCTTAAGTTCTGCTCACCTATATTTATCGCGACTGACGAAAACTGCGCAATCGTGGTAGCGATGACTTCGACCAATTCATTTGATAATGGCGATACAGCCGCCGATCCGTTGGCGGAGCTGCCGTCGCCCGACACCAAACGCTGGGTGGTGCGGCGCAAAGCCATCGTCGTTCAGGCGGTGCGCAGCGGCCAGATCAGCCTGCAAGAGGCGTGCCGGCGATACAACCTGTCGCTCGAAGAGTTTGTCGCCTGGCAGCGCGCCATCGAACGCTACGGGGTTCCTGGCCTCAGGGTCACGCGGCTGCAGATCTATCGCGACACCGACGACGAGGCGCGGCGCAGCAGCGCCGACTAGCTCGGCCGGGGCAGAACGAGGACCGCAGCTGGGGTATCCATCGCGCGCGACGTGTGGTACATGATGCTCCCGCCGCAACCCCAGCGGCGCCGGCCACCACGCCAGTGGGGGATCGTCTAACGGTAGGACAGCGGACTCTGACTCCGCCAGTCTAGGTTCGAATCCTAGTCCCCCAGCCAGTCTTTTCAGAGATTTACGAGCACCATCACCCGGTGATGGCCTCAGCGGGTATCACCGGGGTATCCCCGGACCCGATATCGCAGGCCGCGGCGGGATACAAATGGCCGGGAGGCAGAGATCGCGAACCGGGTGGCGCGGCGCACGATCGGCGGCATTTGGTAAGGGTGCAGCACTGCTCTGGAGCAGCATTTTGTTGGTCGTCGTCTGGCGGGCTCTCGCGCACGACCGGCGGCAAAGCGCCCGATCCGCTCGACCCCGATTTCTGGACTGGCGGCGTAATCGGGCTTGCGCATGAGCGAGCATCGTCGGGGCCTTCGGTGCGGCAGAGTGGTGGCCCTCCACCACGCCGCAGGGGACGTCCTCCGATGAAGCTCGACGCCGCTTTCGATACCGCCGCCGCGACAACGGCGATCTGCATCGTCAACAGCCGCGACGGCGCCGTCGTGCTCGAGACCAGTGCACCGACCGATCCCGACGCCCTCTACCGCGTGCTGGAACCGTACCTGCCGCGGCTGCAGCGGGTCGGCCTCGAAGCCGGCGCCTGGTCGCCGTGGCTCTACCGCGAATTGGTCGCGCGCGGCGTGCCGATGGTGCTGCTGGAGACCCGCCACGCCGCCGCGGCGCTGAAGGCGCAGCGCAACAAGACCGACAAGAACGACGCTCGCGGACTGGCGCAGCTGGTGCGCTCGGGCTGGTTCAAGACCGTCCATGTGAAGAGCGAAGAGAGCCACCGGTTGAAGCTGCTGCTCGCGCACCGGCGGACCCTGAAACGCAAGCTGCTCGACATCGAAAACGAGGTCCGGCACTCGATGAAAGCGTTCGGCTTCATGCTCGGTCGGCGCGTTCAGCGTGCCTCCTTCATGCAGCGGGTGCGCGATCTGGTCGCCAACGATCCGCTGCTTGCCGGCGTCACCGAATGCATGCTGCGGGCCTGGCTGGTACTGTGGACCGAGTACAAGCGATTGCACACGCTACTGGTCCAGGTGGCCGGCCGCGATGAGCTCTGCCGACGATACATGGGGATCCCCGGCGTCGGCCCGGTGACGGCCGTGACGGTCAAGGCCGGCATCGACGATCCGAGCCGGTTCCGCAAATCGAAGACCGTTGGCGCGCATTTCGGCTTGACGCCAAAACGCGAGCAGTCGGGCACGTCGGTCGATCGCGACGGCCACATCTCGCGGTGCGGCGACGGCGAGGTTCGGACCGCGCTCTATGAAGCGTCGAGCGCAATGCTGACGCGCTCCCGCAAATGGTCGACGCTGAAAGCCTGGGGCGTCCGAGTGGCGGCGAAACGCGGCCACAAGCGCGCCGTCGTCGCGGTCGCCCGCAAGCTCGCCGTGATCATGCATCGTATGTGGCGCGACGGGACCGAGTTCCGTTTTTCGGCAGCCGATCAGCAGCCGTTCGACCCGGTCACCGGCGAGGTGATCGAGGTGAGTGCGGCATAGCGGCGCCCGGAAAGCGAACCGAACGACGGGCCGACGACGGAGGACCGACATGAGTTCCGCCCTGCGGCGGATGGGAACTGATGGATCGATGCGGAAGCGGAGAGCACGATCTCTTGCCGGCGACGACGCCTTCACGAAGGCCGAGAGCGCGCCTGACTGCCGGTGTGGCCCCGCTATCCCGACGCAGACATGTGCCCCCGCAACGCATGCGGGATCGAGCACGAACGACTGCAGGGACCATCAGCCCCCGATCGTCGCAGTCTGGCGGACCACGTCGCATTCCCTCGCAGGTTCGGATAGGTCTAGCGTAAGGAGAAAATCATGGCCGAGAAGAAGGGCGGAGGACGCCCGATTACGACGGCAAGGGAAAAGGCACGCCATCCGGCGCGCGCAGTGGGTTGGAATGATTGGTCTATTCGGCCATCCGTCAGAAGGGCGTTGCCATACGTTTCGACCAAAACGTCAATCAAATCAACGTCGGAACCGCCATCCGCCAACGACGCTGGACGGCCGGGAGGAGATAGGATGCTGCAGGATAGAAACCGGCTGTTCATCCCAGAAGCGCGCGGCGCGATGCTGTCGGGATGCCTCAACCGCGCCCGAGCCTGGGCATCTTGCCCGATGACCTCTACATTCCGATCGAGCCTTGGCCTCGTAGCGGTCGGCCAGCGAAGCACGACGTGTCGGTGTGGACCGTCACGGACGATTGGCCCGACTCTGTGCCGATCTCCGATGCCGAGCTCGACGTGTTCGAGGCATGGTTCGGCGATCTCTTCGACGAGTTGTTCGAGCCGCACCGATGATCTGAGAGGACAATCGCGATGACCGTGCCGATGCGCGCCGCCCTCTATCTGCGCGTCTCGACGGCGCGGCAGGCCGAGCACGATGTCTC
>JASIAN010000186.1 GCA_030042035.1 Alphaproteobacteria bacterium | reverse complement strand
ACCAGCTCGGCGAAAAGCTGGTCGATGTTGAGGATGCCTTCCGCCGCTGGCGCTTTGCGCATGTCGCGACCGTGTCGCGGGTCATCGGCATCAACCCCGGCACCGGCGGCTCGCTCGGCCTGCAATATCTGCAGGCGGCCGCCAACCAGCTGATCCAGGCACCGCTCTATCCGGAGCTGTGGGAAGTGCGCGACGCTATGTTCAGCCGCGGTGCGCCGGTTGCATAATCGGATGTGGGCGTTTTCCGAGGAGGCGGGCGATGAGCGAACGGGTATGGGACAAATTCCTGACAGAGCGCGACAAGGCGGTATTTGCCGCGGGAGGGTTTGGCGCCCGCGCCGGCTTCGGCAAGCGGCCGGCGCTCTTGATCATCGATGTGAACTGGGCGTTCTGCGGCGAGCGGCCCGAGCCAATCCTCGATTCGATCAAGAAATGGCGCACGTCGTGCGGCGCGGAAGCGTGGGTCGCGCTCGACTACATCAAGCGCCTGATCGACGCGGCGCACCGGAAGGGCCTGCCGGTCATCTACACGACCGGCGAGGGGCGCGAGGACAAATGGGACCGCGGCAGCTGGAGCTGGAAATCCTCGCGCGCCGGCGAAGCCGGCGGCGGCCGCGGCAGCAATCTCGACGGCAACGAGATAGCCGCGCCGATCGCGCCGGCGCCGCACGACATCGTCGTCCGGAAACAGAAACCGTCGGGCTTTTTCGGCACCAACCTCGCCGCCTACCTGACGCTGCTCGGCGCCGACAGCGTCATCGTCGTCGGCACGACGACCTCGGGTTGCGTGCGCGCCACCGTCGTCGATGCGTTCAGCCTCAATTACCGCTGCATCCTGGCCGAGGAGGGCTGCTTCGACCGCAGCGAGGCGAGCCACGCGCTGAGCCTGTGCGACATGCACGCGAAATACGCCGATGTCGTGCCGACCGCCGAGGTTGTGGACCATGTCGCAGGCCTGCCCGACGGTTTGTTTGATCTGCCGAGCGGCATCGCGCCCGGCGCGATCAAGCAGGCCGCGGAATAGGCAGCGGCGGCGCCTGCCCCGGATCGAGCTGCATCGCGAAGGCGCAGAGCAAGGCCGCGGTCGATGCGTAATTCCCCATCAGCGCGACGAGATCGACGAGTTTGCCGCGGCCAAACAGCTTGAGGCAGCGCGCAAACGTCGCCGAACTGACGCGGCGGTCGGCGAACATCTCACGGCCGAGCGCAATGACCGCGGCGTCCTCCTCGGCAAGGCCGGCAATGTCCCCGCCCCGCCGCACGATCTCAATCGTCGCGGCAGGCACGCCCTCCTTCCGCGCCTCGGCTTCGTGCGCCGCCCACTCGAACTGGCTGTCGCATTCGCGCGCGGTGACGAGGATCGCCAATTCGCGCACGCGGCCGCCAAGCCCCGCCTCGTAGCGCAGATAATGGTTGAGGCCTCGCGTATGGCGCCACAGGGCGGGGCTGTGCAGCGCGATGCCGCCGGGACCGGCGAGGCCGCGCAGCGTGCCGCCCTGCGGATCGACCAGTCGGTCGTAAACGGCCTGCGCCTCGGGGGCGAGATCGTTGCGCCGCGGCAGCGGCAGGCGGCAGCGCGATTCCGGATCGATATCGTCGGCTTCCATCAGATCTGCTCTGTACCCGTTCGCTGTCCCCCATCTCCGTCATGCCCGGACTTGATCCGGGCATTCACGATCTCCCCGTAAAGGCGTGGATGGCCGGGTCAAGCCCGGCCATGACGAAATAGAGAGGCGGGACTATTGTTGACAAGCGAGGCGGCAGCAAGGGAGGAATTGGATGCTGGCAGCGATGATGGCGGCG
This sequence comes from Alphaproteobacteria bacterium, assembly GCA_030042035.1. Lineage (GTDB taxonomy): Bacteria > Pseudomonadota > Alphaproteobacteria > ATCC43930 > CGMCC-115725 > DATARH01. The sequence continues at coordinate 19,360 of JASIAN010000186.1, read as the reverse complement.
GGGCCGGAGGGCGGCCATTGGGACATTCGCGACGTGCAGCGGCCGGTCGTGCCGCCCGGTCATGTGCTGCTGCGCGTGCGGGCTTCCTCGATCAACCGCGCCGAGATGCGGCGGCTGCGCAGCCTCAGGCTGGAGCCAGGCAAGCCGGCGCCGGACGCGCGGATCGGCGGCGGCGATGCCGCCGGCGAGATCGTCGAATTGGGTGCCGGCGTCACCGGCCTGAAAATCGGCGAGCGCGCGATGGGGCGGTGCAGCGGCGGTTTTGCCGAATACGCGCTCCTTGACGCGCGCGAGGTCATGCCGGCGCCGGACGCGCTGTCGTGGGAGGAAGCTTCGTGCATCCCGGTCGTGTTTGTCGTCGTGCATGACGCGCTGTTTGTCAGCGGGCAGTTGCGCGAGGGCGAAACCGTGTTGGTAACCGGTGCCGCTTCAGGGGTCGGCGTCGCGACGCTGGCGCTGGCTCACTATCTCGGCGCCCGCGTCATCGGCACGTCGCGCTCGGCCGCGAAGCTCGAAAAACTCAAGGCGCACGGCCTCGATGTCGGCGTCGTCGCCGGCAGCGACGGGTTTGCCGCGGCGATTGCGCCGGCAATCGGCGACGGGGTCGACATGATTGTCGACAATATCGGCGGCGATGTGCTGGCACCGCTGATCGCCGCGCTCGAGGTCGGCGGCCGCTATGTGACGATCGGCCGGATGAGCGGCATCACGAAGGGCGAACTCGATGTCGATCGCCTCGCCGAGCGGCGGCTGCACCTCTACGGCGTCAGCAACCGGCTGCGCAACGCCGCGCAGCGCGCCGAATCGATGCGCCGCTTTTTGGCCGACCTGATGCCGGCGCTCGGTGAGGGGAAGATCCGTCCGATCATTGACCGCACCTTCCCGCTCGCTGAGCTGCCGGCGGCGCAGGCCCACGTCGAAGCCGATCGCCACGTCGGCAAGGTCGTCATTACGTTGTAGGAGAACGCTGTAAGGGACCGGCGCGTCGCCATTCGCGAATGGCAGCCATCGCCCGAACGCGAACGGCGAGACGACGATTTCTTCACAAAACCGGGTATTGTGACAGCCGGCAACAGGGCAAAGGCTGCGGGAGCAGGAATGAGCGTCTCGGCCGAACAGCAGACGACGACCGCGCGCCGCGCCGCCGAAGCGACGATCTTTTCGATCCTGCTGGCGCTCAGCTTCTCGCATTTTCTAAACGACACGATCCAGTCGCTGGTGCCGGCGATCTACCCGATGCTGAAAGGCTCCTACGGCCTCAGCTTCGCGCAGGTCGGCCTCATTACGCTGACGATGCAGGTGACCTCGTCGGTCATGCAGCCGGTCGTCGGATATTTCGCCGACAACAAGCCGCAGCCTTATTCGCTGCCGATCGGCATGGGCGCGACGCTCGTTGGCCTGTTGCTGCTCGCGCATGCCGGCAGTTTTCACATGCTGATCCTTGCCGCAATGCTGGTCGGCAGCGGCTCGGCGGTGTTCCACCCGGAAGCCTCGCGCATCGCCCGGCTCGCCTCGGGCGGGCGGCACGGCTTTGCGCAGTCGCTGTTCCAGGTCGGCGGCAATCTCGGCTCGTCGATCGGGCCGATCCTTGCCGCCTTTATCGTGATCCCGCACGGGCAGACGAGCGTCCAGTGGTTTTCGGGCGTCGCGCTCGTCGCGATCATCGTGCTGTTCGGGATCGGCAACTGGCATTGGCGCGAAGAGAAGGCGCCACGGCGCCGGCCGGCGGCGGCGCACGCCGCGGTGCCGCACCGCCTGTCGCGCCGCAAGATCGGCTGGTCCTTATCGATTCTGTTCGCGCTGATGTTTTCGAAGTCGTTCTATCAGACCAGCATCGGCACCTATTACACGTTCTACCTGATGAGCAAGTTCGGCCTCTCGATCGGCCAGGCGCAAATTTATCTCTTCGCGTTTCTCGGCTCGGTCGCGGTCGGGACCTTCGTCGGCGGCCCGATCGGCGACCGCATCGGCCGCAAACGCGTGATCTGGGGGTCAATCTGGGGCGTCATCCCGTTCACCTTGGCGTTGCCGCATCTCGGTCTGATGTGGACGGCAATTTTCAGTGTCGTGATCGGCGCGACGATGGCGTCGGCATCGTCGGCGATCATCGTCTACGGCATCGATCTCGTGCCGGGGCGCATCGGCACGATCGCCGGGCTGTTTTTCGGCTTGTCGTTCGGCCTCGCCGGGATCGGCGCGGCGCTGCTCGGGCGGCTGGCCGACGCAACGAGCATCGATTTTGTCTACCACCTCTGCGCCTTTCTGCCGTTGATCGGGCTATTGACCGTGCTCTTGCCCGATATCGGTCGGCCGAGCCGGCCCAATCGCCCGGCGCCGCTTGCAAAGCCCGCCCTCGAAACCGCCGCTTGATGGTATAGTTCGGGCGACGCGCCTTTTGGAGGACCCCGATGGCCAACGTGCTGATCTCCTGCGACGACCACATGGATTTGGGCCAGCTGCCGGCCGACCTGTGGCTGACCCGCCTGCCGCCCGAATTTCGCGACCGCGCGCCGCGCGTTGAGGAGCGCGACGGTCAGGCGGTGTGGATGTGCGACGGCAAGGTGTGGGGCACGTGGGGCGGGAAGCCGCCGGCGACCGGCAACAACCGGCCGGTCAAGGCGCTCTACAACTCGTTCGACCGCGCCGGCATCTACGACCAGAGCGAGCGGCGCCCCGCCAACGCCAAATTGCGCCTCCAAGATATGGACCGCGACAGCGTCCAGGCGCAGATCATCTTCGGCCCGATCTTCCAGATTTCGACCGACGACCCGGCACTGCGCGCCGCCTGCTACCGCGTCTACAACGACTGGCTCATGGAATTCTGCCAGGAGGCGCCCGACCGCCTCATCGGCGTGCCGATACTGCCGGAGAACCCGGACGGCGCGTATGAGGAATTGCAGCGGCTCGCGAAAAAGGGCGGCGTCAGGCAGGTGACGCTGATGATCGCGCAGATCAAGGAGCCGCTCGACGACCCGCGCTGGGAGAAGCTGTGGACGGCGCTCGAAGAAGCCGGGATCATTCTCTCCTGGCACATCACGGTGTTCGGCCCCAACCCGAAGAGCCGCGCCGCCGGCAAGGCCGCCAGCGTGTTCGAGAACACGAAATTCTTCATGGCCAACTTCCTCGAGCCGTTTGTCGACCTGTTCGCGTGGGGCATCCTCGAACGCCATCCGAAGCTGAAGATGGTTATGGCCGAGGCCGGCACCGGCTGGCTGCCGTGGCTCGTGCAGGAACTCGACTATCGCCACTGGCGGCTGTGGGAAGCGCAGGAATTCTGGGCCGACAAGGGCGGCAAGGCGCTCGAAACGAAGCCCTCGGAACTGTTCAAGCGGCAGATCTGGGCGACCTTCCAGGAAGATTATGCGACGATGTCGCTGATCCCGTTCTTCGGCGAGGGGCATCTCTTATGGGCGTCGGACTACCCACACCCCGACGGCGTGTGGCCCAATTCGCTTAAAGCCGTCGAGCGCCAAATGAAGGACCTGTCGCCCGAACTGCGCAGGAAGTTGACCCACGACAACGCCGCCGCCCTCTATGGGCTGAACTGACCGTCGCGCATCGCGCGGCGTTTCTGGTATCATCATGCGATCGGCGGCGGGCTGCCGCCTCTTACAGGAGGGACGCGATGGGTGACATTCTGGGCGTTGGCGTCACGCACTATCCGGGTCTCATTCAGCCGGACCAGCAGATGGCCGGGCTGTTGCAGCGCACGCTCGACAGCGAGCAGGTGCCGGCGGTCTTCAAGGACCCGGCCAAATGGCCCGAAGGCATGCGCAAGGAATGGACCGACCCGATGGCCGCCGCGAAGGAGCACCGCCGCCGGCTCGTCAACGGCTTCCGCAAGGCGCGCGAGGCGATCGACGCGTTTGACCCCGATTTTGTGCTGATCTGGGGCGACGACCAGTACGAGAATTTCCGCGAGGATGGCGTGCCGTCGTTCTGCGTCTTTGCGCTGGACGCGATTGATTCGAAGCCCTATGCGCGCGCCGGCCGGCCCACCGACAACGTATGGGGCGAGGGCAAGGACACCGTCATCCACACGAAGGGCCACTTCACCGCAGCCTCGACGCTGGCTGCCAAGCTGATCGCGCAAGATTTCGACGTCAGCTACGCCTACCGCATGCGCTACGACAACGGATTGCCGCATGCGTTTATCAACACGCTCTTGTACCTCGACTATGACCGCAAGGGGTTCCCCTATCCGGTCGTGCCGTTCCATGTGAACTGCTATGGCTCGTCGGTCATCGCAAAGCGCGGCTCGACGGCGCATCTGACCGGCGAAGCCGACCCCAACCTCGTCGATCCGCCCGGTCCCAACCCGCGGCGCTGCTTTGATGTCGGCGGTGCCGTCGCGAAGGTCTTGGCGGACAGCCCGTGGCGGGTGGCGCTCGTTGCGTCGTCGTCGTGGTCGCACGCGTTCCTGACGCCGAAGAACCACTACCTCTATCCCGACAATGCCAGCGACCGGGCGCGCTTCGACGAGCTCGCCTCCGGTAAGCTCGGGCGGTGGCGCGAACTCTCGACCGCCGAGATCGAGGACGCCGGGCAGCAGGAATTCCTCAACTGGGTGTGCCTCGGCGGAGCGATGCATGCGTTGGGCCGCGATCCGCAGATCGTCGATTACGTCGAGAGCTGGATTTTCAACTCCGACAAGTGCTTTGCGTTGTTCCCGCCGAAGCACTGACCTCGTCGCGATGTGAGGCAGGCCAAGCCCGCGGGCCGCACGACCGCGGGCTTGCTGCTCAAGTCTTCGACACACCTTCATGCCCGGTCTTGTGCCGGAGATTTACGGATAGCGCCTAAACGCAGCGCGTGGATGGCCGGGACCTCTCGGCCATGACGAACCCGGGGGCGGGAGGACCCGTATGGCGGCAACGCGGCAGCGGCAACTAAGGCTGGGCGCGTTCATGCGCCCGGTCGGAATTCACACCGCCTGGTGGCGCTATCCCGACGCCTATCCGGACGCCAATTTCAACCTGAAGCATCTGATCCGATTTGCGCAGAAGCTCGAAGAAGGCTGCTTCGACGCGTGGTTCATGGCCGACCATCTGGCCGTCCTCAACATGCCGATGAGTGCGCTGAAACGCAGCGCGACGGTGACTTCGTTCGACCCATTGACGCTGCTGCCGGCGCTGGCGATGCATACGGAGCACCTCGGGCTCATCGCGACCGCCTCGACGACGTTTGAGCCGCCCTACCTGATCGCCCGCCGCTTCGCCTCGCTCGACCACATCAGCGGCGGCCGCGCCGGCTGGAACCTGGTCACGACCTCGAACCCGGACGCCGCGCTCAATTTCGGCCTCACCGAGCACATGGAGCACGGCGAGCGATATCGCCGGGCGCGCGAATTCTTCGATGTCGTGACCGGGTTGTGGGACAGCTGGGCCGAGGACGCGTTCATCCGCGATGTCGCCAATGGCATCTATTTCGATCCCGAGCGCATGCATGTGCTCGACCACCAGGGCGAATTCTTCTCGGTCCGCGGCCCCTTAAACATTGCGCGGCCGGTCCAGGGCTGGCCGGTCATCGTGCAAGCCGGCGCGTCCGATGCTGGCCGCCAGCTTGCCGCCGAAACGGCCGAGATGGTGTTCGCCTCGGGGGGCCGCATCGAGGATGCGCGGGCCTATTACGCCGACGTGAAAAGCCGCGCCGAGCGGTGTGGGCGCAACCCGGACCACATCAAAATCCTGCCCGGCTGTCTCGTTGTCGTCGGCGACAGCGATGCCGAGGCGCGCGACAAGCGCGCTTTGCTCGACAGCCTCGTGCATCCCGACAGCGGCATCGCGTCATTGTCGATCGCATTGGGCCACGACGCCTCCGGTTTCGATCTCGACGGCCCGCTGCCCGACATCCCGGAATCGAACGCGTCGAAGAGCGGCCGCGAGCGGGTTGTCGCACGCGCCCGCCGCGACAATCTGACGGTGCGGCAACTGGCGCAGATCGCCGGTAGCTATGGCGGCCTCGCGATGGTCGGCACGCCCAGGACGATCGCCGACCAGATGGAGGAATGGCTGGACACCCGCGCCTGTGACGGGTTCAACGTCATGTTTCCGTGGGTGCCGGGCGGGCTCGATGATTTTGTCGACCGCGTCGTGCCGGAACTGCAGCGCCGCGGCCTCTTCCGCCGCGAATACGAGGGCCGGACGCTGCGCGGCAATCTCGGCCTGCCGCGCCCGGAGCACCGCTTCTTTCCGCATTAAAGCGGGATCGCTTTTGGCTGAATCGCGGGATTCCTTGGGTGCGGTTTTTTGTGATTGTCATGTCTGTTTTCCACGGCGTGGACTCGGTCCACCTATGCCTGCCCGCGCGACGTCAACCCGGAAGGCGTCATGAAGGCGACCGCTGGTCGCGCTGCTGCGCAATCTGCTGATGCGCCTGCCGGTCGGCTTTCTCGCGCGGCGCGGGCTGGCTGCCTCAGGCATAGGAGAGCGCAATGCCGATCGTGCGCGGCTGTACCCTGCGGAAGATCTGCTCTACGATGCCGAGAACAACATCTGGTATCGTGATAACGGCGACGGCACGGTGACGGTGGGCATGACGATGGTCGCCGCGGCGATGGCGGGCCAGCTTGTCGCCTTCACGCCGCGCCGGGCGGGACGCGCGGTGCAGGCCGGCAAATCCTGGGCGACGATCGAGTCGGGCAAGCGGGTCGAGCCGGCGAAACTCGCCTTCGATGGCGAGGTCAGCAACGCTAACGACGCCCTCGTCGCCAACCCGAAACTCGCCAACAGCGACCCCTACGGCGCCGGCTGGCTCGTCAAGGTGCGGCCGAAGGGCTGGGCGGCGGCCAGGGCGTCGCTGGTTTCCGGCACCGCGGTCGCCGACCGCTATAAGCGGAAGATGCCAGCCGACAATTTCGTCGGCTGCCCGTGACGGCGGCGCGGCGCGCCGCGGAGGATCTGACATGGCTGAAGACGCCGCCCCCAACACCAAGCGGATGTCGATGATCGTCACAAAGGGGACGCTCGACTGGGCCTACCCGCCGTTCATCCTGGCGACGACGGCGGCGGCGATGGGCCTCGAAGTGTCGATGTTCTTCACGTTCTACGGTCTGACGCTGCTCAAGAAGAAGCTCGACCTCGGCATCTCCACCCTCGGCAACCCGGCGATGAAAATGCCGATGATGGGCATGCACATGGCGATGCCAAACCTCGTCTCGGCGATGCCGGGCGCTGATGCGATGGCCACTGCGATGATGAAGAACCTGATCAAGAAGAAGGGCGTCGCCTCGATCGAGGAACTCCGGGAGACCGCTCTCGCGGCCGACGTGAAGATGATCGCCTGCCAGATGACGATGGATCTGTTCGAATACACGCTCGACGATCTGATCGACGGACCGGAATTGGGCGGCGCTGCGACGTATATCGAAACGGCGGTCAAATCCGACATCAATTTGTTCATCTGATTTGCCCGCCGGCGAGGGGAACGACATGGCCGACCAGACACTCGCCGCCGGACCCCCGCGATGATCAGCGAAGGGGTCGCGCCCCACCGGCACCGGGCTGCTCCCACAACTCCCACACCCGTTCGGTTCCGCTGCTCTGTGGCTTTGCACCCGGCTGCATGCTCTTTCCGCGCTCGGCATCATTCTACTGGCCTGCACGGCACTATATGCCATACCGCGCATGCAATCGTCCTGGCTGTCTCGGCCGGCGCGGGTCGCCAGCAACGTGCGCACAAGCGGAACACTGCGTCCCTTAGATCAACGCTCGTGAGCCGGCGGTGCGCGATGCAGTAGCGGCAACGCCAGAGCCAGGCCGACGAACTGCGCGATGATAAAGCCCGGCGCATCGACCGGCCGGATGCCGGCGAAGGTGTCGGTCAACGTCCGCGCAATCGTCACCGCCGGATTAGCGAACGATGTCGAGGCGGTGAACCAATAAGCTCCGGTAATGTAGGCGCCGACGGCGAAAGCCGTGACCGGCTCCCGGTGCACACGGCAGCCCCAGATCACCAGCAGCAGGCCGAAGGCCGCGATCGTCTCCGCGACCCATTGCGGCAGGCCCGTGCGCGCATGCTGTGAGAGTTCCCAGACCGGCAGCGCGAACATGATGTGCGCGAGCCACACTCCGAGGATCGCCCCGAGGATCTGCGCGGCGATATAGCCTGGCACGGCGTGCCAGCGCAGCCCGCCGGTGGCAGCCGCGGCCAGCGTCACGATCGGGTTCATGTGCGCCCCCGATTGCGGGCCGAAGGCAAGGATCAGTGCGACGAGCGCGCCGCCCGTCGCGACGGCGTTGGCAAGCAGCGCGAGGGCGACGTTTCCGCCGCTCAGCCGCTCGGCCATGATGCCGGAGCCGACCACGGCAATCAGCAGGAACGCCGTCGCCACCAGTTCGATCAGAGCCGCATGCGCAAGCGGGCGAATGAGGGCCGCCGGCCGCGCAACGGGGGCCAGCACGCTCACGGCGAGGGCTCGCGCACGAGGCGGAGCTGGCCGATTTCATCGACCCGCCACTTGATCGCCATGCGGTCAAGCTTGTCGATCGGCAAGGAGGTAAAGAGCTTGATGCGGTTTTCGAGGGCACGGAACGCATCGCGGAACGCGTTGCGCTGCTCGATTTCGCTGCCTTCGGCTGCCGCGGGGTCGGGCATGCCCCAATGCGCCGTGATCGGGTTGCCGGGCCATACCGGGCACACTTCGCCGGCGGCCTGATCGCAAACCGTGAACACGAAATCCATGACCGGCGCGCCGGGCCGGGCGAATTCATCCCAGCTTTTGCTGCGCAGCCCGTCTGTTCGCAAAGCGAGCTTTTGCAGCAACTCGACCGCGAGCGGATGCACCTGGCCTTTCGGAAAGCTGCCGGCGCTATATCCCTTGAACCGCCCCTTGCCCCAATGCTCGACCAAAGCTTCGGCCATGATGCTTCGGGCCGAGTTGCCCGTACAAAGAAACAGGACGTTGTAGGTTCGCTCGCCGCTCATGCCGCCCACCTCGCTCACGGCTTGCGGGCCTCGATGATCGCCGACACGATGTGATTTTCGATCCCGCTTCCGGGCGCCCAGGTCGCGATCAGCTCGCGGCTTTCGGGCTTGGGCGCGATGCGCACATCGACAAACCCGGCAGCACCGAGCCATGCTTCGATGCGCTCGGTCGCGGCCGCGCCGGCGACGCAGCCGCACAGCAGCGCCGGATCGCCCTGCAAATCGGCGGGCAGGGGCGCGGTGTTGATGATGTCCGATACCGCCAACCGGCCAGCAGGCTTCAACACGCGGTAGGCTTCGCGAAACACCTGTTCCTTGTCGGGAACGAGATTGATCACGCAATTCGAGATCACGACGTCCGCCGTGTTGTCGGCGATCGGCAGGTGTTCGAGTTCGCCGAGGCGAAACTCGGTATTCGCGGCGCCGATTGCCGCCGCATTGGCGCGGGCCTTCTTGAGCATTTCGTGTGTCATGTCGACGCCGATCACATGACCGGTCGCGCCGACCTGCTGTGCGGCGATAAAGCAGTCGAACCCGGCGCCGCTGCCGAGATCGACGACGGTTTCGCCCGGCCGCATCGCGGCGATGGCTTGCGGATTGCCGCAGCCGAGGCCGAGATTGGCGGCTTCGGGGATCGCGGCCAGCTCAGCTTCCGAGTAGCCCATTCGGAGCGCCTTGTCGTGCCGGGTCGCCGCCGCATCGGGGCCGCAACAGGAAGAGGTCGCCGGCGCGCAGCAGTTCGTTTCGCTGACCGCGGCGGCAATGCTGCCGTAGCGTGTGCGCACCATTTCCTTGATCTGAGCGTCGTCCATTTGACCCGGCTCCTAAGCGGCGGAAGTTTGCGGTGCGGCACCGGCGCAGGCGGCCGCCGGGTCGCACACCGGCGCGCAGACCGCGTCGCGGCCGCAGCAATTTTCGGTCAGGTAGCCGAGCAACGCGTTCATTGTCTCGTACTCGGCGGAATAGATAATTTGCCGACTTAACCGGCGCTGCGTAATCAGGCCGGCGTGCATGAGTTGGTGCAGGTGGAAGGTGAGCGACGACGGCTGTACGCCCAGCCGTTCCGCAATCACCCCCGCCCGTAAGCCCTCAGGCCCGCAGGTCACGAGCAGCCGGAACAGCGCGAGGCGGGTTTCCTGGGCGAGCGCCCCAAGCGCAGCAATCGCGCGGCCTTGATCCATCCCCACATCTTTTTGTATTTCGCCAAGAGTCAAAATAAACGTGATACTCGTTCACGTCAAGCGATAATTTGAAGAAGCACGGTAACCGGAACAATGCGCCGCGCGGCGGCGCGCTCGCACGGTGGCGCTTGCCGATGCGATGAGCTAACATTAGTTGTCGTTATCAACCTTGGGGAAGGATGGAGCGGCGTATGGCGCGGGAACACAAAATCCAGAGGAAGACGACGGAAAAAAAGAAGCCGCTCGGCAAGGATCGTGAGGTCAGCAAGGCCGAGCTCAGCGAGGACGAGTTGAAGAACATTGCCGGCGGCGGGCTAGGTAACGAGACCTACAGGGGCAATCTGTAGGCTGGTCGACGGAAGCACCGGGCTAAATGGCGGTTTCCCGACCGCCGGGGCATCGGCGGCCGGGGCGCACTCGGCTGCACGATCACCCTGCGCCTAGTTGTTATTATCAACCCTGGGGAAAGATGGAGGGACGTATGGCGCGCGACAGCAAAATCCAGAGCAAGACGGCGGAGAAAAAGAAACCGCTCGGCAAGGATCGTGAGGTCAGCAAGGCCGAACTCAGCGAGGACGAACTGAAGAACGTTGCCGGCGGCAACAGCGGCAATGGGGACAATCGCGGCGGCCGGTGAGATCCGCCTTCGCCTGCAAGATCACTCTGCCGCCAAGCTCTGCAACAGCCGGGTGAAGCGGTCGCCGGCCTGCGACAGCGTGTCGAGCACGCCGATATCGATCTCGTCCGCCAGCACTCCCTCGCGGTCGAGGTCGCCCGCGGCGCCGTAGCCGAGCCGGCGCGTCGTCGCGCGCAAGCGGTCGGCCAGAAAGATCGCGAGCGCGCGATAGAACCGTGCGGCAAACGGCGCATCCTCGGCGAGCCGCTGCCGCAGCAGCGCCTGCGGCAGCACGAGTACGCTGGCGTCGCCCACTGCAGTCACCGTCGCCGACGGCGGCGACGAATCGACAAACGCGATCTCGCCGACGACCTCGCCGGTCCCGAGCCGCGCGACTTCGGTGCCGTCACTGAGGGTGACGCGAAACCTGCCCGACAGCGTGATGAACAGCGCGTCGATCGGCTCGCCTTCGCGCACGATGACCTCGCCGTCGGCAAGCCGGCGCCGCACGCCCCGTTCGGCCAACCATTCGATGTCGCCGTCGTTGAGCTGGCCCAAGATGTAAAGGACCTTGCGCATCGCTGCTCTCCTCCGGGGTCACAGGGTTTGCCGCCGCGCCAGGCGGCTGAACGGGCCGTCGGCAGCGATCAACTCGGCGAAGCTGCCGGATTCGACAATCCGGCCGCGCTCGAGCACATAGATGCGGTCGGCGCGCTCGACCGTGCTGAGGCGATGCGCGATGACGACCCGCGTCGCGCTGAGCCGCTCGAGCGACTGCATGACGATCGCCTGCGAGCGGTTGTCGAGGGCGCTCGTCGCCTCGTCGAACAACAGGATGCGCGGGCGGCCGATCAAGGCGCGGGCGATCATCAGCCGCTGGCGCTGGCCGCCCGATATTGTCGCAGAACCCTCCATCAGCAGCGTGTGCATGCCCATCGGCATCGCCTCGATGTCGGCCGCGATCCCGGCGAGGCGCGCGGCGGCCCAGGCGTCGTCGAGCGTATATGGCAGACCGTTGGTGATGTTCTCGAAGATGCTGCCCGTCGTCAGCCGACAGTGCTGCAGAACAACGCCGATCTGGCGCCGCAGCGAACCGGTGTCGAGCGTGGTGAGCGATTGACCATCGTAGAGAATGTCGCCGTTCTCGGCGGTCTCGAAACCGAGCAGAAGGCGGAGCAGGGTCGACTTGCCGCTGCCCGACGGGCCAACAAGGGCGACGAACGATCCGGGATCGATCCGCAATGAGATGTCGTCCAGCACCAGCCGCGTGCCGGCGGCATACCGGAAGCTCACGCCGCTCAGCTCGATGCGCCCGCTCACCGGCGCCGCCTCGCTCTTGTCGGCGCGCGCTTCGGGCAGCGCGCTGAGGATCGGCCGAACCCGCTCGAACAGCGGCACCAGTTCGAGCGTTGTCGCCAACGCCCGTGCCATCGCGACCGTCGCAGCAAGCAATTGTCCAAAGGCGGCGTTGATCGCGAGAAAGGCGCCGAGCCCCAACGCCGATGCACCGCTCTTCTCCGGCGCCAGCAGCCGCGACGCGGCGAAAAACAGCGCAAGAAGGGCAAGGATCGGAAAGACTTCCCCAAATACCTCGCTTGCTGCCGCATAACGTTGGGCTGCCAAAAAGCGCCGCTTCTGCTGCGCGAATAGCGCCGCCCAGACCCCGTAAACCCGCGCCTCACCGGCCGCGACGCGCAGCTTGGCGATGCCTTGCAGGATCTGGACAAGCAGTCCGTCTTCCTGGCCGCGCAGTGCGACCCGGGCACGTTCCTGCCGCAGTTCGAGCAGCGCCAGCGCTGCCGTCACCACACCGGCAACGGCGACCACCGCGGCTGCAAAGATCGCGAGAAACGCACTGTAAAAGAGGATCACGATCAGGCTGGTCAGCCCAAACAGCGCGGAAAGCACCGACACCAGCGTGTTGCCGGCAATGAGCCGACGCATTGCCTGGATTGACAACACACGATTCATCAGCTCGCCGCTGCCGAAGCCCCGGAAGAAGTTGGCCGGCAAGCCGAGCAAGCGCAGCATCAGCGCAGGTTGAAGCGCCATCTCCAGACGGCCTTCGAGGCGCAATACCCCGATCGCTCGGGTCAGCTCGAAAGCGCCGGTGCCGAAAGCGACCAACAGAAGCCCGAGAACGACCGCAAGTGTTTGACTGATCTCGGCGCGCGGTATCACCGAGCCAAACAGATACCCGGTCGCGAGCGGCAGCAGCGCGGCACCGGCTCCCGCCGCAAGGCTCATCGCGAAAATCGTCGCCAATTCGTCACCCAAACCTCCAACCGCGAACCCCAGGAGCGCGACGATCCCGGCGATCCGCTCCGGCATCGGCCGATATGCCATCATCGCGTGAGCGGCGATCTCGCCGGCCACCGCAGCATCTACCCTCACCCACGCGTTTTCGGCCGGATCCCACAGCCGATAGCCACGATGCCCGACCGGCAGCAACGCCACCGGGCGACGCACCTCGCCGCGCCAGGCGAACAGGACGCCGTTGTCGGTGCGCCACCATTCATCGCGCAGCAAAACCCTCCGTAGACCGATGCCATTCGCCCTGGCCGCCGCCCGGAGCGTCGTTTCCGCGGAGCCGGAAGAGCGCGGAATGCGCCCGATGGCGACGCCCAGATAATCGGCGACCGCGCTCAACGCGGCGACAGCGGGGCTGCCTCCGGGAGGGTGCGCCGAGGGCTGAGGTACGGCGCCGACGACGCCCGCCAGCTGCCGCAGTCCGTCTTCAATACTGAGCCGATCGATAACCGCCCGGGCGGCGATCCGCTGACCCCCGGCCGCCTCATGCCGCCTGATATGTTCGACAAGACCTGCCGCGACCGCCCGTTGGAACAATTTGAGGCCGCGGGTGCCGAGGCCGGCGGCGAGTGCGGCCTCGGTAGTCATACAATCGACCGCGCTGTCGGCCTCCGCCCTCAGCTGCAGCCCGCCGACAATGGGCATCGCGCTGCTGACGGTCGCCGCCGTTGCCGCCGCGCCGCCGCCGTAACCGGAAAGGAGCCGGCCGCGACGCGGGATCACCCATACCGCTCGCCGCGGCGCTCGCAGCACCTGTCCGGCGACAAGCGCGACGCTTTCGCCGGGCTCGGTGATCACGTCGTCAGCGGAACCGGCGGTTTCCCCAAATACGCCCGCGGCGATCTCGGTGATCCAACGGTCGATCAGTGCAGCCTGCTGCGTGATCGGCCGGGCTGCGAGATCGGCCGCATTCATGCGCGCGACCGCGGCGCCGTGCTGTCCGATGCCGATTACCATGTGCCCGATAGCCCCCGGGATCGGCAGGATCAGGCCTCCCGCCTCGATCGAGCAAAGCGGGTGTCGCCGGCCCGGCTCGCCTTTTGCCAGCGACACCGCGAACAGGTCGAGCCGCCCGCACTCAACCAGCCAGCCGTCGCTGGGCGCGCCGTCGATGCGGAGCGTGACTCCAGCCGACGAACCGCGCGGCGCCGGTTCGCTCAGATTGGTCGGGATGGCCGCCTTTGGTACAGGAGCATGGCTGCGCAGCGCCATCGCTGCTCACTCGCCCTGCAAAAGATCACGGTATGCGACGCAGCTATCGATCAGTTCGTCGTGGGCGCCGCGAGCGACAATATGACCATTGGCCAGCACGACGATTTCGTCGCAATCGCGGATGGTTGACAGACGGTGGGCAACGATGATCGCGGAACAACCGCGGCGGCGGATATTGTCGTCAATTTGCTCCTCGACCAACGGGTCGAGACCCGAGGTCGCCTCGTCCAGTACCAGTATTGTCGGCTCGCTTACCAACGCGCGGGCGATTTCGAGGCGTTGACGCTGGCCTCCGCTGAAATCGCTACCACCTTCCGCGACGCGATAGTCGTAGACCCCCGGGCGCAGCGCAATATCGTCAAAGATCTCGGCATCCTGCAACGCTGCCGCCAACCGATTTTCCTCAACGCTGTGATCCCACAAGGTAATATTGTCGCGCACGGTCGCGGCAAATAAGAACCCGTCCTGATCGACGTAAGCAAGGGAGTTTGCCAGCACTTCGCTTGGGATTTCCGCCAGCGGCCAGCCATCGAACAATATTTCGCCCGCCCACGGCGGATAAACGCCGCAAATCAATCGGCTGATAGTCGACTTGCCGCTGCCTGAGGCACCGACGAGTGCCACTCGCGCACCCGGCGGCACCGTCAGGTTGAAATTTTGGATAAGCGGCGGCTCGTTTGGATTGTACCCGAAGGTGACGTTACGCAGCTCGATGCCGCCAGCCAGCCGGGCCGGGCGCGCGACGGCTCCGGCATCATCGCCTCGTTGCTCCGGCTGCGCAGCACGCCGCACTGCCCGCGGGTCCGGGGGGTACGCGGTCACGTCGCTAACGCGGGCAAGATCCGCCTTGACCTGCTGCAATTTGGCGCCGAGCGCCACGAGCTGTCCGATCGGCTCTGTGAAACTCGCCATCAAGGTTTGGAAGGCCACTAATTCGCCGATCGACATCGAGCCGGCCATAATTCGGAACGCGCCGACGCCCAGCACCGCTGCGTTCTCGAGTGCGGTCAGGAGCGGTGGAACTACGGCGAGCAGTGCGGTTTGGCGATCGAGCTCCTGGCCGGCTACCAACGCCTTGGCGTGATGGCCAGCCCAGTTAGCGAACGCATCCTGCTCGAGACCCGATGATTTGATTGTCTCGATCGAGCGGATGGCGCCGACGGTGGCCGCCGCGAGCTTTCCGCGGTCCTGTGCGAGCCGCCGGGCAGCATCCTCGCGACGCCGGCCGACCAACTGCAGCGCCGCGAAATTCAGTAACACGAGCGGCACCGCCACTGCGGCTAGAACGGCATCGTAAGCCATCATGAACATCGCGTAAAAAGCGACTGTCGCCAGACGCAGCATCGTCCCGGCGAGTTCGCCCGACAGCAACTTCGCGATTTCTTCGTTGACGACGATGCGGCTCGCGACGTCGCCCCCATGGCGTTGCGCGAAAAAGCCGATCGGCAATTGCAGCACATGCCAGAAGAAGCGGCTGGCCATGGTCAGGCCGAGCTTGGTTTCCAGCCGCAGCAGATAATGCTGGCGGATCGCCAAGATCACGGCGCGCAGCAACGCGGTCAGCGTCAGCCCGATCAGCAGCGGCGCAAGCCAGTTCCAATTATGGCCGATCAGCACATCGTCGACAAAGACGCGGGCAAAGGCCGGAACAAGGATGCCGGGCACGACAAGGGTCAGGCTGAGCAAGACAATCAGATTCAGTCCGGCGCCCGCACCGGCGAGCTGACGCCACAGGATCGGAATTGCCCGCGGTGGGCTGCCAACGCGGCGGAATTCGCCCGTCGGTTCCGACGCGAGCACGACTCCTGTAAACGATTCGTCAAACTCCGCGCGCGGTACCCGTCGGCGCCCTACCGCCGGGTCGTTGATAAACGCCCACTCGCCGCGAAACCCTTCGAAAACGACGAAGTGATTGAAGTTCCAATGAATAATCGAAGGCAGCGGCAGCTCGTCGAGTTCGTCAGGCTCCTTCTTGAAGCCCTTGGTCGCGAGATCGTAACGGCGCGCTGCCTTCAATATGTTGCTGGCTTTGCTGCCGTCGCGCGAGACGCCGCAGGCGATCCGCAACTCCTCCAGTGGCACCCAACGTCCGTGATACGCAAGGATCATCGCGAGGCTGGCGGCGCCACATTCCGCCGCTTCCATCTGCAAGACGGTCGGCGTGGGGCAAACACTGCGGCGGATCAATGCCGGAAAGTGCATTGAGGGCAGGCGGAACCGCGGCAGCCGAACGCGCGGCCGCAGCGCAGGTTCAGCGGCAGCAGCGCTCATATGGCCTTCCGGTCACCGATATCGTCTCATACGGCAGCAGACATCAGCACGCGTTCAAGTAGCATAGCCCATCCGGCGCATCGTACAATTCGCTGCGCTGGTCGGCCGGAATAGCCATATCAGCGAGGGTATTGGGCGCGGGATATTGCTTCGTTCACCTCCCGCCAGCCAAAACCATCTTGTCTATCCGCCGATGCCGGTCTTTTCGCGCAGCAAGGGAAGGACCAGCGTGATCGGCGCTTGGGTGCGCACCGTGACCTCACCGGACGCCATTGTGCCGGCCGACAAGGCGATAAGTGGGCCTTTGCCGGTCGACCACTGGTAGCCACTCGGGCTCGCAGCGTCGCGAAACAGCCGAACTCTGGCGGCGTAAGGTGCGCCTTGGGCCGAGAAGAGCTTGACGAGGTCGGGATTACCCAACACCGCCAACATGCCTTCTGGGGAGACTGGGAACTCGGAAACATCAACAACCCGTCCCGTCAGGGTGCCGAACTCTTCTTTGTTGACCGTCGCGGGTGCGATACGCACCTCCATTCCAGGTCTGACCTTCTTGCCCTGCTCGGGCGGGATATACAGGATCAACTCAAGGCCCCTGCCGGCCTTTTCGATACTGACAACCGGCTTTCCCGGAGTGACGACGGTGCCGATGTCGGCTTTTAATTCTGTGATGTGGCCGGCGATTGGACTGACGATGCGGGTGTCCTGGTCAAGGCGAGTCTGCAATTCCTCGACTGCGCGGCGCGCCACGCCAACCGCTTGCTGCTGATCCCAGACGTCTTGGTCGCGGCGATCGGTTTGATCGAGCGCCTCGGCGGCGATGCGCAGCAAGTCGCTGCGTGCGCGTTCCTCGTCCTGCATCGCCGATTCCATCAACTGCCGCGTCTCCTGCACATAGCGGTGGGTCAAAAACCCCTTTGCGGCGATTGGTTGGTCTCTCGTCAGTTCGCTTGCATAAAACTGGCGGCGCTGCTCGGCATTGCGGATGATGTCGGCAAGGTTTGCGCGTTGCTGCTGATCGACGGTTCGCCGGGCGGCGATTTCACGGTCAAATCGCGCGTTCAGTGCTGTCAGTTGTGCCTGCTGTTCGCGCAAGACATTTTGTGCATGATCGAGGTTTTGCCGGCGCCGGACATCGTCCAGCGTGGCGACGATGTCGCCCTTTCTAACTGCGGCCCCGATTGGCTCGACGCTTGCCAGCGTCCCTGCCGCCGGCGCCATCGCGTCGAACACTTCGCCCCCGCGCGAGACGAGTATCCCGGCGCCTTCGACCCGCGTCGCCACCTGGCCGAATATTCCCCAGGCGACGACCGCAAACAGCAAAGTGACAATCGCCACGAGCGCCGCCCAGCCCATCGGCGAGGTCACTGTGATCAGCCTGTCGAGCTGCTCCGGCGAGGAGAGCCGCGCGATCGCCACTTGGCGAAAAATCTTGTCCGACAGCGCCGCCAATTATTCGAGCCCATCGTGCTACGGTTCGCATCAGTGACGATATCCGACGCGCGGCAGCTGGTCGATAACGAGACCCTCAAATTCTGCCGCAAGCCATCGTGAGCGGCCAAACGCGCCGCGTCGCAGCGGCCATCGGCGAGACGCGCCGTTTGCTGCTTTCGCGATCGGCCGAGCCAAACTTGCGGGTGGCCGGTAGCGGCCGCTCGCACAAGTCGGGCGGTTTGTGCAACGATAGGGATGGGGTCGTTCTCTGGCCCGACGGTGCAAGCCCGAGAAGGAACGAATGATGGTAGACGGGAGGAACGCCGCAGGATTGATCCTCGACGATCGCGAGGACGGCATTTTCCGCGTGCACCGGAGCGTCTTTGTCGATCGCGAGATCTTCGAGCAGGAGCGGACGCGGATTTTCGACCGGAGCTGGCTGTTTGCCGGCCACATCTCGGAATTTCCCAACCCTGGCGATTTTGTGACGCGCTCTGTGGCCGGTCGGCCGGTGATCCTGGCGCACGGCGATGACGGCAAGATCCGCATCCTAATGAATACGTGCCGCCATCGTGGCAATCTCGTGTGCCGCGAACAAAAGGGCTCCGGCGCCGAATTCTTCCGCTGCTTCTACCACGGCTGGATTTACGGCACCCGCGGCGAACTCAAGGGGGTTCCCGGCGAAGAGGCCTATAGCGATGCCTTCGACCGCGCTGCGCTCGGCCTCGAGCCGGCGCCGCGCATACACAACTACCGCGGCTGCATCTTTGTAAGTTTCGATCCTGAGATCGAGAGCTTCGAAAGCTACATGGGTGATGCGCTCGCCGTCTTCGACAACACGCTTGACCTTGGAGACATGGAATTCGTCCATGGGCAGTTCAAATATTCGATGCGGGCCAACTGGAAGCTGCTCGTCGAAAACAGCATGGACGGCTATCACGCCGCTTATACACATGAGCGGTTCTTCTCGCACTGGCTCGAGTCGGAAGGGCTTGGCGACGCCCGGCGGGCGCAGCAGGTTGCCGCGGCGCAACTCGGCGCCGTGTCCAACATGCGGCGTGGCACTGTGCCACTCGGGAACGGCCATGTGACGACATATTACCCCAGCACCGATGGCCGGCCGGCGGTGAACCGGGGCTACCTGGAAAAGCATGCCGGCGCGGATCTGACGAAGTTTCGCGCCGGGCTTGTCGAGCGTTACGGTCCCGAAAAGGCACGCATGGTCGAGGGCGGCGCCGGCAATTACCTGATCTTCCCGAACCTGATGGTCATCGACGGCTGGTGGGTGTTCCGCACGTTCTATCCGTCGAGCCCCGACTATATGGAGATCAACGGCTGGGCCTGTTTGCCGAAAAACGATCCGCCGGCGCTGCGCAAGGCGCGGCTCGAATGGTATCTCGCGTTCCAGGGCCCC
>JASIAN010000185.1 GCA_030042035.1 Alphaproteobacteria bacterium | reverse complement strand
CGTCGCCGGGGGTCGTCAGGAAAGTGCCCGGCTGGCTGCGCGATCCGCTCGGGCCGCTGTCGCTGCGCTGGAGCTATCTGCCGTCGATCCTGCCGTATCTCTGGCGCTTTGTGCGCGCCGGCAGCGAGGAGAAAGTGCATGCCCAGGCGCGCGCGCTGCGCCCGCTGGTCGGCCCGACCTTGTCGGCGCTGCAGCCGCTGATCAAGGACGCGGGCGCCGAGCATCTCGTCCATCAGCGCGGCCATCTCTACGTCTACCGCTCCGACGAAGCGCTGGCGAAAGACGGGCTCGCCTGGACCTTGCGGCGCGAGAACGGGGTCGCGGTCGACGAGTTCGACGCCGACGAGCTGCGCCAGCTTGAGCCGGCCCTGTCGCGCGATTACGTGCGCGCCCTCTTGGTGCGCGAAAACGGCCACACCAGCAACCCGTTCGGGCTGGTGAGCGCGCTGGTCGAGCATTTCGTGCGCCACGGCGGCGCGGTGATCCGCGCCGAGGCGCAGGCCTTCCGCCTCGACGGCGGCAGGCTGACCGCGATCCGCACCGAGGCCGGCGAGCTGGCGGCCGACATGGCGGTCGTCGCCGCCGGCGCGTGGTCGAAGCCGCTCGCCGCCGGGCTCGGCGACAAGGTGCCGCTCGAAACCGAGCGCGGCTATCACCTGATGATCCGCGACCCCGAGGTCATGCCGCGCCTGCCGATCGCCGATGCCGACGGCAAATTCGTCGCGACGCCGATGGAGCCCGGGCTGCGCTTCGCCGGCACCGTCGAACTCGCCGGCCTCAAAGCGCCGCCCGATTGGCGGCGCGCCAGGATTCTGTTGCAACACGGCCGCCGCATGCTGCCCGGTCTTGCCGCTGGTTACCCTGACGAGCGGCTGGCGGCATGGATGGGCCACCGCCCGTCGCTGCCCGATTCGCTGCCCGTTATCGGGCGCTCGCGGGCCAGCCCGGACGTGATCTACGCCTTCGGCCACGGCCATGTCGGCATGACCGCGGCGCCGATGACCGGCCGGATTGTCGCCGACCTCATCGCCGGCCGCCCAGCCGCCATCGATATCGCCCCGTTCGCCCCCACCCGCTTCGGCTGAGAAGCACGCGGAGCGAGTGATTGCTGGATCCGCGCGATCAGGCGGGCTGGAAACAGGCGGCGCAGGTGCCCTCGATCTCGACGACCGTCATGCGCGGGTGGAAACCCTCGCGCTCGGCGGCGTGTTCGAGGGCGCTGGCGGCAACCCTGTCCTCGATCTCGGTAACCGCGCCGCATTGCCGGCAGATCAGGAACTGCGCCGGATGCTCATGACCGCTTTCTGCGCACGCGACGAAAGCGTTTAGCCGTTCGACCTTGTGGATGAGCCGTTGCGCCAACAGAAAATCGAGCGCGCGATAGATCGTCGCCGGCGCCGCGCCCTTGCGCGCCGCCCGCAGGCGGTCGAGTAGCTGATAGGCGGTCAGTGGCGCGTCGGCATCGAGGATCAGGCCCAGCACATGGCGGCGCAACGGCGTCAGCTGCGCGCCGCGGCCGGCGCACACGGCGGCAGCCTTGTCAAGCTGCGCATCGACTGCGCGGTGTTGCGTCGCGTTCATGCCGAACCCCGAGCCGGCCCCTCGGCTGCCATCCTACAACCATCAGGTGGCCGCCGCCACGCACTCGGGCGAAATTCAGCGCCGGGCCGCGAGCATGTAGTTGACCGACAGATCGTCGCTTTCCCGCCAGCTTCCGCTGCGCCAGTCATAACCAAGGCCGGCGAGGCGATTCGTTTGCAGCCCGGCGCGGCGCAGGCCGAGCACGAATTCCGACGGGCGCACGAATTGCCGCCAATCATGCGTGCCGGGCGGCAGCCAGCCAAGCACATACTCGGCGCCGACAATCGCCAGCGCGAAGGAGCGCGCGGTGCGGTTCAGCGTCGCGCCGATAAACGCGCCGCCGGGCTTGAGGAGCGCTCCGAGACCCGTGAAGAACGCCGCACGATCGGCGACGTGCTCGACGATTTCCAGCGCCAGTACAACGTCGAACCGCTCGGCGCCGCCGACCAGCGCAGCGATATCGCCGATCCGGTAATCGATCACGAGACCGCTCGCCGCGGCATGCTCGCGCGCAACGGCAATGGCGCCGGGATCGGCGTCGATGCCGGTAACCGTGAAACCGAGCCGGGTCATCGGCTCGGCAACAAGGCCGCCGCCGCAGCCGATATCGGCGAGGCTGAGCCCGGCAAACGGCGTGAGCGCGGTCGCGTCGCGGCGAAAATGCGCGATCAGCTCGCGGCGGATGAAATCGAGGCGAACGGCATTTATTTGATGGAGCGGACGAAAGCTGCCGCCCGGATCCCACCAGCTCGCGCTGTGCCGAGCGAACCGATCGATGTCCCGCGGGTCCACGGTGCCGCCGAAGTCGCTCATGCCGGCGGTTGTAAGCGATCGCCCGGGTCTGTGAAACGGCGTTTGCCCAGCGGGCGAATGATGGGTTACGAGAACGACATGGCGCGCATTGTCCAGAAATTCGGCGGCACTTCGGTCGGCGATCTCGACCGCATCAGGAACGCGGCGGCGCGCGTCAAGCGCGAGGTCGAGGCCGGCAACGAGGTCGCCGTCGTCGTCTCGGCGATGGCCGGCACGACCAACCAGCTCGTCGATTGGACCCGCCAGATCAACCCGCTGCATGATGCCCGCGAATACGATGTTGTCGTCGCCTCGGGCGAGCAGGTAACGGCCGGGCTGATGGCGCTTGCCTTGCAGGCGCTGGGCGTCGACGCGCGTTCATGGCTCGGCTGGCAGGTTCCGATCCGCACCGATGAAGTGCACGGCAAGGCGCGCATCGAGGCGATCGAGACCGCCGAACTGGAGCGGCGCCTCGGGGCCGGCCAGGTCGGCGTTGTGGCCGGGTTTCAGGGGCTGAGTCCGAAGGGCCGCATCACGACCCTGGGTCGCGGCGGCTCGGATACCTCGGCGGTCGCGCTGGCCGCGGCGCTGAAGGCCGATCGCTGCGACATCTTCACCGATGTCGACGGGGTCTACACGAGCGACCCGCGCATCGTTGCCAAGGCGCAGAAGCTGAGTAGAATCACCTACGAAGAAATGCTCGAAATGGCATCGCAGGGAGCGCGCGTGTTGCAGACGCGCTCGGTCGAAATGGCGATGAACCATCGAGTGCGGCTTCAGGTCTTGTCGAGCTTTTCCGACACGCCCGGAACGCTCGTCGTCGACGAGGACGAGATCGTGGAAAAGCGGGTGGTCAGCGGCATCGCCTACAGCCGCGACGAAGCAAAGATCACCGTGCAGCGGGTCGCCGACCGGCCCGGCGTGGCGGCGGCGATTTTCGGTCCGCTGGCCAACCACGCAATCAACATCGACATGATCGTGCAAAATGTGTCGGAGGACGGAAGGACGACCGATCTGACGTTCACCGTCGCGCGCAGCGATCTGGACCGTACGGTCATGGTCCTCCAGGGTTGCCGCGACGAAATTGGCTT
>JASIAN010000184.1 GCA_030042035.1 Alphaproteobacteria bacterium | reverse complement strand
GACGATACGGTGCGGGCCAACATTGCCTATGGCCGGTTTGGCGCGTCAGACGAAGAAATCGAAGCTGCCGCCGCGGCCGCCGGCGCGGACGGCTTCATCCGGGAATTGCCGCAGGGCTATGGCACGCTGGTTGGCGAGCATGGCATCCGGTTGTCGGGCGGCCAGCGGCAGCGCATCACAATCGCCCGCGCAATGCTGAAAGATGCGCCGATCCTGCTGCTCGACGAGGCGACCTCGGCACTTGACACCCAGTCCGAACGGCAGGTGCAGTCGGCGCTCAGGCGCCTGATGCGCGGCCGCACGACCATTGTCATCGCGCACCGGCTGTCGACGGTTATCGGCGCCGATCTGATTTGCGTCATGGAGCGCGGCCGCATCGTCGAGACCGGCCGTCACGCCGAACTGCTGGCGTCGGGTGGGCTGTACGCACGCCTCTATCGCACGCAATTCGCGAGCACGCGCGAGGCCGTCGATCGCCTGCCCGAAGCCGCCGAGGCCGAAGGCGCATGAAGGCGCCGAGCCGCTGGCGACGCCGCATCCTGCGCAGCACCCGGCTGCGCCACCTCTTGTGCTGGGGCATCGCCCTCTATATCCGCCTCGTCTATTTCACTAATCGGTGGAGCGTTGAGGGCGGCGATATTCCGCGCCAGCTGCGCGCCGAAGGGCAAAGCTTTATCGGCGCCTTCTGGCACGGACGGATGCTGATGATCCCGATGGTGTGGCGGCGGCAGGCGCCGATGCACATCCTGATCTCGGCGCATCGCGACGGCCGCATCATCGCCGATGCGGTCGGCCAATTCGGCGTCGGCTCGATCACCGGTTCGACCCGCCGCGGTGGCTCGACGGCATTGCGCGCAATGCTGAACCGCCTGGCGGCGGGCGAGTGCGTCGGCATCACCCCCGACGGGCCGCGCGGACCGGCGATGGTCGCCAGCGCCGGCCTTGTGAACCTGGCGCGGCTCGCGGCCGTGCCGATCGTGCCGGTGACCTTTGCAACCAGCCGACGCCGCATCCTCGCGAGCTGGGACAGCTTTCACCTTGCGCTGCCGTTCGGCCGCGGCGTTTTCCTCATCGGCGAGCCGATTGCGATTGCCCCCAATCTCGATGCGGCCGAACTCGAGGATGCTCGGCGGCTCGTCGAGCGGCGCCTCAACGCAATGACCGCGGACGCCGACCGCCGGGTCGGCCACGCCGCCGCGACGGCCATGAGCCCGGACCCGCCAGTCGGCGCTCAGCGCCGCGCCCCGCCAGGCGATCCGGGGAACGACGACAGCCATCTCGTGGATGACCGGGCCGGAACCGGTCGCCTCGGGGTCCAATAACCGCCGCCCGGCAGATGTCGCGGGCGTGGGGTGCCGTCTATCGCGGGCTGACTTGGGCGGCGGCGCCGCTGGCGCGGCGCTATGTGGTCCGACGGTGTCGGCGCGGCAAGGAAGATCTCGGCCGGTTGTCCGAGCGCTTCGGCATCGCCGGCGTGCCGCGCCCGCAGGGGCCGCTCCTATGGGTTCATGCGGCGAGCGTCGGCGAGGCGCAGTCGGTGCTGGCGCTGGCCGAGCGCATCCTCGCCGAGCGAGCCGGGACCGAACTATTGCTGACAACCGGCACCGTCACGTCGGCCCGGCTGCTGGCCGACCGCTTGCCGCCGCGGACGCGCCATCAATTTGTGCCGATCGATGTGCCGCGTGCCGTGGCGCGGTTTCTCGACTACTGGCATCCCGCTCTCGCGATCTGGATCGAGTCCGAATTGTGGCCCAACCTCGTGCTGGAAGCGCGCCGCGGCGGCGTGCCGATGCTGCTGGTGAACGGCCGGATGTCGGCCGGCTCTGCGGCGCGTTGGCGCCTGCTGCCGGGGCTCATCCGCCCGATCCTGCGCGCTTTCAGCCTGGTCCTGGCTCAGGATGCGGTGCAGGCGGCGCGGTTTCGATCGCTCGGTGCCGAGCGCGTTGCGAGCGTCGGCGATCTCAAGGCCGCGGCCCTGCCGCTCGCCGCCGATCCCGCGGCGCTCGCGGCCTTGCGCCGTCACATCGGCGGCCGGCCGGTCTGGCTGGCGGCGAGCACGCATGCCGGCGAAGAGGAAGCGGTCGCCGCCGCCCATGCCGCCGTCGCGCGTGCCTATCCCGGCCTCTTGACGATCATCGCGCCGCGCCATCCGGCCCGTGGCCCGGCAATTGCCGCCATGTTGCGCGCGCGCGGCCTGCGCCCGGCGCGCCGCGCCGCCGGCGAACCGATCGCTGCCGACAACGACATCTATCTGGCCGACACGCTGGGCGAACTGGGCGTGTTTTTCCGGCTCGTTGACATTGTCTTTATCGGCGGCTCGCTGGTTGCAAAGGGCGGCCACAACCCGTTCGAGGCGGCGCGGCTCGGCGGCGTCGTCTTGCACGGGCCGGACATGACAAACTGCGCCGCGATGGCGCAGGCCCTCGACGAGGCGGGTGCGGCCTTGCCGGTCAGCGACGCCGAGAGCCTCGCTGCCGCGGTATCGCGGCTGCTCGGCGATCCGGCCGAATGCGCCGCGCGCGGCAAGGTGGCGGCGCGGGTGGCCGCGGCTGGCGAGGACGTGCTCGCGGCTGTGCTGGCGCACCTCGCACCGTTTCTCGACCGGCTGGCACCGATTGTGCCAGCCGCAACCGGCGCCTCGGGGCCACGCGGCGAACCCGTCGAGGCGGCGACTGGCGCCGCGGTAGGAACGGATGCGCGCCCCTGAATTCTGGGCCGCACCGCCCGGCGCGGCCGCGCAGCTGCTGGCGCCTGTTGCGGCGCTGTGGGGCGCCGCAGCGCAGCGGCGTCAGCGCCGAGCGGCCCACGCCGTACGCGTCCCGGCCCCGGTGGCGTGCGTCGGCAATCTGGTAGCCGGGGGCGCCGGGAAAACCCCGGTCGCATTGTCGCTGGCGGCGCTGGCCGGCGCGCGCGGCATCGCCGCGCATGTCGTGACGCGCGGCTACGGTGGTTGCCTCAAGGGGCCGCTGCGCGTCGATCCGGCATGCCATGATGCGGCCATGGTCGGCGACGAGGCACTGCTGATCGCCGCCGAAGCACCATGCTGGCTGGCGCGCGACCGTGCGGCCGGCGCCCGCGCCGCGGCCGTTGCCGGCGCCGACCTCGTGCTGCTTGATGACGGGTTGCAGAACCCGGCAATTGCCAAGGACCTGTCGCTGATCGTCATCGATGCCGAATACGGGTTCGGCAACGAGCGTTTGATGCCGGCTGGGCCGCTGCGCGAACCGATCATCGCCGGGCTTGCCCGCGCCGACGCGATCGTGCTGATCGGTGCTGGCGAGCCGCCGCCAGCGGTGCGCGCGTCCGGCCTCCCGGTGCTGCGCGCGCGCCTGCAACCGCGTCACGGCGAGGGTTTTGCCGGCGCCCGGGTTGTCGCATTTGCCGGGATCGGCCGCCCGGCGAAATTCTTCGCGAGCCTCACCGCGCTCGGTGCGATCCTTGTCGCGGCGCATCCCTTTCCCGATCATCATCGTTACCGCGCCCGCGAGCTTGCCCGCTTGCGGCGCGAGGCGGCTCGAGCCGGCGCCCGTCTCGTGACGACGGCGAAGGATCGGGTGCGGTTGCCGGCGGCGCTGCAATCCGGCATCGAAACGCTGGATATCGAGCTCCGCTGGGACGATCCGGCAATTATCCTTGGGTTGCTGTCGCGCCTCGCGCCGGCGCTGTCCGGTGGATATGACCGACGCGCAGCTAGCGACTGAGCCGCAGGCGCCGCCCGCCGGCTGGCATCACCGCATCGAAGCGGCCGGCGCGCGGCTGTTTTTTGCGATCATGAGCGCGCTGCCGCTTGACGCCGCTTCTGCCGCGGGCGGCGCGCTGGCGCGGCTTATCGGGCCGCGTCTTTCCACTTCCGACCGCGCCCGGCACAATCTCGCAAGCGCGCTGCCCGAGCTTACCGAGACGGAGCGGCGGCGCATCATCGCCCTGATGTGGGACAATCTCGGCCGGGTCGCGGCGGAATATCCGCATCTCGCGCGGATCGATGTGTTTGGCATGGCGAACCGGGTCGAGGTCCGCGGCCTCGCCTATATCGAAGCAGCGCTGGCCGCCGGCCGGCCCATCGTCATGTTCGGCGGCCATCTCGGCAATTGGGAGCTGGCGCCGCTTGCGGCCGCGCAATACGGCCTCGACATGACGCATCTCTACCGCGCCGCCAACAACCCGCTGGTCGATCGCATGATCGCGCGGTTTCGCGGCGGCGGCGATTTTGCGCCGAAGGGCGCCGCCGGCTCGCGCCGCGTCTTTGCGGCATTGCGGCGCGGCGGCCACCTCGCAATGCTGGTCGATCAGAAGCTGAACGACGGCATCGCCGTGCCGTTTTTCGGGCGACCGGCGATGACCGCGCCGGCCCTGGCCCTGCTCGCGCTGCATTTCGATTGCGTCGTGTTGCCGGTGCGGGTCGAGCGGCGGCGCGGCGCCCGCTTTCGGCTGAGCATTTATCCGCCGTTGTCGATGCTGCGCTCGGGCGACCGTAGCGCCGATGCCGCGGCGCTGATGGCCGA
>JASIAN010000183.1 GCA_030042035.1 Alphaproteobacteria bacterium | reverse complement strand
GACTCCGACTCCGCAACGGTGCCCGCGAAGTCGATCCCCGGCACATGTGGGTATTGCCGCACGAGGCGTCCCTGACCTTCCAGGATCAAGCCGTCCTTGTAGTTCAGCGTCGAATATTCGACGCGAACGGTGACATCGCCCTCGGGCAGACGCGCATCGTCGAGCGTCTCGAGCCGCGCTGCGACCTTGCCTGCCTCTTCACGCAGCACCAGGGCGCGGAAACCCGTCATCGCTCCTCCTCTGGTCGGCCGCCTGTCATTCGGCGGCCTGCGCGGGCGGGGGGCGTCTGTGCGGCTTCGGCCAGCGTGCGGCGACGCGCGGCAATACCTCGTCGATGAGCCGCCGGGTCTGCGCGATGATCTCGTCGTCGCCGCGGGCAGCCGGTCGCAGGATGAATTTAGAGACGCCGGCCGCGACATATTCGGCGATGCGGGCGACGATCGCGTCGGCGTCGCCGATCGCAAAATAATCGCGCGGCTCGCGTCCGGTGCGCGTCCTGTAGGCGTCGAACAGCGGCACCAGCGCCGGATCGTCCGGCCCGCCGAAACGGTAGGAGATGCCGGCGCCGTAATGGTCGTCGTCGATCGCGCGGCCCAACTCGGCGGCAGCCTTTTTGATCGCGGTGACCATCTGCACGGCCTGCGCCGGCGTCTCGGGCCCGGCCTGCCAGCCGGTGCCGAACCGCGCGGTGCGCCGCACCGCCGCCTCGGACGAGCCGCCGATCCACATCGGCAGATCGGGCTGCACCGGCTTCGGCGCGATTGTCGCGCCTGAGAGCTGGTAATGGACGCCAGTGAAATCGACCCGGTCCTCGGACCACAGCCGGCGGATCACCTCGAGCCCTTCATCGGTCTTGCGGCCGCGCGTCTTCGGGTCGAGGTTGAGGGCGGTCCATTCCGGCCCCAGCGGGCTGCCGATGCCAAACGCGGGCAGCAGCCGGCCGTTTGACAGAAAGTCGATCGTCGCACATTGCCGCGCGACGAGCACCGCGTCGCGCATCGCCAGAGACAGCACGTTGACGCCGAATTTGATACGCCGGGTGCGGCCGGCCAGCGCCGCCATCGCGCTCATGCATTCGAGATGCGGCACCGGGCTGACCAGCCGATCGGTCTGCCAGATCGAATCGACCCCGCCCGCTTCGCACAGATCGACCCAGCGCCAATAGGCGGCGGCGCCGGAAAATGGGAACTCCATCAACCCGACGCCGACCGCGACATTCAGCGGCATGGCCGCCTCCATTGCTAATGCTGGCCCTCCGGCAGGCGCACAATAAGGCCGTCGAGCGCCTCCGACATCGCGATCTGGCACGACAGGCGCGAATTCGCCTCCTTCAGCGCCGCGAAACTCAGCATGCTCTCTTCCATCGAGCCGGGCTGCGGCAGGCCGGTGCGGGCGAGCCAAGCGTCGTCAACATAAACGTGGCAGGTCGCGCAGGCGCATTCGCCGCCGCAATCGGCGTCGATCCCCGGCACGCCGTTGTTGACGGCGCCTTTCATGACCGACAGCCCGACCGGCACCTCGACCTCGTGCGCCGTCCCGTTGAACTCGATGTACGTCACTTTCGGCATAGAGCCAGTCCTCGCGGCGGCGCATTTCCGGTACGGCATCCTAGCGCGGCCCCGCGCGGCGCGCGAGCGGCTACGGCGCGGCCAGAAGTGCGGCGGCGCAGGCGGGCCAGATTCCGCCGAAACGCCCGCCGTCTTGAGCGAGCGCTGTTCCTCAGTGCGCGATGGCCTCCAATTCCAGCCGGTTTGTGCGCGGCCCGAGCGTCGCGACCGACAAGATCACGACCACCATGCACGCGGCGACAAACACAAACACCCCGATGACGCCGAAATTGCGCAGGAAGAACGCCACCATGAACCCGACCAAGATTCCGCTCAACCGGCTCCACGAATAGACAAAGCCGACGGCGCGGGCGCGGATGCGCGTCGGATACAGCTCCGATTGGTAGTTGTGCAGGGAATAGGCCAGCCAGCCGGTCGACATCGACAAGAGGGTGCCGAGCACGATCAGCCAAAATGCCGAGGACTGGGCCCCGAACAGGATGCCGAACACCGAGATCGCCAGGCAGGAGCCGCAAACCTGCCATTTGCGCTCCATGCGGTCGGCGAACGCCATGTTGATGAACGGCCAGGCGAACCCGGCAACCTTGATGATGAAGCCGTATTCGAGACTTTGCGTGACGTGGATGCCTTTGGCGATGAGCAGGGTCGGGATCCATGCGAAAAATCCGTAGAACCCGACCGTTTGGAAAAAGTTGAACAGCATCAACATGATCGTGCGCGTGCGGTAGCGCGCGTTGAAGATCTCCGCGATCGAGCCGCGGCGCGTATCGTGCGGATGCGGCCGTTCCAGCGCGGGCAGCGGCCGACCGTAATCCGCCTGGACGGCCGTCTCGATCCGCTGCATGACCTGCTCGGCTTCGCCGATCCGATTTTGCTGCGCGAGCCAACGCGGACTTTCCGGCAACCCGAGCCGGACGACCCAGACGATGATCGCGGCAAGCGAGCTGACAAAGACAACCCACCGCCAGCCCTCGACGCCAAACGGCGCGATTGGCACCAACTGCCAGGCAAGGAAGTAAGCGAATGGCCCCGACGCAGCGCTGACTCCAAGCAGCAGCGCAAACGCCTTGCCGCGCGCCGATTTCGGCACAAGTTCGGACAAATACGCATCGACCGTCACCAGTTCGACCCCGAGTCCAACCGTCGCGATGAAGCGCCACAGGTTGAGGCCGAACGCGTCACTCTGAAACGCCATGATGAAACTGGCGACGCCGTACCACAACAGCGAGAAGGCAAAGATGCTGCGCCGCCCGAAGTGGTCGGCGATGTACGAAAAGCAGATGGTCCCGACAAACATGCCGGCAAACAGCGCGGCGATAAAGCCGGCGAGACCGGTCGTCCCGAACAGTCCGGGTGTTGTCGGGGTGATGATCTTGGCCTGGAACAGGCCGGGCGCCAGCGCCGCCGTCAGCTCCAACGCCAGCGCGTCGAAAAACCCGCCGAGCGACACCAGAAATGCCATCGTCCACAGCGTGCGGGTCATCGGCAGCCGGTCAAGACGTGCAGTCAGCAATTCAGCCGGCGTCGCTGTCCATCCAGCAGCCTCGGTCGTACTCATCAGGCGTCCCCTCCTCAGATCGTCACCCGCGTGGTCTTGTCATTGTGCGGGTTCGGCGTGAGGATGCCGCCGCGGCGCCTGCCGGTCGAGCGTTTGTTGCGCAAGGCTCGCCCGCGCTCCGGCCGGGCGGCTGTGCGGCGGCCGTCGGGCGGATCGGGTCGAGGCCGAGCGATCCCCATTCGTCATCTGCGGCCGCGGAGCTAACATGACGCCGCGACGGAGGGAGCCATGCCCGCACAGCAGATGTCGTCGGCAATCGGACAATGATGGCGGCGATCGGCCGCAGACTCTTGCACCCGACCGCAGCCCTGCTGGTGTTGTGCGGCTGCGCGCCGTCGGCTGCGGCGGCGGATGGCGGCCCGGTCTCGACCCGGATCGAAGTGTTCGGGTTTGCCGGCGTCCATGTGCTGACGATGCGCAGCCGCACCGACGAAGACCGCGACGGCTATGCGGTCAGCATCAGCTACGCGACCGAGGGCATCGCCAAATGGTTTGTCGATTTGACGACGCAGGCCGAGGTCAGCGGCCGCATCGTCGACGGCCGACCGCAGCCGCTCTGGTACCGCAACAATACTGTGCGCAACGGAACGCGGCGGCGCAATCGCGTGGAATATCGCCCCAACGGCGTCGTTAAGACTGTCGCGACGCCGGCTCCGCCCGACCCGATCGCCGCTGCCAGAACAAACGGCACGATCGACAATCTGACAGCTTATTTTCGGCTGCAGCACCAACTCGCCCAGACCGGCAGCTGCAACATGACGGCTCATGTGTTCGACGGGCGGCACGCCTACGATCTCATCTTCTCCGATGCCGGGCGGCAGACATTAAAGCCGGCCGTCGGCCAGGATTTCTCCGGGCCGACGATCGTTTGTCACATGGTGCGGCACCCGTGGCCGGGCCTCGACGACCCGGAACAGGACGAAGGCGCACAGGAGGGCACGATCTGGTACGCGCGGCTCATTCCCGGCGACCTGCTGGTTCCGGTGCGCACGCGGATGGATACGCAGCTCGGCATCGTCGAAGGCTATCTCGCTAAACTGCACGGCCGCGGCGTCAACCTCGACCTGCTGCACTGAAAGCCCCGCCGC
This sequence comes from Alphaproteobacteria bacterium, assembly GCA_030042035.1. Lineage (GTDB taxonomy): Bacteria > Pseudomonadota > Alphaproteobacteria > ATCC43930 > CGMCC-115725 > DATARH01. The sequence goes on along the minus strand of JASIAN010000183.1, from coordinate 2,659 downwards.
GCCTCCGGACGGAGAGAACGCGACGGAACGTCAATTGAGCCCGTAAAAGCCCATCGCACCACCGGCCAGCACGCCGTGCTGGGTCGCCGGCGAGGTGCCCTGCAGGCGTTCGCGCACCATATCGGGAGCGCCGGGAAAGAAGCCGTCGCGGTGTGGATAGTCGGTCGCCCACAGAATTTTGTTGGCGCCGATATAGTCGGCGAGGACGCGCAGCGAGCCTTCGACCGGCTCGAACGAAATCCAACAATTGCGCTGGAAGAGTTCGCTGGGCCGCGTCTTGAGGCCCGAATCGTTGAAGCCCTGATCGTCGAAATGGCGGTCCATGCGGTCGAGCCATGGCGCGATCCAGCCGCCGCCCGATTCGAGAAAGCCGATCCGCACCTTCGGATGCCGCTCGCAGACGCCGCCCCAGATCACCGCGAGACACGCCAGCATCATTTCCATCGTGTGCGACACGATGTGCCGGGCGGCGCGCCCCTCAAAGCGATCGATGCCGACCGTCGGCATGCCGCTGGCGCCGCCCTCATGAAAGCCGATCGCCATGTCGAGGTCTTCTGCCGCCGTCCAGAACGGCTCGTAATCGGGGTGGTCGATCATCTTGTTGTTGTACGGGTTGGGGCGGATAAAGGCGCCCTTGAAGCCCAACTCCCGGCGGGCAAACCGCATCTCCTCGATCGCATGCGGCACCGACTGCATCGGCAGCATCGCGATGCCGAACAGGCGGTCTGGATAGGGCCGGCAATAATCGGCGAGCCAACGGTTGTAGGCGCGGCACAGCGCGGCGGCGAGGCCCGGCTCGTGCACGGCGCCGGCGAAGAGGCCCATGCTGGGATAGAGAAAGGCGGCGTCGATGCCATCCAAATCCATGTCGGGGATGCGCTTGTGCGGATCGAAGCCGCCGGGGCGCCCCTCCTCGTATTTCAATTCGGCCGCCTTGACCGCACCCTGCCGGGCGCCGACGCCGCCAATGCCGCCCATGCCCTGCTCGCTGCCCAAGAGCTGTGCTTCGACGAGCAATTTCTCCTTGCCGGTCGCCGGGTCGGTGACCAGCCGCGGCGCCCGGTCGCGATAGGCCGGGTCCATATATTTTTCCCACAGATCGAGCGGTTCGAGGATATGGCCATCGGCGTCGATGACGTTGTAGACCCGGCTCATCGCATATCCTCCGCACAGCACTCAGCGATCACCGATCCTAGCGCGCCGCGCGAGCACGCGCGAGCCTGAACGCCATTCAGATTCCGCAAGGCTGCGGACGCCTCGACGCCGACGCCAAAATTAAACCAGGTGCTCGATCGCGACGCCGCCCCACTTGTCGCTCAGATACTCGGCGACAAGACGGCGATGGCAATGATGCGGCTGGTCTTCGCTGCACAAAAGACAGCCATCGGCGATGATGCTGCGCGGCACCTGCCGTTCGATCGCGCGCTCCCGCATCAGGTCGAGGAATTGGCCCTCATATTGCCGCCAGTCGCAGCGTCGCTGGCGATAATCATCGAAGAGCCGCGCGCTCGGCGCCAGGATTGGCAGATGAACGTAATCGATACCGCAGATTTTCGTCAGAAAATACGCCAAATCCTCCTTCTTCGCAAAGCCCGCAAGCTGCGAGACGTTGTGCAGCCGCACGTCAACGACGCGCCTTGCACCCGATGCGGCAATGGCTTCGAAAAAATGTTCCGCACTCTTCTTGGTGAACCCGATCGTAAACAGTTGCACGGCGCTGGCCTCCGGGTTCGTCGCGGGATTGGAATTGGGATTTGCCGGCGATCCGCTATAGTCCGCCGTCGTCGCAATGAACGAAAGGGCAAGGCGTGGCGGACGCAGTCGAGCGCGAGCGGATGGAATACGATGTCGTCGTCGTCGGGGCCGGGCCGTCCGGTCTTGCCGCGGCGATCCGCTTGAAGCAGCTTGCTGTCGCCGCGGGGGGCGAGGTCTCCGTCTGCATCATCGAAAAGGGTTCGGAGGTCGGTGCTCATATCTTATCGGGCGCGGTCATCGAGCCGCGCGCGTTGAGCGAACTGTTCCCCGATTGGCAGGAGCGCGGTGCGCCGCTCAACACACCGGCCACCGAAGACCGCTTTCTCTACCTGACGCAGACCCGCGCCTTCCGCCTGCCGACCCCGCCGCAGATGCACAACCGCGGCAACTACATCATCAGCCTCGGCAATCTGTGCCGCTGGCTGGCGGCGCAGGCGGAAGAGCTCGGCGTCGAAATCTATCCCGGCTTTGCCGGCGCCGAGGTGCTGTACGACGAGGGCGGTCGGGTGCGCGGCGTCGCGACCGGCGACATGGGGATCGGCAAAAACGGCGAGCCGACCGAGCGCTACACGCCCGGCGTCGAACTCGTCGCGCGGGAGACGGTGTTTGCCGAGGGCTGCCGCGGTTCGCTGTCGAAGACGCTGATGCGGCGCTTTCGGCTGCGCGACGGCCTCGACCCGCAAACCTATGCGATCGGCATCAAGGAATTGTGGGAAGTCGCCGCCGACGCGCACCACCCCGGCCGCGTCATTCACACGATCGGCTGGCCGATGGATAATGCGACCTACGGCGGCTCGTTCCTCTATCATCTCGAAGACCGGCAGGTCGCGGTCGGGTTTGTCATCGGTCTCGATTATCGGAACCCGTTCCTTAATCCGTTCGAGGAGATGCAGCGCTTCAAGAC
>JASIAN010000182.1 GCA_030042035.1 Alphaproteobacteria bacterium | reverse complement strand
TCGCGACCCGGTGACCGGCGCATTCCCGCCACCGCCGGTGCCGCGCGCGGCGCTGGTGACCGGCGGCGCGCGGCGCATCGGACGCGCCCTGGTCTTGGCGCTGGCGGCAGACGGGTACGCCGTTGCGATCCATCATCACCGCTCGCACGACGAAGCCGAGGGGCTGGCGGCCGCGGTCGCGGGAGATGGCGGCCGGGCCGTCGCACTTGCCGCCGATCTCGCGGATGAGGCGGAGACCGGGCGGCTGCTGCCGCGGGCAGCGGCTGCGCTCGGCGGCCCGGTCGGCGTACTCGTCAACAACGCCTCGATCTTTGAAAACGACACGCTGGCGACCGCGGGTCGCGCCAGTTGGGAGGCGCATCTCGCGATCAATCTGCGGGCACCGCTGCTGCTGACACAAGAGTTCGCGCGGCGGCTGCCGGCCGAGGCCGGCGGCGTTGTCGTGAACATGCTCGATGAGCGAGTGTGGAACCTGACGCCCTATTTCCTGTCCTACACGCTGACCAAATCGGCGCTGTGGACGCTGACGCGCACCGCCGCACTGGCCTTGGCGCCGCGCATCCGCGTCAACGGCATCGGCCCCGGCCCGACGCTGCCGAGCCGGCGCCAGAGCACCGAACAGTTTCTCGAGCGCTGCCGTGCGATGCCGCTCAAGCGCGGCACCAGCCCGGACGAGATCGCCGCGGCGCTGCGTTTCATCCTTGCCGCGCCGGCAATGACCGGCCAGATGATCGCACTCGACGGCGGCGAGCACCTCGGCTGGGCGCAATCACGCGGAGCGCCGGTGCTCGAATAGCGGCGCCCGTTGCGGTGCGCTCGATCGGCGGCCATATGTCCTCGATAAGCCCAAGAAATCACTTTAAAGTTGCTACGGTTTCGCGAGTTGTGCACAGCCGCAATGGCACGATCGGCAGGCCGTTCCCATCGCCGCCGCCGAGGCCGAGCGGGGCGATCGATTTGCTCTTGACAGGCAAAAAAATCCGTAAATTCAATAGGCTGAAAATGTTGCTTATTTTTTAAGCAAATATTTGGACCAAACGGTTTTCTTGATATTGCGGTGATCGCGAGCGGGCTTGTCTACAGAGTTATCCCCAAGATTGTGGAAATGCATGCCGGGAATAAGCGATGACGATCACGCCGCTTGATCCGCCATCTGCGAGGCGGCCACCGCGCCGCCCGAAGGCGGCGCCGCTCGATCCGCGCCGCAGCCCGGACGCGCCGGCCGCCGGCATCCTGCCCAACGGCCCGCCGCAGGACGGAGTGATCGAAACGCGCCCGGCGAGCAGTATTGCCGGCGGCGTCGCGGTGCTGCGCGAGGCGCTGCGCGCCGTGCCCGCGAGCCCCGGCGTCTATCGCATGCTCGATAGAAAGGGCGACGCGCTCTACGTCGGCAAGGCGCGCAACCTGAAAGCACGGGTGCAGAACTACACCCACCCGGCGGGATTGTCGAACCGCATCCGCCGCATGGTGGCCGAGACCGCGGCCTTCGAGATCGTCGTAACGGCGACCGAGGCCGAGGCGCTGCTGCTCGAATGCAACATGATCAAGCGGCTGATGCCGCGCTACAACGTGCTCTTGCGCGACGACAAATCGTTCCCGTTCATCCATCTCACCGCCGGCCACGACTTTCCGCAGCTCGCCAAGTTTCGCGGTGCGCGCGATCAGCCCGGCGCCTATTTCGGGCCGTTCGCGTCGGCCGGTGCCGTCAACCGCACGCTGGTCGCGCTGCAGAAGGCGTTCCTGTTGCGCTCGTGCAGCGACAGCGTGTTCGCCAACCGAACGCGCCCTTGCCTCCTCTACCAGATCAAGCGTTGCAGCGCGCCCTGCGTCGGCCGCATCGGCCGCCAGGATTATGCCAAACTGATCGAACAGGCGACGCTGTTCTTATCCGGCCGCAGCCGGGATATCCAACAGCGCCTCGCAGCCGAGATGGACAAGGCGGCAGAGACGCTCGATTTCGAGGCCGCGGCGCTGATCCGCGACCGCATCCGCGCGTTATCGCTGGTGCAGGGGCATCAGGACATCCACGTCGCCGGCCTCACCGATGCCGATGTAATCGTCGCGCATCAGGCCGGCGGGCATACCTGCATCCAGGTGTTCTTCTTTCGCGGCGGCCACAATTGGGGCAACCGAGCCTATTTTCCGAGCCACGATCGCCAGCTCGGGGTCGAAGAGGTGCTAACGGCGTTTGTCGGCCAGTTCTACGACAACCGCGCGAAGCCGCCGCTGGTGCTGTTGAGCCATCGCCTCGTCGACCAGAGCCTCGTCGCCGAGGCCTTGTCGCTGCGCGGCGGTCGGGTCGCGCTGGCGGTGCCGCAGCGCGGCGACAAGAAGCGGCTGATCGACCGCATTGCCGCAACGGCGCGCGAAGCACTGGGAAGGCGCCTCGCCGAAAGCGCCTCGCAGCGGCAGTTGCTCGACGGCGTCGCCGCGGCGCTTGGTCTCGACCGGCCGATCAACCGCATCGAGGTCTACGACAACAGCCACATTCAGGGGCGGCTGGCGGCAGGCGCAATGATCGTCGCCGGCCCTGACGGGCTGATGAAAAACGCCTACCGCAAATTCACGATCCGCGGCGTCGAGCCGGCGCGCCCGACCGCGGCTTCCGGCGCGGCGCCTGCGTCTGCCGGCGGCGATGACTACGCGATGATGCGGGAAGTATTTCATCGCCGCTTCGGCCGCGCGCTGAAGGAGGATCCCGAGCGCGATCGCGGGCTGTGGCCGGATCTCGTGCTGATCGACGGCGGCCAGGGGCAATTGACCGCGGCGCAGGCGGCGCTTGCCGAACTCGGCATCGCCGACGTGGCGATCGCCGGGATCGCCAAAGGCCCCGACCGCAACGCCGGGCGCGAGCGCTTCTTCCAGCCGGGGCGCCCGCCGTTCTCGCTGGAGCCGCGCGATCCCGTCCTTTATTTCCTGCAACGGCTGCGCGACGAGGCGCACCGCTTCGCGATCGGCGCGCACCGCGCCAAACGCGCCCGAGCAATCGGGCAGTCGCCGCTCGACGAGATCCCTGGCATCGGCGGTAAGCGCAAGCACGCGCTGCTGCATCATTTCGGCTCGGCCCGGGCGGTGGCCCGCGCCGGGCTCGCGGAGATCGAACGCGTTTCGGGCATCAGCAAAACTGTCGCAAAAAAGGTGTACGACCATTTCCATGCGGACGGCTAAGATCGTGCCTGTAGGATACTGATCGAGTTGCCGCTGCGTGCGTCGCTCCGGAGGGCAAGCGTGCCGCTGATGAGCCTGCCCAATCTGTTGACCCTGTCGCGGATCGCCGCGGTTCCGATCGTCGTCGCGCTGTTCTATGTGCCGGGCAACGAAGCGCGTTGGCTCGCCTGCGTAGTGTTTTCCGCTGCCTGCATCACCGACTGGCTCGACGGTCACGTGGCGCGGCGCTGGCAGCAGCAATCTGACATCGGCCGGTTTCTCGACCCGATTGCCGACAAACTGCTGGTCGCGGCGGCGCTGTTGATGCTGACCGCAAGCGGCCGCCTGCCGACGGGCGCCCTGCTGCCGGCGCTCGTTATATTGTGCCGCGAGATTCTCGTATCCGGGCTGCGGGAATATCTCGCGGGGCTGCGCGTCAGGATGCCAGTGTCGCGGCTCGCAAAGTGGAAGACGTTCATCCAGATGCTGGCGATCGGGTTTCTCATCGTCGGCAATGCCGGGCCGGCGCTGATCCCGGTCAAGGCGATCGGCGGCGTATTGTTGTGGGCTGCGGCGATCCTGACGCTCATCACCGGCTACGACTATCTGCGCGCCGGCCTGCCGCACATGAACCGCGCGCCGGTGCCGCACCACGGCAAGCCGCAGCATCTCGTCTGAATCGAGCCTTGCCGCCGGCGCCGGCGCCGCCTAATTGTCATGGCATGCGCATCTTCGGTCTGGCCGGCTGGAGCGGCAGCGGCAAGACGACATTGCTCGTCGCCCTCATTCCCGAGCTGAATGCGCGGGGGCTCCGCGTGTCGACAATCAAGCACGCCCATCATGAATTCGACATCGATCGCCCCGGCAAGGATTCGTGGCGGCACCGGGAGGCCGGCGCCCACGAGGTCATGGTCGGCTCGGCGCGGCGCTGGGCGCTGATGCATGAGTTGCGCGGCGCCGGCGAGCCGACGCTCGATGCGCTCGTGGCGCGGATGAGCGCCGTCGATATCGTATTGATCGAAGGCTTCAAGGCGCATCCGCATCCGAAGATCGAGGTGCATCGGCCGGCGCTCGGCAAGCCTCTCCTCTATCCCGATGACCCTAATGTCGTCGCGATCGCGTCGGACGCCGCGGTCGCGGCGCCGATCCCGCTCTTGCCGCTGGGCAATCCCGGCGCGGTTGCCGCCTTTATTGTCGACCATCTCGGGGTCGCGACATGGCGCAGCTGAGCGACGACTGTTTCGCCTTCGGCGGCGAGCTGCTCGGCGTCGACGCCGCGCTGGCGCTGATCGAAGCGCGCGTCGCGCCGGTCGTCGAGGCGGAGCGCGTGAGCCTCGCCGCCGCCGCTGGCCGCATTCTGTCGCAGGACCTCGTCGCCGCGATCGATGTACCGCCGTATGCCAACAGCGCGGTGGACGGCTACGCGCTCGCGCACGCCGATCTGTCGCCCGACAGTGACACGGTGCTCCAGGTCGGCGGCCGCGCCGCCGCCGGCCGGCCGCTCGGCCGCGCGCTAAAGCCGGGCGAGGCGATCCGCATCTTCACCGGGGCGCCGATGCCCGACGGCGCCGATACCGTCATGATGCAGGAGGATTGCGTCCTCGAAGCCGCTCACGTGCGGCTCAAACCCGGCCTCAAAAAGGGCGCCAACCGCCGCCATGCCGGCGAGGATGTCGCGCGGGGCACGGTCGCGCTGGCGGCCGGGCGGCGCCTCAGGCCGGCCGATCTCGGCCTCGCCGCCGCGCTCGGGTGCGACGAACTGCTGGTATTCCGGCCGTTGCGCGTTGCACTGTTGTCGACCGGCGATGAGGTTCGCGATCCCGGCGGGCCGCTGCCGCCTGGCGCGATCTACGACGCCAACCGGGCCATGCTGGCAGCGCTCCTGCGCGGCCTCGGCTGCGCGGTCGGCGATCTCGGCATCTGCGCCGATCGCGCCGCAACGCTCGCCGATACGCTCGCCGCGGCGGCCGCGGCGCACGACCTGATCGTGACATCGGGCGGCGTCTCGACCGGCGAAGAGGATCACGTGCGGGCGGCGATCGAGCAGCTGGGGCGGCTCGATTTCTGGCGGCTCGCGATCAAACCGGGCCGCCCGGTCGCGCTCGGGCAGGTGCGTGGCGTGCCGCTGATCGGCCTGCCGGGCAACCCGGTCGCCGCCGCGTTGACCTTCGCGATCCTGGCGCGGCCGTTGATCCTGCGCCTTGCCGGCGCGTCGCCGGCGCCGCCGCTGACCTTTCCGGCCGCCGCCGGCTTTTCCTATAAGAAACGGCCGGGACGGCGCGAATATCTCCGCGCGCGGCTTCTGCGCGACGCGGCCAGCGCGCCGGTCGCACATAAATTCGCGCGCGACGGCGCCGGCATCCTGTCGTCAATCGTGCAGTCGGACGGCTTTGCCGTGCTCGGAGAAGACGTGCGCGATCTCAAACCCGGCATGGCGATCGAGTTCCTGCCGTTTTCCGAGGTGTTCGGGTCGTGAGGCTGTTGTATTTCGCGTGGCTTCGGGCGCGCATCGGCCAGGCTGAAGAAGACCTGGCGCTGCCGGCCGACGTGCACAACGTCGCCGGGCTGCTCGATTGGCTGAGCGGGCGCGGGCCGCGCTATGCCGAGGCATTGCGCGATTTGTCGGTTGTGCGGGTCGCGGTCAACCAGGATTACGTCGGCCGCAATCACCCGGTCCGCGATGGCGACGAGGTGGCGCTATTCCCGCCGGTGACCGGAGGGTGACCCGGATGATCCGGGTACAGCGCGAGGATTTCGACATCGGCGCCGAGCTCGACCGGCTCGCCGCCGGCGACCACCGGGTTGGCGGCGTCGCGAGCTTTGTCGGGCTGGTGCGCGATATGGGCGGTGCGAACCGCGTCTCGGCGCTTACCCTCGAACACTATCCCGGCATGACCGAAAAAAAGCTCGCCGAGATCGAGGCGGAGGCAAACCGCCGCTGGCCGCTTGCCGCCTCATTGATCATTCATCGCTACGGCCGACTCGAACCGGGCGATCGCATCGTGCTCGTCGCGACGGCATCGCCGCATCGCGAAGCGGCGCTCGCCGCTTGCCATTTCCTGATCGATTGGCTGAAGACCGATGCGCCGTTCTGGAAGAGCGAGGAGACGCCGCAGGGCGAGCGCTGGGTCGAAGCGCGCGCCGAAGATGAAGCCGCGCGGCAGCGCTGGTCGGGCGGCGGCTGACCCCCGCGCCCCCACCCGCGCGCTGCGCGCGCCTCCCTCCCCCGCCTGCGGGGAGGGTGAGGGAGGGGGCTGAGACGGGCGGTCACCGCCGCTTGAAGCGGGGACCGAGCACGGTCAGCGAGAACAGTTCGAACAGGATCTGCGCCGCGACCATCGCGGTGTTGCTGGTCGGGTCGTATTGCGGCGCCACCTCGACGACGTCGCCGCCGACGATGTCGAGGCCCTTGAGACCGTGCAGGATCGCCTGCGCGTCGCGCGGCGTCAACCCGCCGGCCTCCGGGGTGCCGGTGCCCGGGGCGAAGGCCGGGTCGAGCCCGTCGACGTCGAACGAGATGTAGG
>JASIAN010000181.1 GCA_030042035.1 Alphaproteobacteria bacterium | reverse complement strand
AGCGCGCCGAACTCTGCCATTGGCCGTGAATGCGGCGGTTGGCGGCGAACGACACGAGCGCGCGGTGGCGCGCCCGCGTCAGCCCGACATAGGCGAGCCGCCGCTCCTCTTCGAGGCCTTTGAGGCCGTGCTCCTCGACCGCGCGCAGCGAGGGAAACAACCCCTCCTCCCAGCCGGGCAGAAACACCGTGTCGAATTCGAGACCCTTGGCGCTGTGCAACGTCATCAGATTGACCATGTCGCCGGCGCTGTCGGCGGCGTTGTCCATGACCAGGCTGACGTGTTCGAGGAACCCGGCTAAATTCTCGAACTCGGCCATCGCGACGACGAGCTCCTTCAGGTTTTCGAGGCGGCCCGGCGCATCGGGCGAGCGGTCGGCCTGCCACATGCCGGTATAGCCCGATTCGTCAAGCACGATCTGCACAAGATCGGTGTGGCTGAGCCGGTCGGCTTCGGCGCGCCAGCGATCGAGCGCGGTGATGAATGCGGTCAAGGCATTGCGGCCGGCGCGCGGCAACTCGTCGCCTAGGATCAGCCAGCGCGCCGCCTCGATCAGCGGCTCTTCGCGGGCGCGTGCTGTCGCGTGCAATAATTGCAACGTTGCGGTGCCGATGCCGCGGCGCGGTACGTTGACGACGCGCTCGAACGCGAGATCGTCGGCCGGCTGGCGCGCGAGGCGCAGATAGGCGAGCGCGTCGCGGATTTCCTGGCGCTCGTAGAAGCGCGGACCGCCGACGACGCGGTAGGGCAGGGCAAGGGCGATGAAGCGCTCTTCGAACTCGCGGGTCTGAAAGCCGGCGCGCACGAGGATCGCGATTTCGCGGAGCGCCTGGCCCTGGCGCTGCAATGCCTCGATCTCGTCGCCGACCCAACGCGCCTCCTGCTCGGCGTCCCACAACCCGCGCACCGTGACCCGGTCGCCCTCGCCGGCGCGGGTCCACAGCGTCTTGCCGAGACGGCCGCGATTGTGCGCGATGACGCCGGCCGCGGCGGCGAGGATTTCCGGTGTCGAGCGGTAATTCTCCTCCAAACGCACGATCAGCGCGCCCGGAAAATCATGTTCGAATTTCAGGATGTTGCCGATCTCCGCGCCGCGCCAGGAATAGATCGACTGGTCGTCGTCGCCAACGCAGCAGAGGTTCTTGTGCTGCTGCGCGAGGAGCCGCAGCCACAAATATTGCGCGAGGTTGGTATCCTGGTATTCGTCGACGAGCAGATAGCGAAAGCGGCGCTGATAGGTGGCAAGAACTTCGGGGTTTTCGGTGAACAGCGTCAAGTTGTGGAGCAAGAGGTCGCCGAAATCGACCGCGTTGACGGTCAGAAGGCGCTGCTGGTAGTCGCGGTAGAGCTGGATCGCGCGGCCGTCGGCCCAGTCATTTCCCGAGCCGGCGCCGATATCGGCTTCCGGCACCTTGTCGGGGACGAGGCCGCGATCCTTCCAGCGCTCGATCGCATGCAAAAGCAGGCGCGCCGGCCAGCGCCGCTCATCGATATTGGCGGCCGAGATCAGCTGCTTTAACAGGCGCAGCTGGTCGTCGGCGTCGAGAATCGTAAAATTGGATCTGAGGCCGACGAGTTCGGCATGGCGGCGCAGGATGCGGGCGGCGAGCGCGTGGAACGTGCCGAGCCACACGCCGTCGGCGGCGCGGCCGACCATCGCCTCGAGCCGCTCCTTCATCTCGCGCGCCGCCTTGTTTGTGAACGTGACGGCCAAGACCTCGCCGGGAAAGGCGCGACGGCTCGCCAGGATATGGGCGAGCCGCGTCGTCAACACGCGGGTCTTGCCGGTGCCGGCGCCGGCCAGCACCAAGATGGCGCCGTCGAGCGCCTCGACGGCGCGCACCTGCGCCTCGTTGAGGCCGGCAAAGAGCGCCGCGTCAGGCCGCGGCGGCGCGTCGCGTAGGGCGAATATCTCGGACATGCCGCAACATCATATAGCAACTTCCCACCGCGGCAGCACGACCGGCTGAGAAAATCGTTTGTTCTGCGACGCTCAGCGCGGAAACCGCGGATAGCGCGGCGGTCTGTCTCCCGTACAATGCGTCCCGTGAGCATCGCGCCGCGCCTCCCTCCGCCGCACCGCCGATGGACGCTGCCGTTTTTTTACGGCTGGGTGCTTGTCGCCGTCGCCTTTGTGACGATGGCGGTCGGGGTCAACGCCCGGACCGCCTTCTCGCTGTTGTTTCCGGCGATTCTCGCCGAGTTCCACTGGGGACGCGGCGTTACCGCCGGGGCGTTCTCGTTCGGCTTCCTGGTGTCTGCCGCGATCACCCCCTGGGTCGGCCGCCTGATGGATCGGCGCGGGCCGCGCCCGATCATTGAACTCGGCGTCGCGATGATGGGCATCGGTTTGCTGCTCGCGGCATTCGTCCAAACGCCTTGGCAGCTTTATCTGACGCTCGGCGCGGCGGTCGGCGGCGGCGTCAACTGCCTCGCCTACACCGCGCAGGCGCTCTACCTGACGAATTGGTTCGTGCGGCGGCGCGGCCTGGCGCTCAGCATCGCGTTCTCCGGCGTCGGGTTCGGCTCGATCGTGCTGCTGCCGTGGCTGGAAGGGCTGATCGCCAGCGCCGGCTGGCGCAGCGCCTGCTGGGAGCTCGGTCTCGTGGTGCTGGTGCTACTGGCGCCGCTCAACCTGCTGCTGCGCCATCGCCCGCAGGAATTGGGACTTGAACCCGACGGCGATGTCACAGCCGCTGCGAGCGCAGCCGGCGGCCATGCGGCCAATGTGCTCGACCGCGATTGGGCGGCGATCGACTGGACGCTGGCGCGGGCGCTGCGCACCGCGCGCTTCTGGTGGCTTTCGGCGGGGTATTTCGGGGCGCTGTTCACCTGGTATCTCGTGCAGGTGCACCAGACGAAATACCTGTCGGAGATCGGCTTCGGCGCGACGGAGGCGGGCTGGGCCTTGGGCCTCGTCAGCCTTGCCGCGGTGCCCGGACAGATCGCGCTCGGGCATCTCAGCGACCGCATCGGCCGAGAATGGGTGTGGACGATCGGCAATGCCGGGTTTGTGCTGTGCTGTTTGCTGCTGATCCTGCTGCGCGCCTATCCCGATGCGCCGCTGCTCTACGCGATGATCGTCGCGCAGGGCACGCTGGGCTACAGCCTGACCTCGGTCATGGGGCCGATCCCGGCGGAAATCTTCGAGGGGCGCCATTTCGGCGCAATTTTCGGCATGGTCGTGCTGGCGGCGGTGCTGGGCGGCGCCGCCGGTCCGTGGGTCGCCGGCTTCGTGCACGACCGGACCGGCAGCTACGCGCCTTCCTTCTGGCTGGCGATCGGACTGAGCGTGTTTTCGGCTGCGGCGATCTGGGCGGCGGCACCCGGCAAAGTGCGCGCCGTCGCCGGCCGCGTGCCGCGCCTTGCCGCCGATTGATGCTCCCGCGCGTCACCCCCGCGACAGCGGGGGTCCAGGGGCAGGCTCACATGGCCCTGTCTGGATTCCCGCTTGCGCGGGAATGACGATCCACCGGTGGTATACTCACCCGCAGGCGATGCAATAGCTGTCACGGGTGCCCACTGGCAGGCGCGATTCGCTCCATGTCTTGCCGCCGTCCTGGGTCCCGAACACCTGGCCGCAGCGCGAGATCGCATAGACCTGGTTCGCATCGGTCGGATGCGCGATGACGCCCATCATCGTCGCTTCGGCCTTGATGCCGCGGTCGAAGCGGGTCCATGTCTTCCCGACGTCGTCCGAACGATAGACCGAGCCGTCGGTCGAGCGCGCCGCCGGCGACAGCGCCGCATACATGACGCGTGGGTCGAGCGGCGAGGTGCGCACATCGCGGCCGTAGGTTAAGGGCGAGAAGCGGCCGATTTCCATGTCCTGCCAATGCTCGCCCTTGTCGCCGCTGCGGAAGAGGCCCATGCGGTTGGCGAGGAACACGGTGCCCGGCGCCGCCGCGCTGCACGCCAGCGCATGGCCGTCGAGCATGCCCTCGATTTCGGTCTGGCTGCCGATGCGGCTCCGATATTTCGGCTCCTCGCAGAAGCGAATGAGGTCGGCCGTGCAGTCCTCCCAGCTGTCGCCGCCGTTGCGGCTGCGCATCGCGCCGTTCGCCTCCATCGTCGCGTAGATGTCGTCGGGCGAATTGGGGTCGGCATCGAGGCGCATGACGCGGCAGGCGAACGCCATGATGACCCGATCGGGCAGCGCCGGATCGGCCGTTTTGATCCAATGCTCGCCGGCGTCATCGCTGCGATAGACATCGATCGGCGTCGCGCCGGCATAGATGCGGCGCGGGTTTTTCGGATGGATCAAGACCGACCAGATGTCGGCTTCGGCATCCGGCAGTGCGAGCCGCTCGAATTTGCCGCCGCGATTGGCGCTGCGATAAAGCCCCTTTGTGCTGCCGACATAGATCGTATCGCGATCCTGCGGGTGCACGGTGATCGCATGCACCTCGGCGTCTGCCGGCAGGCCGCCGCCGAGCTTTTCCCACTTCGTGTCGCCGACCGCCCGGCGGAAAACCCCCGCGAGATTACCGGTGTGCGTCATGCCGACCGTGCCGGCAACTCCGGCGTAGAGATGCGTGTCCGCCATCATTTCCTCCTGTCGTTCCGTCAATGCTCGCCGGGATTGCTTCGCTGCGCTCGCAATGACGCTGACGAGATGTCATTGCGAGGAGCGGCATGCGCGAAGGTACAGTAATGGCAAACATCGCCGCAATGACGCTGACGAGATGTCATTGCGAGGAGCGAAGCGACGAAGCAATCCCGGTTGTAGCTCTGCGCCCGACTAGCCGCAGGCGACGCAGTAGCAGTCGCCGGCGCCGTCCGGCAGCCGCGTCTCGCTCCAACTGTCGCCGCCGTCGCGGGTCACAAATACCTGCCCCGATTTCGACACGCCGCACACATGCCGGCCGTCATGCGGGTCGATCGCGACGCCCATCATCGTGTTGTCGGCCTTGACGCCATGGTCGAAGCGCCGCCACGTGCGGCCGATATCGTCGCTCCTGAAAACGCCGCCGTCATGGCTCGTGAAGGCGGGCGACAGCGCTGCATACATGACGCGTGGGTCGTGCGGCGACACCCGCAGGTCGCGGCCGTAGGTCAAGGGCGAAAAGCGGCCGACCTCGATGTCGGCCCAATGCGCGCCGCCGTCGTCGCTGCGGAAGAGGCCCATGCGGTTGGCGAGAAACACGCTGCCTGGCGCCGCCGCGCTCAACGCCAGCGCGTGGCCGTCGAGCATGCCCTCCACCTCGGTCTGGCTGACGATGCGGCTCTTGTATTTTTCCTGCGCCGCAAAGCGTAAGAGATCGGCCGTGCAGTCTTCCCAGTGCTCGCCGCGGTCGCGGCTCTTCATCGCGCCGTTTGCCTCGATGCAGCCCCAAACCTCGTCCGGCCGCGCCGGGTTTACGTCCAATCGCATGACCCGGCATGGGAAGGTCATGTGGACGCGATCCGGCAGGCGGGGATCGGGGAGTTGCGTCCAGTGCTCGCCGCCGTCGTCGCTGCGATAGACGCCAGTGGGGCCGTAACCGGCATAGAGCGTCTTGCGATCGGTCGGGTGGATCGCGATCGACCACACATCGGCGCCCGGATCGGGCAGCGCCAGACGCTCCCAGGTGTCGCCGCGGTTGCGGCTGCGCCAGGCGCCTTTTGTCGTGCCGAGAAGCACGGTGTCGGGATCGTCGGGATGGACGGTGATCGCGTGCACGCTGGCGTCCCCCGGCAGCCCGTCGTCGAGCGCCTTCCAGCCGGGCTCGCCGGCCGCGCGGCGGAACACGCCGCCGCGCCGCGTGCCGTCCATCGCCCTGACCGTCCCGGCGTAAACCTGCGCATTCCCCGCCATCATTCCCTCCCAGACTCCTCTTGTGGCGCCGATCATACGCCGCAATCGGGCATTGTCGCAAAGCTTCGCCGATCGCTATGGTGCAGACAAATCTATTGCGGAGGGGAACGATGAGCGACGGCGGCAAGCGCGAGCGGCGGCGCATCGGCAAGGATGGGCCGGAGGTGTTGGCGATCGGCCTCGGCTGCATGTCGCTGTCCGGCACTTATGGCACGAGCGACGACGCGGCGGCGGTGCCGTTCCTGCAGCAGGCGATCGATCTCGGCGTCGATTTTCTCGATACCTCCGACGCCTACGGCCTCGGCCACAACGAGGAACTGGTCGGCCGGGCGCTGAAGGGGCGGCGCAACAGGGTCGTGCTCGCCACCAAATTCGGCCAGCGGCGCGACACCGGCGGCGTCGATGGCCGCCCGGAATACGTGCGGGAGGCGTGCGAGGCGAGCCTGAAGCGGCTCGGCGTCGATGTTATCGATCTCTATTTCCAGCACCGGGTCGATCCGAATGTCCCGGTCGAGGACACGGTCGGCGCGATGAAGCAGCTCGTCGAAGCGGGGAAGGTGCGTTTTATCGGCCTGTGCGAGGCTCGCCCCGAGCGCATCCGGCGCGCCCATGCGGTGCACCCCTTGGCCGCGGTGCAAAGCGAATTCTCGCTGCTTTACCGCGAAGTGGCGGACGAGACGCGCGCGACAACGCGCGATCTCGGCATTTCGTTTGTCGCCTATGCACCGCTCGGGCGCAGCCTGTTGGCCGGCGTCATCCCCGATTTCGCTCATCTGGCAGACGGTGACACGCGCAAGCGCCATCCGCGCTTCGAGGGCGAGAATTTCGCAAAGAACCGCGCGCTCGTCGAACGCGTCGAGGCGATCGCGGCTGACCAACAATGCACGGTCGGGCAATTGTCGCTCGCCTGGCTCCTGGCGCAGGGACCGGATGTGATCCCGATCCCCGGCACCAAGCGGATCGAACGCGTGCAGGAAAATCTCGGCGCGCTCGATGTCAAGCTGACCGCCGAAGAGGTCGCTAGCATCTCGGAGGCCGTGCC
>JASIAN010000180.1 GCA_030042035.1 Alphaproteobacteria bacterium | reverse complement strand
CCGCCATGCGCGTTGACGTCGTGCTGCCAGATCTGGAATGCCAGGAGCCCCGTCTTGCCGACGACGGCAAAGGGTCCGGTCAATTCCATGCTGAAGCCGATCTTGATCGGCTCGGCGGCGCGCGCCGGCGCGGCGCCGCACAACATCAGCAGCGCTGCAATCGCGGCAGCGTACATGGCTTTGGCTGGTGGCATCGGCTCCGCTCCCCCTCGCGACCGCGGCTTGCGTTGCCGCGGCGACGCCGCAACAGTAGCCCGCCGCGCCCGCGCCGGTAAACAACAGGATGGTCGCCGATGCCCAAATTCGCCGCCAATCTCAGTATGATGTATCAAGAACGCGTCAACTTTCTCGACCGCTTCGACGCCGCGGCGCGGGCCGGCTTCAAGGGTGTCGAGTTCCTTTTTCCGTATGATCATCCGCCGGTGGCCATCGCCGAGCGGCTGCGGCAGAACGGGCTGACGCTGGCGCTGTTCAACATGCCGCCGGGCGACTGGGCGGAGGGCGAGCGCGGCATTGCGGCATTGCCGGGCCGCGAGAAAGAATTCCGCGACGGCGTCGCGGAGGCTCTGCGCTATGCCAAGGCCACCGGCTGCCGCACGATCCATGCGATGGCGGGGTTGTGGCCGGAGGGCCACGACCGCGCTGCGGGCGAGCGCGTCTATGTCGAAAATCTGCATTACGCGGTGGACCGGCTGGCGCCGGAAGGCATTACGACCGTCATCGAGCCGATCAACACCCGCGACATCCCGGGCTATTTTCTCAACACGACCGGCCAGGCGATGGGCTATATCCGCCGGGTCGGCAAGCCGCACCTGCACCTGCAGCTCGACCTCTACCACGTGCAGATCATGGAAGGCGATCTGGCGCACCATATCCGCGCCCTCGACGGCAACTACCCGCATGTGCAGATCGCCGGCAACCCCGGCCGCCATGAGCCGGATATCGGCGAGATCAACTATCCATTCCTGTTCGATCTGTTGGACGAGCTGGGCTATGCCGGTTGGGTCGGCTGCGAATACCGGCCGCACGGCGCAACCGACGCCGGTCTCGGCTGGGCTCGGAAATACGGCATCGGCTGACCCGCCGACCGGCCGCGGTGTGCGGCGGAAGCCTCAAGCCGAAGCCAGCTTTCTGCGCAGCAGCTCGTTGACGAGCCCCGGGTTGGCCTTGCCTTGGGTCGCCTTCATGACTTGCCCGACGAAAAAGCCGAGAACCTTCGGGTTCGTCTTGTATTGCATGACCTGCGCCGGGTGGGCGGCGAGCGCCGTATCAACCGCGGCCTCGATCGCGCCCGTGTCGCTCACTTGCCGCAGACCCTTGCGCTCGACAATCGCGCCCGGCGCTTCGCCAGTCTCGATCATGTCGGCGAAAACATCCTTGGCGATGCGGCCGGAGATCGTGCCGTCGGCAACCAGATCGATAAGCTGCCCGAGCCGCTCGGGCGTCACCGGGCAGTCCTCGATGGCGCGGCCCAGCCGATTGAGCGCGCCGAACAGGTCGCCCGTGACCCAGTTGGCCGCCGCCTTCGCATCGCGCCCCGCGGCGACCGTCTCGAAGTATTCGGCGGTCGCGCGCTCGGCGACGAGGACATCGGCATCCTCGACGCGCAGCCCATAGTCGGCAACAAACCGCGCCTTTTTCGCATCCGGCAATTCCGGCAAATCGGCGCGCAGCGCCGCGACCCATTCGGGGTCCAACTCCAATGGCAGGAGATCGGGGTCGGGGAAATAGCGATAGTCGTGCGCCTCCTCCTTCGAGCGCATCGGCCGGGTCTCGCCGCGGCTGCTGTCGAAGAGGCGCGTCTCTTGCGCGACCGCGCCGCCCGCCTCGATGAGCCTGATCTGGCGACGCGCCTCATAGTCGATCGCCTGCATGACAAAACGCACCGAATTGAGGTTCTTGATCTCGCAGCGCGTGCCGTAGGGCCCGCCCGGCCGGCGCACCGACACGTTGCAGTCGCAACGTAACGAGCCTTCCTCCATGTTGCCGTCGCAGGTGCCGAGATAGCGTAATAGCGAACGCAACTTGCGCAGATAGAGGCCGGCCTCCTCGGCGCTGCGCAAGTCCGGCTCGGAGACGATTTCCATCAATCCGATGCCGGCGCGGTTGAGATCGACGTAGGTTTGTGTGGGATGCTGGTCGTGCAGGCTTTTGCCGGCGTCCTGTTCGAGATGGAGGCGGGTGATGCCGATCGTGCGCGATCTGCCGTCCGGCAGGTCGAGCGCGATCTGCCCATGGCCGACGATCGGCTGCTGGTATTGCGAAATCTGATAGCCGGCCGGCAGATCGGGGTAGAAGTAATTCTTGCGGTCGAAGACGCTGCGCAGGTTGATCTTGGCGTCGAGACCGAGGCCGGTCTTGACCGCCTGCGCGACGACATGGCGGTTGATGACCGGCAGCATGCCGGGAAACGCCGCATCGACCGGCGACACCTGCGTGTTGGGCGCGGCGCCGAACGCCGTCGCGGCGCCGGAAAACAATTTGGCCGCGGCCGTTACCTGGGCATGCACTTCGAGGCCGATAACGACCTCCCAGGAGCCGGTGCGACCTTCGATCAGTTCGGCCGTTGCCATCCTACTCCCCCATGCCGGCCTCGTGCCGGGCATCGCACGTCTTTTTCGTGGATGGCCGGATGCGATCCCCGGATCGAGTCCGGGGACGGCCATGACCCGTTGATTGGGTTGGGAAAATCCCCTCAGAGCAGGGAATTTTTCGTGATTTAGCAGGGAAATCGTGCGACATTCCGGAATTGTAAGTTCTCTCTATGTTCACGACAAGCCTAATGCCGGCCAGCGAGCGTCACGCTGCCTTGGTCAACGTGGTCTCGACCCAGATCGTGTGGTCGTCGCCCTTCGCGTCCTTGAACTCGAGTTCGGCTTGGCCGTAGCTGAAGCCGGCGAGGGTCACGGGCTGCCCAACGATCGATCGGATTGCTTTCTGATCTTCCTTCGGCAGGCCGCGCAACAGCGCCGGCGGCGCTGCCATCAATATCACGCGATCACCCGGTTGGAATTCAGACATCGACGCTCGCTCCATCCTCATTCAGTGCATCGGCATTTGACGTGCTTCGGCTTCATCCCCAGTCTCTGTGTCGCCTCGCGCTTCCCTTGTCTCGACGCGATGACGCAGTCAGCCGCGGTAACTGTTGCGAACGCGAACAGCGGCAATTCCGGTCGCAAATTTCCTCGCATGTTGTCGTCGGCATCTGCGCAACAGTTGCAAGTGCATCCGTGCAGCGGTTTCGGCGGCTTTGCGACCGACCGATCGATATTTTCGCTGCCGAGCGGTCGCATTCTCATGCCGTAAGAAAGCTCGCGCGGTGGCGGAATTCCGCGGCGCGTTCGAGCGCGGCGCCGACGCGCAGCACGGTTGCCTCGTCGAACGCGCGACCGATGATTTGCAGACCCAAGGGCAACCCATCGGCGCTGAGACCGGCCGGCACCGAAATCGCCGGCAATCCGGCGAGGTTGGCGGGGATCGTGAACACGTCGTTCAGATACATCGATATCGGGTCGTCGGCGTGCTCGCCGATCGCAAAGGCGGCACTCGGCGCGGTCGGCGTCAACAGGCAATCGACGTTGGCGAACGCGGCGGCAAAATCCTGCGCAATCAAATTGCGCACCTTCTGCGCCTTCAGGTAATAGGCATCGTAATATCCGGCCGACAGCACATAGGTGCCGATCAATACGCGCCGCTTGACTTCGGCGCCAAACCCCTCGCCGCGCGTCCGCTCGTACATGTCGTCGAGGCTGTCGCCGGGAACGCGCAGCCCGTATTTGACGCCGTCGTAGCGCGCGAGGTTGGACGACGCTTCGGCCGGGGCGATGATGTAATAGGCCGGCAGCGCGTATTTCGTCATCGGCAGCGAGATTTCGATCGGCGTGGCGCCGGCGTCGCGCAGCCACTCGGCGCCCCGCCGCCATAGCGCCTCGATTTCGGCCGGCATGCCGGGGGCGCGGTACTCGCGCGGGATGCCGACCTTGAGGCCGCGCACGTCGCCCACTAGCGCCCCAGCATAATCGGGCACCGGCAGCGGCGCCGACGTCGAGTCCCTCGGGTCGTGGCCGGCCATGACCTGCAGCAAGAGCGCGGCGTCGCACACCGTGCGCGCCATCGGGCCGGGGCAATCGAGCGAGGAGGCATAAGCGACGACACCCCAGCGCGAGCAGCGGCCCCAACTCGGCTTCAGCCCGACAATACCGCAGAAGCTCGCCGGCTGGCGGATCGAGCCGCCGGTGTCGGTGCCGATGGCGCCGAGCGCCGCGTGCGCCGCCAGTGCCGCCGCCGAGCCGCCCGACGAGCCGCCCGGCACGAGCGGCCGATTGTCACCCGGTCTTCGCCACGGGTTCTCGACCGGGCCGTAATGGCTCGTCGTGTTCGACGACCCCATCGCGAACTCGTCGAGATTGGTCTTGCCGAGCATGACGGCGCCGGCCGACCACAGCCGCGCGGTGACGGTCGATTCATAGGGCGGGGCAAAGCCGTCGAGGATGTGCGAGGCGGCAGTCGTCAAGACGCCCGCGGTGCAGAACAAATCCTTGACCGCGAGCGGGATGCCGTCGAGCGGTAGCGCCGCGCCGCATTTAAGGCGGCCGTCGGCGGCATCGGCCATCGCCAGCGCGCGCTCCGGCGTCTCGGTGATGAAGGCGTTCAATGGCCGCGCCCGTTCCATTGCCGCGATATGGGCTTGCGCGAGCTCGCGCGCCGAGAATTGCCGCGACAGCAGACCGGCGCGCGCCTCGGCCAGCGACAACCCGGTCAGATCGCTCACTCGACGACCTTCGGCACCGCGAAAAAGCCTCTCGCGGCCTGCGGCGCGTTTTTCAGGATCGCGTCGCGACAATCGCCGTCGGTCACGACATCCTCGCGCATCGGCAGCCGCATCGCCGCGACGCTGGCCATCGGTTGGACATCGTCGGTATCAACCTCGGCCAGCTGCTCGACCCAGGCGAGAATGTGCGACAATTCGGCGGCGAGCGCGTCGAGTTCGCCGTCGGCCACGCGGATGCGTGCGAGCCGCGCGATATGCGCGACGGCGCTCTTGTCCAAAGCCATCGATCCTCTCGGGCCGCCGCCATCATCGTCGAATGGCTCGGAAACATGGCGCGGCCGGGGCGGTGGCGCAATCACCGCGATCGGCCCTCGCGCAGCCCGGCGCGTGCGAGGCGCGGCAATACCTCGGCGCAGAAATACGGCAATTCGTCGAGATAATTGACAAACGAGATCGCGATGCCGCGCAGCCCTACTTCGGCGAGGCGCGCGAGCTCCTGCGCCACATGATCGGGGTCGCCGACCAGCGGCAGGCCGCCCATGCCGTTGGCCTGATGCCGGCGGATGCGATCAAATTCCTCGGGCGAATGGTTCTCCGGCGTCACATCTTTCATCGCCAGGATGCGGTTGACCGCCGCCCAGTCGGCGTTATCGACAATGGCATGCCGGTAATATTCCTCGGCCTCGCGCGTCGTCGGCCGGCAGGTCACGACGCCGACCGTGTAGACGTCGATGTCGCGGCCGGCCGCGCGCGCCGCGCCGCGCACCCGCGCGACATGGGCCGCCGTCTCGGCAAACGAGATGCCGCGCGAGACCGTCGAAAACAGCGCGTCGCAATTGCGGATCGCAAACGCCTGCCCGGTGGGCGAGGCGCCGGCGTTCATGACGAGCGGCCGCGTTCCGCCATAGGGTTTCGGCTTGGCGCGCACGCCCGTCAGGCGAAAAAAGCGGCCGCTGAATGCGAAGTCGTCGTCGGGCGGCGCCGACCACGCGCGCTTCACGATGTCGAGCCATTCCTGCGCATAGTCGTAGCGCGCCTCATGCTCGCGCAATGTGGCGCCGAACATGTCGAACTCGCCCTCGTTCCAGCCGCATACGAGGTTGAGGCCGAAGCGGCCGTCGCCGATATGGTCGGCGGTCACGAATTCCTTCGCGGCGATGAGCGGCGCGATGAGCGGCGCATGCACGGTGCCGAACACGGTGATGCGCCTGGTCTTCGCGAGCAAGCCGGCGGCCCAGGTGACGGTCTCCCAGGTTTCGCCCTGGTAGTCGGTGTCGCCGCCATAGCCCTTCCAGCGGCCGATCGGCAGCATGAA
>JASIAN010000179.1 GCA_030042035.1 Alphaproteobacteria bacterium | reverse complement strand
GACAAAGCAGACCCCGACGCGACGCTCTATTGCGCGATGGCGAAGCGGCTTGCGACCGATGCCGGCTTCCGCGTCTGCAACGAGGCGCTGCAACTGCACGGCGGCTACGGCTATCTGAAGGACTTCCCGATCGAGCGCTACCTGCGCGACGTACGCGCCCACCAGATTCTCGAAGGCACCAACGAGATCATGCGCCTCATCATCGCCCGCCGCCTCTTGCGGCAGTGAAAGAAGCCTTTAGGTCAGCCCAGTTCGCTGAGGCGTGGCAGGACTTCCTTTGAGAACAGGGTCAGGTTGGCGACGGTGTCGTCGTGGCTGATGAGGCCGCCCTGGCCCATCATCAACAGATGCCCGAAGCCGCCGACGTGGTTGTAGAAATCGCGTGTCTGCTCAAACACGTCGTCGGGCGTGCCGGCGAACACGAGGCCGGCTTCGATCGCGTCTTCCACACCCAAGGTGCGGGCGTTGATCGGCTTGCCGTCGCGCGTCGTGAGCCTGTTGGCGCGGATCGGGCCGCCCGGCCCGGCCTTCAAGACATTGGCATTGGCGGCGGCCGACTGGTAGCCGGGCGGATTGGAGAATTGCGGCGCGACGATGCCCGAGGTGCGGCTGTAGCCGAGGATCTGATCCGCGCGGCGCCAGCCCTCCTCGCGCGTATTGCCGACGCCGATCAGCGCCATATAGGCGAGCTTGTCGGGCCGCGCCTCGCGGCCGGCCTCGGCAGCCTTTCTGCGGTACGCCTGGAAGATCGCCGGCGTTCGGTTCCAACCCGTATTCAACACGCCGATCGTGATGCCGCGCGAAGCCGCCTCGGCGGCGCTGCCTTCGCTGCCCACGGGCGTCCATACCGGCGGATGCGGCTCCTGGTAGGGGCGAGGCCAGACATTGACCTGGCGATATTGGAAGTGTGTGCCCTCCCAGTTGAACGGGCCGTCATGGCTCGTCATCGCCTTCAATATCAGGTCGTGCGCCTCCCAGAAGCGATCGACGAGTTCGGCCGGGTTCGTATTGGCCGGCGCGATCTCATAGGGCACGCCCTTGACGAAGCCCATGTCGAGGCGGCCGCGCGAAATGACGTCGATGATCGAATATTCCTCGGCGACGCGGATCGGGTCGTTGCGGTTGCCGATTGGCATGCCGAGCGCCAACAGGCGCACCTTCTTTGTTTCGCGCGCCAGGATCGCCATTGGGATCGTGCACACCGAATCGGCACAGGTCGTTGTCGCGTGATGCTCGTTGGTCATGATGTTGATGCCGAGCTCGTCGCACAGCGCCCATTCGTCGAGATAGCGGTGATAGAGGTCGGCGCCCACTTTCGGGTCGAAAAACTTGTTGGGCACGATGACCCGATAGCTGTCGGAGAGATGCGGCCACGCCGGGTGATAGGCCATCTCGCTGAAGTGCCAAACCTGCATCATGCGGATTCTCCCTTATCCCAAATCGTCATTGCGAGCGGAGCGAAGCAATCCCAGTCAGCAGTCCATCGGGATTGCTTCGGTGCTGCGCGCCTCGCAATGACGGGCTATTGGTTAGTTGTGGCAAAGCGCTCGATCGCGGCGGCAACCCGATCAGGTTGTTCGATCTGCGGGTGGTGGGCCGCGCCGGAGATGCGTTCGAAGCGGGCGTCGGGCAGCGCGGCGGCGAGCCGCTCGCCGTAGGACGGGGCGATGATGCCGTCCTCGTCGCCCCAGAGAACGAGCGCCGGCCGTGTCACGCGATGCAGCCAATGCACCAGCGCCGGATCGTGCATGTACGGCTTCCAGCCATAGAGCGCCAGCGCCTCGCGGTCATGGGCGATCGCCAGCAGCGCATCGTCGTCGAGCTGCGCATAATCGGGCACGGCGCGGGCCGCATCGGCGAAGCTGCGGCGCAATACGTCGTCGGCCGGCAAGGCATAGAGGTCGGCGATATCGCGCTCCTCGCGCCCGCCAAATTTGACGCCGAGCGAGTCGATCAGCACGAGCCGGCCGATGCGGGCCGTCGAACGCACCGCCGTCTCCAGCGCAATCCAGCCGCCGAACGAGGCGCCGATCAGCGTCACGTCGGCGAGATCGAGGCGGTCGATGAGATCGAGCCAGAGATACGCGATGTCGTGCACGCTGCGGAACCAGGGCGGCCGCGGCGTATGACCGAAGCCAGGTGGGCGCGGCATGACGACGCGAAAATGGCGCGCCAGCCGGTCGAGAAACGGCCGGTTCTGCGCGATGTAGTCGCCGCCGGGCAGGAAGAGGAGCGGCGGGCCGTTGCCCGCGACCAGCGTCTCAACTGCGATGCCGCTCACGTCGATCGTTTCCATGCCGAACCTCGTTCGATGCACCCGCGCTCGGGGTGCGGGAAATCTGTCGTCCGCGCCGCCGTCGGGCTTTCGTTTTCGACGCCTCGCAGCTTAGCGGAATGGCCGGCGGCCGGGCCAGTTCGAACTGGGCAAAACGCTCCGTGACAGTTGCGCAAAAAGCGTTGCACTTCTGCCGCCCGCTGCCCGACACTGCCGGCAATTGTCGGTCCGGGCAGCGCCCGGACAGAAGGCGCGCGCGGCGGAAAAGACACGATGAACGCAATGGCAGCGGAGGCGAGCGCGCAGGACCCGCAGGAGGTCATCGCCGATCTGCGCCGCGAGCTCGCCACGCGCGACGCCGAACTGGCCGCCAAATCCGCTGCGCTCAACGAGGCGCTGGCGCAGCAGCAGGCGAGCGCCGAAATCCTCCAGGTCATCAATTCGTCGCCCGGCGACCTCGCGCCGGTGTTCGATGCGATGATCGAGAACGCGACGCGGTTGTGCGATGCGCCTTTCGGCCATCTTTGGACGTTCGACGGTGAGCTTTTTCATCCAGTCATGAGCCTGGGTCGCGGCGCGCAAGGCTTTGCCGAATGGGTACAAAAGCGCGGGCCTGTACCATGGCACAACCCGCACGCTCCGATCGGTCGCATCCAGGCGGGCGAGGATGTCGTCCAGGTTGCCGATGCCCTGCTCGATGAGGGCTACCGCAGCGTCCCAGAATTCCATCAGCAGCTAGAACGGCACAATATCGGCACGGTTCTCGTTGTCGCGCTGCGCAAGGACAGGGCATTGCTCGGGGTCTTCATCGTCTACCGCCAGGAAGTTCGGCCGTTCTCCGACAAGCAGATCGCGCTGCTGCAGAATTTTGCGGCGCAGGCGGTCATCGCGATGGAGAACGCGCGGCTCTTGGG
>JASIAN010000178.1 GCA_030042035.1 Alphaproteobacteria bacterium | reverse complement strand
CCGCGATGAGTTGCGATCATTTGCGCGACCGGAGTGATGGGGCGGCCGCGCATGGCGGTCGTGACATGTCCGCCTCTCCGCCCGCCGGGCGGAGAGGCGAGTGCCGGCGCCTACTCTGCAGCGGCCGGCTGCCGCTGCGCCGCTGGCGGGCCGTCGCGGCGGATTTCGGCATCCCACGGCCCCGGAAAGCGGCCGCTGCCGGTCACCTCGCGGGTGAACACGTGGTAATCGGCCGGCCATTCGGCGCGCGGCATCTCGTAGAACACCTCGACGCCATTGCCATCGGGATCGCGCAGATAGATGCCGAGCGAGATGCCATGGTCGGCGATGCGGTCGATCGGCTGCCCCTTTTCCTTCAGGCGATAATAGAACTCCTTCAGGTCGTCGAGGCTTTCCATCCGCCACGCCAGGTGGTTGAGGCCAACCTGGCGCTTCTGCTGCAGCAGCGCGTCGTCACCCAACTGCATCAGCGCTACCTCGTGCGACTGCTCGGTGTCGGCCGACATGAAGGCAGCCCAGCCCGGCCGGTACTCATAGGTGTGCAGGCCGAGCAGGTCCTCGTACCACTGTTTCGAGCGCTCGGCGTTGCGCACGTAGAGATTGACGTGCTGCAGATACATCGGTCGCTTGGCCATCGAGCTCTCCATTACCGCGAGATCCGTATTCTACCACGCCTCGTCGTCGCGGTTCAAAATTTCCGTGACCCGCGCCATCACGTCCGCCTTCGGGTAGATCGCCGCCATCGCGCGGGCGCGCGTCAACGGATCGCTGGCGAAAAAGCGCTCATAGAGTTCCTGGCGGCTGCCGAAGGCGCTGCCGGCGACGTCCCATGCGAGGCGGAACAATTTGACGCGCTCCCTCGCCGCCATGTTGTCGGTCGCGAGATATTGCTCGATCTGCGGCCTGAGCGGTCCCGCGAAATCCTTTTCGCTCGGCGTCAACAGGAAGCTCGACGACCCCAGCAGCTGGATGATCTCCAGCATCCTTGGATACGCCGTCATCATCAGGTTGCGGGTCGATTCAACCGGCAGGATCGCCGGGCACATGACGCCCCACTGATCACGCTCGGCATCGGCCTCGGCGGCGCGCACGCAGGCGCGCATCAATTCGGTATAGAGCATCAACTGCCCGATGCGCTCCTCGGTATGCGGCAAGTGGGCGTTGCCGAGCGCCTCCGTCATTTTCAGCGCCAGGCCGAGCACGAACTCGCATTTTGCGAGGTTCTTGGCGGCGCCCTGATGCGCCGAATGGGCGGTCGAATGGGTGACGGTTGGCGTCGCGTTGAGCCGATCAACGTCATAGAGCAGGAAGACGCGCTCCCACGGCACCAGCACGTCGTCGAAAAAGACGATGCAATCCATCTCTTCAAAGCGCGAGGCCAAGGGCGCGTCGAAATGCGAGCGTCCGAGATCGAAACTGTCGCGGCACAGGAACCGGACGCCCTTGGTGCCGCACGGGATCGAGAAATTGACTGCAAACGGGCTATGATCTTCGCTGTGGCGCGCCAGCCGCGGCGAATAGACCGCGATCTCGTCAGACAACGGCGCCAGCGTCGCGAGGATGCGGGCGCCGCGCACGATGATACCGGCATCGGTCTCGCGGATGACCTGCAGGGCGGTGCCTTCCTCGAGGTTGAACATGCCCGAGACGTTGCGGCTGCGCTGCAGGTTGATCAGCGCGTGGGTCAGCGTGATGTCGTTCTCGCGGATATATTCGACATAGCGGCGCATGTTTTTGCCGAATTCCGGCCGCTTCTCGCCGAAGAAATCGGCGGCTGCACCCCAGGCGGCGAACGTCACGTTCATGAAATCGGGCGAGCGGCCCATCATGCCGCACGTCGCGCGCGCCCAGTTCAACATCATCTGCGTGCGGGTTTCGAGGGCCTCGCGGGTTTGGGGATTGTCGAACGAGCGGCCGACCGGCTGGCCGCTCGACGGCGACTTATAAGTCATGACCGCGTGCAGCTTGGGATCGTGCTGCATGTCGTAGAGATGCGCGATCGCGCGCACGCCACCGGCGAGGCCGGGATGGGTCGTCACGTCGCGCACCCGCTCGCCGCCGATCCAGACCTCGCGCTCCTGCTCCCTGAGGCCATTGATGTATTGCTGTCCGGTGCGCGCCGCCATGTCGCCCTCCTGAACGCCCTCCGGCGGGCATGCTAGCGCCGCGGCAATGCGAAGTTAATGGCTTCGTCGCCCTCCCGGGCACTGCCCTCTCGCAAAGGCGCGACTAGATCGGCTATACCGGCGCGGCAGCATGCGAGCCAGCGCGTTGACGATTATTTCTGAAGCTCCCGCCGATACGCGCCGTGGCGCGAGCGAAATCCGTGTGCGCGGCCGCGTGCAAGGGGTCGGCTTCCGGCCGACGGTATGGCGCATCGCGCGCGACTTGCGGCTCGACGGCGAGGTTTTGAACGATGGCGGCGGCGTCCTCATTCGCGTCTCGGGCAGCGCCGCGGCGATCGCGGCGCTCGTCGCCCGGCTCGAACGCGAGCCGCCGCCCCTGGCGCGGATCGATTGCATCGAGCGGCGCCCCTTCACCGGCCGGCTGCCGCCGGGCTTTCGTATCGCCGCGAGCGAGGCGGGCGCGCCCGCTACCGAGATCGCGCCGGATGCAGCGCTGTGCCCGGCCTGCGCGGCCGAACTCTTGACGCCCGCCGCGCGTCGCTCTCGCTACGCCTTTACCAACTGCACGCAGTGCGGTCCGCGCCTCGCGATCGTGCGCGGCATTCCCTACGACCGCAGCCGCACGACGATGGCGGCCTTCCGCCTGTGCCCGGCCTGCGCCGCGGAATACGAAAACCCGGCCGACCGCCGCTTCCACGCGGAAGCGATCGCCTGCCCGGCATGCGGCCCGCGATTGGCGCTCGCACGTCTGCCGGAATTGACGCCGTGCGCCGGTGATCCGATCGTCGAAGCGGCGCGGCTCATCAACGATGGCGCGATCGTCGCGGTGAAAGGGATCGGCGGCTATCAGCTCGCCTGCGATGCCACAAATGCCGGCGCCGTCGCCAAATTGCGCCGGCGCAAGCGGCGCGACGGGAAGCCGTTTGCGCTGATGGCGCGCGACATCGCGATGATCCGGCGCTATTGCACGGTGGACGGCGCAGAAGAAGCAGTCCTGCGGAGCCCGGCGGCGCCGATCGTATTGCTGCGGGCCGACGGCCGGGAGACGCTGCCGGCAAGCATTGCACCCGGCCTCGACAGGCTCGGTTTTATGCTGCCGACGACGCCGTTGCATCTGTTGCTGCTGCGCGACCTCGACCGACCCCTCGTCATGACCAGCGGCAACCTGTCCGACGAGCCGCAGGCGACCGACGACGCCGACATGGCGCAGCGATTGGCGGGCATTGCCGATTATGCGCTGACCCACGACCGCGATATCGCAAACCGCGTCGATGACTCGGTCGTGCGGGTCGTGCGCGGCCAAGCGCGTCTCGTGCGGCGGGCGCGCGGCTATGCGCCGGCGCCGATCATGTTGCCCCCGGGCTTTGACAACCCGCCCGAGATTCTGGCGCTGGGCGGCGAATTGAAAGCGACCTTCTGTCTCCTCAAAGACGGCCGGGCAATACTGTCGCAGCATCTAGGCGATCTCGAACACCCGGCCGCGTTCGACGACTACAAGACAAACCTGGCGCTCTATCGCGATCTGTTCGTGCATCGGCCAACGGCGCTGGCGGCCGACCGTCATCCCGAATACCTGTCGGCCAAGCTGGCGCGCGACCGGGCGGCGGCGGAGGGTCTGCGGCTCGTCGAGGTCCAGCATCATCACGCCCACATCGCCGCCTGCCTCGCCGAGAACGGCCGGCCGCTCGCCGCCGCGCCCGTCATCGGCATCGCGCTCGACGGCCTCGGCTGGGGCGACGATGGCACGCTGTGGGGCGGCGAAGTTCTGCTTGCCGATTATCGCGGCTACACGCGGTTGGCTTGTCTCATGCCGGTCGCGATGCCAGGCGGCGCGGCGGCGGCGCGCGAGCCGTGGCGCAATCTCTACGCCCATCTGACGCGCGCCACGGACTGGCCGGAGCTGGAGCAGCGTTTCGCCGTGCTGCCGATCATCAAGCGGCTCGCGGCCAAACCATTGGCGACGATCGATCGCATGCTGGCCCGCGGCATCAACGTACCGCCCGCCTCTTCAACCGGGCGGCTGTTCGACGCGGTGGCGGCGGCCCTCGAGATCTGCTTTGACCGCCAGGCCAATGAGGGCGACGCCGCGATGCGGCTCGAAGCGCTGGCCGCCTCCCCTGGCGCGCAATCGGCGGATCCCTACACGTTTGCGGTGTACCCGTCGGCTGCACCGCAAAATAGCATCATGCCCGGCCTTGCGCCGGGCATTCCCGCGGATGGGCGGGACGGGCCCGGCCATGACGCATTAGGGTTGCACGTGATCGACCCTGCTCCGATGTGGGAGGCGCTGCTGCGCGATCTTGCGCGCGCGGTGCCGCCGGCCGCGATCGCGGCGGGTTTCCACGAGGGCCTGGCGGCCGCGGTCGCGACGACGGCCGAGCGGCTCGCGCGCCGCTGCGGCGTCGATACCATCGCGCTGTCGGGCGGCTGCCTGCAAAATGCGCTGCTCTTTGCCGCCCTTGCCGATCGCCTCGAAGCCGCCGGTTTGACCGTACTGAGCCATGCCCGCCTGCCCGCCAATGACGGCGGGCTGGCGCTCGGTCAGGCGGCGGTCGCGGCGGCGCAGCTGATCGGAGGGTAGGCGCATGTGCCTCGGCATTCCGGGCCGCATCGTCGCGCTCGACGATGCGGAGGCGGCGCTCGCGACGGTCGATGTCTGCGGCGTCCAGCGGCAGGTCAATTTGCTGTGCGTCATCGATGACGAGCATCCGTTCGACGCCTGCCTCGGCGATTGGGTGCTCGTGCATGTCGGCTTCGCGATGAGCCGCATCGATGATGCTGAGGCGCAGCGAACGCTGGCGCTCCTCGCGGAGCTGGGTGACAGCGATGTCGGATGATCGGGCGCTCGAAACCCTCTACCCGTTTCTTGGCGGCAAGGGGCAGGAGGCAGGCCGGCTGGACGCCGCGCTGCTGCATTCGGTCGCCGAGAAGGCCGCCTCGTCGCGCGAGGTGAATGCCCGCTTCTTTGCTGAAGAGGGCGCGGCGCTGATTGCCGCCGCCCGCGCCGTGGCGGATGTGTATCGCGGCGGCGGGCGCCTTTTCGCGATGGGGAACGGCGGCTCGGCGTGCGACGCGGCGCATATCGCGGTCGAATTCACCCATCCGGTGACGACCGGCCGGCCGGCGCTGGCGGCAATCAACCTGGTCGCTGATGTCGCGATGCTGAGCGCTGTCAGCAACGATATCGGCTTCGAACATGTGTTCGTCCGCCAGCTCGCCGCGCACGCGGGCGCCGGCGACGGGCTCATCGGCGTCTCGACCAGCGGCAATTCGGCAAACCTTGTCGCCGCCTTTGCGAAAGCGAAAGAGCTAGGGTTGGTGACGATCGGCCTTTCGGGCGGCGACGGCGGCCGGATGCGCGCCTGCGGCTTTCTCGATCACTGCCTCGTCGTGCCGTCCCATTCGATCCACCGCATCCAGGAGTGCCACGTCGCCGCCTACCATATCCTGTGGGACCTCGTGCACACCCTGCTGGCCGACGACCGCGGCAGCGCCGACAGCGGAGGAGCGCGTTGAAATACGCCGACGAATTCCGCGATGGCGGCCGAGCCGCGGCGCTGATTGCCGAGATCGGGCGCCTTCTCGCGCAGGGCGCTGCTGCCCGCCGGCGGCCCGTTCGCATCATGGAAGTGTGCGGCGGCCACACGCATGCGATCTTCCGCTACGGCATCGAGGGGATGCTGCCCGATGCGCTCGAACTGATCCACGGCCCCGGCTGCCCGGTCTGCGTCTTGCCGATCGGGATTGTTGATGATTGTGTTGCGCTGGCCGAGCGGCCAGGAGTCATCCTCGCGACGTTCGGCGACGCAATGCGCGTGCCTGGCTCGGCGAAAAGCCTGTTGCAGGCGAAGGCCGACGGCGCCGATGTGCGCATGGTCTATTCGCCGCTCGACGCGCTGGCGCTGGCGCACCGCAACCCTGAGCGTGAAATCGTGTTCTTCGCGATCGGGTTCGAGACGACGATGCCGGCGACGGCGCTGACGATCCGCCGCGCCGCCGCCGAACGCATCGGGAATTTTAGCGTCTTCTGCAACCACATCACGATCGTGCCGGCGATCAAGGCGGTGCTTGACAGCCCGGATATGCGGCTCGACGGGTTCTTGGGGCCGGGGCATGTCGCGATGGTGGTGGGCGCGGCGCCATTCCATTTCGTCGCCGAATACTACCGCCGGCCTCTGGTTATCGCCGGTTTTGAGCCGCTCGACATCCTGCAGTCGATCTGGATGGTCGTGAAGCAGATCGCCGAAGGCCGCTGCCAGGTCGAAAACCAGTATGCCCGCACCGTGCCGGAACGCGGCAACGCCGCGGCGCTGCGCGCGGTCACCGACGTCTACGAATTGCGCGAGTTCTTCGAGTGGCGCGGCCTCGGCTCGATCGATCATTCCGGCGTGCGCATCCGCGAGCGCTATGCCGCGTTCGACGCGGCCCGCAAATTCGCGCTGCCGCACGCGAGGATCGCCGACCCGCGATCCTGCCAATGTGGCGAAGTGCTGAAGGGCGTCATCAAGCCGTGGCAATGCAAGGTGTTTGGCAGCGCCTGCACGCCCGATCACCCGCAGGGCGCGCTGATGGTGTCGTCGGAAGGCGCCTGCGCCGCCTACTACCAATATGCCGGCCTGCGCCGATCACAGGCGGGTGCCGCGTGAGGACGCGCGGCCGGCTCAATGCCGCGACCGTCACGTTGGCGCATGGCGCCGGCGGCAAGGCGATGAGGGACTTGATCGACGACGTGTTCGTCGGCGCCTTTGACAATCCAGTGCTGGCTCCGCTCGAAGACCAGGCGCGCTTCGACCTGGCGGCGCTGGCGGCCCAAGGCGACCGGCTTGCCTTCACGACCGACGCCTGCGTCGTCGATCCGCTGTTCTTTCCCGGTGGCGACATCGGCACCCTCGCCGTCAACGGCACGATCAACGACCTCGCCGTCGGCGGTGCGCTGCCGCTTTATCTCTCGTGCGCCGTCACGATCGAAGAGGGTCTGCTGGTCGATATCTTGCGGCGCGTCGCGGCCTCGATGGCAGAGACGGCACGCGCGGCGGGCGTCGTCATCGCGACCGGCGACACAAAGGTCGTGCCGAAAGGCGCCTGCGACAAACTCTTTGTCACGACCGCCGGGATCGGCGTCATTCGCGCCGGCATCGATCTCGGCGCCGATCGGGCGCAGCCGGGCGATGCGGTGCTGGTCAACGGCCGGCTCGGCGACCACGGCGCGGCGATCCTGGCGGCGCGCGGCGACCTCGCCCTGCGGGCGCCGATCGCGAGCGACTGTGCGCCGCTCCATCGCCTCGTCGCGGCGCTGCTCGAAGCCGCGCCCGGCACGCGCTCTTTGCGCGACGCGACGCGCGGCGGCGCGGCGACGGTGCTGAACGAGATCGCCCTCGCTTCCGGCGTCGCGATCGAGCTCGACGAAGCGGCGGTGCCGCTCTCGGAGGCCGTTCGCGGCTTTTGCGAAATCCTCGGTCTCGACCCGCTCTATATCGCAAATGAAGGCAAATTCGTCGCTGTCGTTCCGGCGGACGAATGCGCGGCCGCGCTCGCCGCGCTGCGCCGCGATCCCCTAGGCCGCGATGCTGCGATAATCGGCGAGGTCGTCGCCGGCCAGCCCGGTCGCGTGACGCTGCGCACCGGCTTTGGCGGCCGACGCATTGTCGATATGCTGGTCGGCGAGCAATTACCGCGCATCTGCTGAGGGGCGGCAATGCACGAACTGGCGCTGACCTGCCAGATCGTCGAGACGGCCGCACAAGCGGCCGCCGGCCGCCCGGTGGCGCGCGTTACGCTCGTGATCGGCCGCCTCTCCGGGGTCATGGCCGAAGCGATCCGCTTCTGCTTTCCCGAGGTCGCGCGCAAGACGCTGCTCGACGGCGCCGTGCTCGACATCGAGGAACCTGACGGCTGGGCCCGCTGCAATCTCTGCGGCGTCGAGTTTGCGACGCCCGACTGGTTGACCGCGTGCCGCTGCGGCTCCTATGACGTGACGCGGCTCCGGGGCGAGGAACTCCTGATCCGCAGCATCGAACTCACGGAGGCAGCGTGATGTGCGCGACCTGCGGCTGCAGCGGCGACGCCGCGACGGGCCACCACCGGCACGAACACAATCACCCGCACCCGCACGGCCACGGACCCGGCGCGCTGGTCGAGATCGAAGCCCGCATTCTCGCCAAGAACGATGCTGCCGCGGAGCATAACCGCGCCTGGTTCCGCGGCCGCGATATTCTGGCGGTGAACCTCGTCAGTGCGCCGGGCGCCGGCAAGACCACGCTCCTCGAACGCACGATCGCCGATCTTGGCGCCGAAATGCCGCTCTACGTTATCGAGGGCGATCAGGCGAGCGCCGTTGATGCGGCGCGCATCGAGCGGGCCGGCGCGCCGGTCGTGCAGGTCAACACCGGGACCGGCTGCCACCTCGACGCTGCGATGGTGGCGCGCGGCATGCAACGACTGCGGCCGCCGACCGGCGCCGCGGTGTTGATCGAGAATGTCGGCAACCTCGTCTGCCCGGCGCTGTTCGACCTCGGCGAGCAGGCCAAAATCGTCGTGTTCTCGGTAACCGAAGGCGAGGACAAGCCGATCAAATACCCGCACATGTTCCGCGCCGCCGGAATCGTGCTGCTGAACAAGATCGACCTGTTGCCGCATGTCGATTTTGATGTGGCGCGCGCCCTTGCCAATCTGCGTTCGGTCAATCGCACGGCGGATACGATCGAGGTGTCGGCGCGCACCGGCGCCGGCATGGCCGCGTGGTACGAGTGGCTGCGGCACGAGCGGGCGGCAGCGCGCCAGGCGGCCTCCGCGTGACGCGCGACACGATGGGCGTGTCGGCGATCTGCGGCGGCCTGGTTCTGGGCAATATTGCCGCGTGGGCGTGGGCGTGGATCGCCTTCGGCCGGCACCCGGTGCTGCTCGGCACCGCCGTTCTCGCCTATGTCTTCGGCCTGCGGCACGCGCTCGATGCCGATCACATCGCGGCGATCGACAACGCGACCCGCAAGCTGACCGAGGCCGGGCGCTCCGGCGTTGCAACCGGGTTTTTCTTTTCGCTCGGCCATGCGACGGTCGTCATCCTCGCGG
The DNA here is from genome assembly GCA_030042035.1 of Alphaproteobacteria bacterium. GTDB lineage: Bacteria > Pseudomonadota > Alphaproteobacteria > ATCC43930 > CGMCC-115725 > DATARH01. The sequence goes on along the minus strand of JASIAN010000178.1, from coordinate 32,988 downwards.
TGCTCGCGATCGCGTTGACCGCGGGTCGGCTGCCGGCCGGTTTGGCGGCCTTCGGACCCTTCGCCGACGCGATCGGTACTGTTATCTCGGCAGCCTCGCTGCTCGCGCTGGCCGTCGCGAACACCGTCATCCTTGTCGCCGTGTGCCGCCTGTACCAGGCGGCAAAGCGCGGCGAGCAGCCGGCCGAAGCGGAATTGACGCGGCTGCTGTCACAGCGCGGCCTCCTCGGGCGGCTGCTGCGCGGCCTGTTCCGGCTGATCGCCAAGAGCTGGCACATGTTCCCGCTGGGCGTTCTGTTCGGGATCGGGTTCGACACCGCGACCGAAATCGGTTTGCTCGCGGTATCCGCGGCGCAGGCGGCGAACGGCCTGCCATTGCCGTCGATCATGGTGTTGCCGGCGCTGTTTACGGCCGGCATGACGCTCATCGACTCGCTCGACGGCGTGATGATGGCCGGCGCGTATCGCTGGGCCGCCGCGGAACCGCTCCGCAAGCTTTATTACAACCTTGCGGTGACATCGTTGTCGGTCGTCGTGGCGGTCGTCATCGGCGGCATCGAAGTGATCGGCCTTGCCGCCGGCGGCGCCGGCCCAGCCGGCGGGTTCAGTGCCGGCATTGCAGCGCTCAACGCCCATTTCGGAGAGATCGGCGCCGCCGTCATCGCGCTGTTCGCGATGGCCTGGATCGCCTCGCTGCTGCTGTGGCGCCGCCGCGCTCGCACCCGCACTGTCTGAACTAGGTCGCGGCGCCGTACCGCAAGACGGTGACCGCTTCGCGGGTGATGAGGCCGGTGCCGAGCATCGCCTGCACCGCCGGCAGAAAGGCGTCGATCCGGTCAGCGGCGTCGACGATCTCGATGACGATCGGCAGGTCGTGCGACAGCGCCAGGTCGATGCGGTGGACATGCGCGGACTCGCCAAAGCCGGCGATGCCGCGCCACGCGGTGAGCCCGGCAAGGCCCGCTTCGCGCGCCCGATCGACGATCGCATCGACGAGCGGCACGCCGTCGAAGGAATCGTTGCCGCCGATATGGATGCGCAGGCGCATCGCCTCGCCGGGGATCAACACCGCCGATGCCCCTCGTTCAGGCCATGAAATTGAGCGCGAGGCCCGGTTCCGGCCATTCCATCGCAGCGAGCCGCCCCGACGCCGACAGCGTGATGTAGGCGGTCTTCAGATCGGGGCCGCCAAAGCAGAGGTTGGTGGGATAGATGTCGGGCACCGCGACCTGCCGCACGACTTGGCCCCCCGGCGAGATGACCGTGATGCAGCCGGCGATCAGCGTCGCGACGCAGATATTGCCCGAGGCTTCGACCGCAAGGCTGTCGAAGCGCTGGAAGCCGGGCAGGCCGCACACGAGCCGGCCGCCATAGGGCGAGGGGAACGGCTCCTTGCGGATGACGCCGGGGGCGATGATGTCGAACGCGAAAAGCCGTGACGGTTCGGTGTCGGCGACATACAGGGTCTTCTCGTCGGGCGACAGCCCGACGCCGTTGGGGCTGAGGATCGGATAGGCCAGCTCGACGATTTTCGAGCCATCTGGCAGCGCATAATAAAGCCCGCCGTGGTCGCGGTGATGGGCGTAGCGCTTGCCGAGATCGGTAAAATAGAACCCGCCCTCCTTGTCGAACACGATGTCGTTGGGCGCCGACAATTTGTGGCCGTTGCACTCGCGGTAGAGGGTGCGCGTGTCACCGCTCCGCAGATCGATGCGCTGGATCGCGCCGCCGTCGTAATCGGGTGCCGGGCCGGTCGATAGAAACGCCGGCGTCGCTTGATAGACCGCGCCGCCGTTGTTGCACACATACAGCGCACCGTCGGGGCCGAGCGCCACGCCGTTCGGCCCGCCGCCGGCGTGGCCCACTTCGCGCTTGCTGCCGTCCGGCAGAACGCGCGTGACCTTCGCCCCGGAGATCTCCCCAAGGACGACCGAGCCGTCCTTCAGCCACACCGGCCCCTCGGGAAATCCCAGGCCCTCTGCGATGATGCGAATGTCGGGCATCGTCTTCTCCTGCGCGGGCGCGATCTGGTGAACGAGCGGCGCTGCGCCGCGTTGTTAGCGGGTACGGTTATATTCGTAATCCTCGCGCTCGCCGGCGCCGGCGCGCAGACCCTCCGGCAGCGGCGGCCGGGCGGCCTGGAGTTTGGCATGGTTGTCGAGCGCCGCCTGGCTCTCCCACAATTCGATCAGCGTGAACCGGTCGGGGTTGGAGGTGCTTTGGAACAATTCGAATTGCAGGCAGCCCGGGTCCTTGCGCGACTGTTCACAGCGCGGCGCGAAGGCGCGCGCGAATTCACCGCCCTTGCCCGGCGCGGCGGTCAGCGTGACGACGAGGCGGACGGACATCGGATTTCCTCCCCAAACTGGTCTTCCGGACGGAGCCTAGCACAGCGCGCCGGCCTGCAGGCAACCGCGGATCGCGGCAAGCGCGCGATGGCGACCGGCCTCGCCCTGGCGCTCGCCGGCATGCTTCTCGCCGGCGGCCAAACCGCGGCGCTGGCACAACCGGCGCTGGAGCCGCTCGACCATGCGGTGTGCCAGCTCATCGACCGCGCTGCCGCGGCCAACCATCTGCCGGTCGGCTTTATGACCCGCATCATCTGGCGCGAAAGCAGCTTTCGCGCCGCCGTCGTCAGTCCGAAAGGCGCCGAAGGGATCGCGCAATTCATGCCGGCGACGGCGGAGGAGCGCGGCCTTCCCGACCCGTTCGACCCGGAAACGGCGATCCCGCAAGCGGCACGGCTGCTCGCCGAATTGCGGGCCCGTTTCGGCAATCTCGGGCTTGCCGCCGCAGCCTACAATGCCGGGGCGGCGCGGGTCGCAAAATGGCGGCGCGGCGCCGGCGCCCTGCCGGCGGAAACACGCGCCTATGTCCGCTTTGTGACGCTGCACCAGGCCACGGTGTGGCGCAGCGCGGGCAGCAAGGCGGCGGACGACAAGGCGGCAGCCCCGCGTGTGCCCGGCCGCACCTGCCTCGCGATCGTCGCCGGGCTGCGCCGCGACGCCGGCGCCGGCACAACGATCGACCCGTCTTTCGCGCCGCTGGCGCCGTGGGGCGTGCAGCTTGCCGGCAATTTTTCCAAGGCGCGCGCGCTGGCCCAATTTGCCCGCGCCGAACGGCGCGATGTGACGGCGATCGGCGGCCAGCGGCCGATGGTCATCGGACTGAGGCTGCGCTATCTCGGCACGCGGCGCTATTACGAGGTGCGCCTGCCGGCCGCGACGCGGCAAGCGGCCGACGCGCTGTGCGCCCGCATCCGTGCCGCCGGCGGCGCCTGCGTCGCGCTGCGCAGCTGATTATTGCCGGATCGCGTCGATCACACGGCGCATAAACTCATCGCGCGCCGCCGGGTCGATCCACCGCATGACGGCGACGAGATCATGGTCGGGATCGATCCAGGTAAAATTGCCGCCGGCGCCGCTGGCGCACCAGCTGCTCTCGGGCGCGCTCGGATAGAGCCGGCGGCCGGTGTTGAGCCACCACAACAAGCCGTATTGCGGGTAGAGCGGGCAGGGCTCGCGCATCGCCGCGAGCCATTCTTCCGACAGGACGCGCCGCCCGGCCCATTCGCCGCCGCGCAGCATCAAGAGGCCGATGCGCGCCTGGTCTTGCGCGTGGATGAAGACGCCGCCGCCCCAGTGCGAGCCGCCCGACACCGACTGCATGCGCACCCCATCGATCGCGACATACGAATTGCGGTAGCCATGCCATTCCCAGTCGGGCGAGGCACCGATCGGCGCCATCACCAACTCGCGAAACACGTCGGGCAGCGGCCGCCGCCACAGCCGCAGCAGCGCGAGGGCCAGCCGGTTGACCCGCACGTCGTTGTATTCCCAGAAGGTGCCGGGCGTCTGCAAGTCGCGATGCGTGCCCTTCCGGCCGGCGGTCGGCCGGCCGGCGACGCTGCGGTTGCGGTCGATGAGGTCGGGCTTGCCCCACAATTCGCCCTGCCATTCCGACGTCTGCTGCAACAGGTGGCGCCAGGTGATGCGATCGTTGTGGGGCGGCGCGAAGCCGCCGTCGTCAATGCTGCGCCCAACCGGCTCGTCGAGGTCGCGGATGAGGCCGCGGTCTGAGGCGAGGCCGGCGACAATCGACAGATAGCTTTTGGCAACGCTGAACGTCTGGTCGATCTGCGTCGTATCGCCCCACTCGGCGACGATCCGGCCGCCGCGCATGACGAGGCCGTTGGGCCCGCCGCGCGCCCTGACCGGCCCCAGCGCCTCGTTCCACGGCGGCTCTTCGGCGAAATCGTGCGCGATCATGTAAGCGAGATCGCGCCGCCACGGCGTCTCGTGTTCGGCGGCAAACCGCGCCGCGGCGGCGATTTTCACGGCGTCAAGGCCGAGCGCCGCAGGATCGCCGCGTTGCCAATCTGGATGCGGCGGCGGGAAATAGCGCATCGGGTCGGAACTCCGGCTGGATACGGGGTTGATTTCGCCGGCGGAGGCACGACTTCGTAACCTGTCGCCGGCGCGGGCCGCGCGGTGCCATCGATTGGGCGCGCACCACGCGCGGGAATTTGCTAGGCTGGCCGCGCGTTCAGTCTTCGGGGTCGTCCAATGGGTTCGATGAGTCCAATACACTGGCTCCTGGTGATCGGCATTGCCGTGTTGCTGTTTGGCGGGCGCGGCAAATTGTCCGGCATCATGGGCGATTTTGCCAAGGGCATCAAAGCCTTCAAATCCGGCATGAAGGACGAGGAGGAGACCCCGGCGCCGGCGGCGCAGGTGCCGCCGCCGCAAGCCGCGGCCCAACCAGCCGCGACGGTGCACGCCGTCGGCGAACGGCCGCGCGAACGCGCCTAGAGCCGCCGACCGGCTGACGGACGCCGCCGATGGCCGCGATCGCGGCGCGCGTCGGCGGAACCCGGCGGTCGCTGCCAACTGATCGCCTGGAAATCCGTGCCGATCCGGCAAAAGGACGCGGCCTCTTCGCGCGGCTGCCGATCGGTGCCGGCGCGCTGATCGAGACGGCGCCGGTCATCATCGTGCCCGCCGCCGAGTGCGCGCAACTCGATCGCACGATCCTGCACGATTACTATTTCCGCTGGGACGCGGCAGGGAGCGGCGCGGTTGCGCTCGGCCTTCTCGCGCTATGCAACCATTCGCGCCGGCCGCGCGCCCGCGTGCGATGCAATCACGCGCGGCACACGCTCGATCTGATCGCGCTGGCGCCGATCGCGGCGGGCGACGAGATCACGATCGACTACGATTGTCCCCTGTGGTTCGCGCCGCAGGATTGACCGCATCATTAGTTTCGGCAACGGAAAGGACGGGCATGCAGCGCTTTGAAGGCACGGACACCTATGTCGCGACACAGGACCTGCAGGTCGCGGTCAATGCCGCCATCGCGCTCGAGCGGCCGCTCCTGATCAAGGGCGAACCCGGGACCGGCAAGACGATCCTCGCGCACGAGGTCGCCAAAGCATTGAGCCTCGATCTGATTACCTGGCACATCAAATCGACCTCGAAGGCCGTCCAGGGGCTTTACGAATACGATGCGGTCTCGCGCCTGCGCGACGGCCAATTGGGCGATGAGCGGGTGCACGAGATCGCCAACTACATCAAACCCGGCAAATTGTGGGAGGCGTTCGCGGCCGACGCCCGTCCTGTGCTGCTGATCGACGAGATCGACAAGGCCGACATTGAATTCCCCAACGATCTCCTCCTCGAACTCGACCGCATGGAGTTCTATGTCTATGAACTGAGGAAGACGGTCGTCGCCAAGCAGCGCCCGATCGTCATGATCACATCAAACAATGAAAAGGAATTGCCGGATGCATTTCTGCGGCGCTGCTTTTTCCACTACATCCGCTTCCCCGACCGCGAGACGATGCAGCGCATCATCGACGTGCATTTTCCTGGGTTGAAACCCGACCTGGTGCATGAGGCGCTGACGATCTTTTTCGACATTCGCGACGTGCCAGGCCTCAAGAAAAAACCGTCGACCTCGGAACTGCTCGACTGGCTGAAATTGCTGTTGGTCGAAGATATCCCGGCCGAAATCTTGCGCACCCGCGACCCGAAAAAGCTGATCCCGCCGCTGCATGGCGCGCTCCTCAAAAACGAACAGGATGTGCACCTGTTCGAGCGCCTCGCCTTCCTCAACCGCCGGGAACGCGGTTAAGCGATAATTGAGCGGAGATGGGCTCAGATCGGGGTTAGGGCGTAGATAAGACCGAGACCCACGACTAGTAAAGGGAATTATAGCTATGACCGAGAGGTCAACCCCTTGGTTTCATCTTCCGCCAGATGACGAGCGTACCCTTGAAGACCTAGTCGCAAAGCACGGGCTTGATCGCGTGCTCGGTTCAATCACGCTGCTGGTACATAATCGCAAACCAGGAACAAGGCCGATGACCACAGATGAGTTGGGTATTTGACCTTCCGTTCCCCTCAAGCCCGTTTGCGCCCGAGTTCCGGAGAAGCGGGTTAACTCACGGCAGGACTTTATCTATGAAATCGCGTGCCCCCATTCGCGAAAACGCCAACGCCATGACCAGCGATGAGTTGTTCGAGATGGCGAATTTGTATCCGCGCACGACTGGGCTGCCGATGACGGTGTGGGTCGGCCCGCGCGGGAACGCGCGGCATGACGTGCGGATCAAAGTGAACATGGCGCACGGCAACCAAATGAACATCGACAACACAGCCGTGGTTGGCGTTCGTCCATCGCCGCATTTGGTCGCCGGCCAGCTTTCCCCAAACGACCAGCGCGCTGTCTTCGATTGGATCGCCCTGAACGAGGCAACGATCGTCGCTTATTGGGACGGCGCGATCGATACGGCGGAATTGATTCAGATGCTGAAGCGCCTACCGCCGACCCGGTAAGCACGCAATGTTCATCTCGTTCTTCCTCGAATTACGCGCGGCGAAGGTGCCGGCGAGCCTGCGCGAGTTTTTGACATTGCTGGAGGCGATGAAGGAGGGCGTCGCGCGCTTCGATATCGACGAATTTTATTTCCTCGCGCGCACCGCGCTCGTCAAAGACGAGCGCCATCTCGACCGCTTCGATCGCGTGTTCGGGCACTGCTTCAACGGCATCGAAACCTTGGGCGACCCGCACACCGAACTGCCGGAGGAATGGCTGAAGGTTCTCGCCGAGCGGCACCTGAGCGAGGAGGAAAAGCGCCAGATCGCGGCGCTCGGCGGCTGGGAGAAATTGATGGAGACACTGCGCCAGCGCCTCGCAGAACAGCGGGCGCGGCATCAGGGTGGCAGCAGGTGGATCGGCACCGCCGGCACCTCGCCGTTCGGCAACTCAGGCTACAACCCCGAAGGCGTGCGCATCGGCCCCAAGTCGCAGGGCAACCGCACCGCGGTCAAGATCTGGGACAAGCGCGAATATCGCAATCTCGACGACACGCTGGAACTCGGCACGCGCAACATCAAACTGGCATTGCGCCGGCTGCGTCAGTTCGCGCGCGAGGGCGCCGACCTCGAACTCGACCTGCCCGGCACGATCCGTTCCACCGCGCACAATGCCGGCTGGCTCGACCTTAAAATGGTGCCGGAACGGCACAATACGGTGCGTCTGTTGCTGTTCCTCGATGTCGGCGGATCGATGGACGACCACATCCGCATCTGCGAGGAACTGTTTTCGGCGGCGCGCGGCGAATTCAAGCACCTCGTGCATTTCTACTTCCACAACTGCCTCTACGACACGGTGTGGAAGGATTCGCGCCGCCGCCACATCGAGCAGACCCCGGTCTTCGACATCCTGCGCACCTACGATCCCGGCCACAAGATCGTGCTGGTCGGCGACGCCAGCATGAGCCCCTACGAAATCGAGAAGGAAGGCGGCAGCGTCGAGCGCTGGAACGAGGAGCCGGGGCGGGTTTGGCTTGAGCGCCTGCTGGATCACTACCCGAAGGCCGTCTGGCTCAACCCGGTGCCGGAGCGGCACTGGAGCGGCACGATGTCGATCGGCATGATAGGGGCGCTGATGGCAGGCCGCATGTTCCCGCTGACGTTGGACGGCATCGACCGCGCGATGCGCGAGTTGACGCACTGACCGCGTGACGGCGCGGCGGGTCAGTTGCTGTCGCCGCCCCCGCGCACCGGCTGGTCTCTTGGCCGATCGGTTGGAAGCGCCGTATCGGCGACGACGGCAATTGTCACATTGCGGCCGGCCCAGTCGTGCGCATTGCGCCAGGTGAACCGGATGCGGCTGCCGAGCGGCAGCACTTTGGTGTCGAGCACCGCGACATGAAACCCGAGACCGCTGTCCGCGGTCGGCACGTCGGTGATGTCTTGCCACTCGTCGCGGCCCCAATGCACGACCCCCGGCTCGGGCAGGGCCACCGCCAGCAGCGAGCCAGGCGGCATCGCGGCGATCGGCGCATGCGGCCACCAGAAGGCATGCCGCGCGACAATCGGCCGGCCGCGATAACGGCGCCAGATCGCACGCGGGCGGGCGAACGGGTGGCCGATCTGGCGCGACACGAGAAGCTTGACGAATTCTGCATGGGCCCAGGCGAGCGGCATCGCCGAACCGGTGGCGCAACCGGGATAAAGCCGCCGCTGCGGGATCGGATCGGCGTCCCACACCTGCTCCGGCAGCATGCCGCCGGGGCTCGCCATCGCCGCCATCGCTTCGAGATAGGGCAACGGGTCGCGGCCAGCACACAATTCGTAATGGCCGCGCTCGCCGGTCAAGAGTGGCCATCCGCGCCCGATGCCGGTGCCGTCGTAAGGGCTGCCGTCGGCATGCTCGCCGTAGCCGTCATTACGGTAGCGATGCCACACCGGGCCGTTCGGCGTGTCGGTGCGCAGCAGCGCGTCAGCCAACGTCAGCGACCCGAGAATGAACGGGTTGTCGGACCGGCGCAGGCCGTAACGGACCATATGCAGAAACTCGGTGCCGATCTGCTCGTCGCCGCGCAGACCGCTGGGGCCAATGCGGTTGCGGATCGGCACGATCGCGTGCGTGGCATTGGCTTGGCATAAGATTTCCGGCGGCGCGACCCGCACGTAGTAGCCCGGTACGGCATAGCGGCGGGCGAGATCGGAATCGGTGACGACGAGCCAATTCTCGATATTGGCGTTCCAGAAATCGGCCAGTTCCAACGCCCAATCGGCCGCCGGCGGCGGCAGCAGATCGGCGCCGGCGACGAGCGCGGCGATCGCGGTGGCCAGCGTATAGGCGTTGATGCCCTCGTTTTCCTCCCAGCGATCCTGGCCGGTCGAGGGGCCGTTGCGCGCGATATAGCCGAGCGCGCGGCGCACCATCCGCTCGACGGCGATGCCGCGCAGCGCGTCGCGGTCTTCCAGCATCTCGGCGAGCAGCACCGGCGAGGCGGTCTCGTCGAGCTGCAACCCCTGCCAATACGGCGTGCCGCCGAGCCACTGGTTTTGGTGCCAGTGGCCGTCCTCGGTCTGCGTCGCGATCAGGTAGCGCAGCGTGTCGCGCGCCTCTTGCTCCGCGCCGAACGCCAGGAGCGCACTGGCGCATTGCACGAGATCGCGCGGCCACACCAGATGATAGCCGCCGCGCTCGTCGCCGTGATCGCCCCACGGCACGCTGAGGCTCGCGACCATCGCGCCGGGATAGGTCTTGTCGAGATGGGCGCGCAGCACGACCGCCGAGACGGCGGCCTGGTGGCGGATCGGCTCCGGCAGATCGAGGGTCGGCGCGGCGCGGTCGCCGGCCTGCGCCAGCCACTCCTCCCAATCCGCAATCTGATGCTGCATGATCTGATCGAACGGCTGCAGCACGCTCGAAATCGCCAGCGTTGCCGCCGATTCGGTGCTGCTGCTGAAGCCGAGCGCCAAGACCGAGCGGTGCGGCAATTGCCCGATCAGCGCGACATTGCCCGGCCCCGCCTCGGCGAATTGCCAGGTCAGACGCCCGTGCTGCGCGAAATCCTGCCAGCCGTCGCTCGCTCCGACATAACCGGCACTGGCGGCGCCCATCGCATCGGCCTGATGCTCGTCGACCGCCGCCACCGCCATGGCGAACGGCCCCTGTTCGGCCGCCAGCACGCGCCGGCCGTGATGCACCTCGACACGCGCGGTATTGTCGAAGCCGGTGGCGCCGAGATGCGGCGCGACCAACATGTAAAGTTGCAACTCGTCGCCCGCCGCGGCGCGGTCAAGCCGGCATTCGAGGCACAACACATCGCGCCGCGGGTCGGGGCTGACGCGAAGCTGCAGCGAAAAGCGCGGGTGTCGATGCACGATCTCGACCGCCGGTACGCCCGGCGCCAAGAGCCGCAACATGTAGTTTGCATTGCGCTTGATTTCGACCCAAAAGCCGTCCGGCGCCGCAACGATAAAGCCGAGATCGCGAATTTGCGGAATATCGACGCGCGGATAATACACCTCGTTGACGATGCCGAACCCCAGCGTGAACCACAGCCGCGCCGGCCCCAGAGCGCAGCCAACAATGTCCTTGGCGCTCGAGGTCCAGGTGGGCCGGATGCCGGGGCCGCCGAATGCATGCCCCTGCGGCGCGGGAGAATTCTGCAAGAGATCGCTCATGACCCTTCAATGATAGCGCATTACGCGAACCTGCAAAGCGGGCGCAGCGCGCCCCGCGATCGGGCAGCGGGCAGCGTTGCGTTGGCGCTGGCAACGGCGAGCCAATGCAGCGATGATAGGAGAAGGCCGCCGGTGGGGCGTAGCCAAGTGGTAAGGCAGCGGATTTTGATTCCGCCATTCGCAGGTTCGACTCCTGCCGCCCCAGCCAAGCTTGCTTTTCGTCCCTTTTTGGCGGGCCGGATCTTCCGGCAGGGGCAAGCACGACAGCCCCGTCCCGATGCGAACAGACAGACGAGGGCATTTTCGATGAGTGAGCCGGAAACGGCGGAGCGGAAGCCCGGCGGCAGGACATGGCCGACCGCATTTTCGACCGGGCGCCATTGCGCCAATGCCGCGCAGCGCTGGTCAGCAGGTTTCGCATTGCGTTAGCGCGGCTCTTAACGGAATCCGCCGGGCTGCATTCGCGGTGTCGCCAGCGGCGGGAGACTTTGTCAATTCTTGTTGCTTTCCCGCCACATGGGCATTGCAAAACAACCGAAACGGCAACCACAGCGACCGCGCAGGCGTTTACAGGAACGCAGACGGCCGCGAGGCCGGCTGCCCCGGGTGGAGGCGCCCGAGGGGCTCGCGCCCCTCGTCCACCCGGGTTTCCTAGCGCAATGCGCAATTAATCGCAAGGCAAATCAACCCATTGGCACCCGGTGACTCGCGCGGGCGTCGCCGCTGCCGCCGCGCTAGAGGGGATCGGACCGCGAGCCGACTTCCCCCCGGCGTTGCCCGGCGCAGCCGCGCAGATAGGCGAGCGGCCAGGTCGCGCCGATCGCCGCCTGCACGGCGAAGGCGGCGATCCAAGCCGCCTCGCTGCCGCCGCCGCCGGCCAGGTCGAGAACAAACCCGAACAGGATCGGTGTCACCGCCGAGGCGCCGAACCCCGACAACGCCTGGAGCGCCAGAAACGCGCCGCGCCGCTCGGGATCGCTCGCGTCCACCAGCCCGGCGTTGATCGTCCCGGCATCGGCGGTTGCCGCCGCGATGCAAAGGATTGCGGCAAGGGCCGCCGCGATCGGCGAAATGCCGGCCGTCGCGGCAAACAGGATGCCGGCGCTCGCCGACACCGCCATCGTGAGGGCGACGACCACGCGGCGGTCACGCCCGGCCGCCAACTCGTTGACTGCGACGATCAGCGGCGTGCCGCAGAGATTGCCGACCGTCGCGACGAGCGTCGCGTAACCCGCGAGGTCCGCCCGCCCGGCGCGGTCCGCCGCGAAGACGAGCAGCGCCACCATCCAGGCGCGAATGGCCGAAACCTCGCCGTTGTGCAGCCCGTAGGCGCAAACATAACGGAGTGCCCGGCGGTTGCGCAGGATCGGCGCCAATGGCGGCAGCCAGCGCGTTCCCGCCGGCGCGGCGCGCGGCAGCGGCGGCAGCACGGCCCAGGCGACCGCTGCCGCGAACAGCGGTCCCGCCGCCAGCACAGCGAGCCCGCTCCGCCAGCCGAGCGCATCGGCAAAAAACCCCGACAATGCATAGGAGATACTGACGCCGACCGTGAAGGTCGAGGTATAGACCGCGACCGAGCGGGTCTCCCGTTCGGCCGGCACCGCGTCCGACAGCGCGCGCATTCCCGGCATATGAGCGCCGCCGAACGCCGCGCCCTGCAGAAAGCGCCACAAGGCGGCGCTGAAGGCGCTATTCGCCAACAGCGCAAAGCCGAGCGCCGCCACCGCCCCGAACAGCAGCGATATGACATAGATCCGCCGCGGATCGAGCCGGTCGGTCAGCGCAGTCAAGATCGGAACCGCGACGATATAGCCCGCAAAATAGATGCCGCTGATGACGCCCGCTTCGCCGCTCGACAGCGACCACAAATGCTGGAACTGCGGCAGCAGCGCTGGGAACGACACAATCCCCGCCATGCCGAGGGCCTGGCCGACAAAAACGGCCGCGATCATGCCGCCGGTCGAGCGCGCGCGAAACCGGATCATTCACCCACCGCGGCCCGCGCGACGAGGATGATCGTCCGCCCCGTTGTGCTCGCATCTCATCCGCCGGTTCTCTCCCAGGAAGCTCGGTCTTCCCATCTCGGTCTTCTTATATTGCTTGAGGAACGAGGAGCGGCCGAAGCCGAAAAGCGCGATCGCCGCGCTGCGGCCGCTGGCCGAACGGATGCTCCCGGCCGGCGGCCGCGTTCGCGGGTCAGCCGCCCACCGGCCCCGTCATCCGGAGTATCTTGCAGCCGCCCACCGATCGTGCTTTAACGCGATCGATTGGGGGGAGCTTGCCGTGCCGGCAGAGGATCAGGCGGAAGATTCTCCGCCCGCAAAGAAAAAGAATTCACGCGCGAACGGTAAAGACGGCGCGATAGAGCTGTGCTTTGAACTGCTGTCGTCCGGACGAAGATTGGATGAGATCCTCGCCGAACTTGGGTCGAAAGCTGGCGCAACAAACAACGAAAATAGCGATCTTGAGGGTTCCGGCGATGCGATCGAAAAGACGGCCGGTCCGAGCCTGACGGAATTACTGATCAAACGCGCCAAAGCGAACGTACTACTGCCCGCGCATGAGGGCGAGATGGAGCGGCGCCGCCTCGCCGAAACGGTGGCGGCCGACAAGGCCGCATCATCCGTCATCGCGGGCGCGACCGCCGCGCCCCGCCGCGATATTCGCCTCCCTGTCGTGCAGTCGGAGATTACGTCGTGGGGGCAGCCGGCCGACGACCGCAGGATCGGCCCAGCGCCTCTCGCCATCGCGGGATGGCGCCGCATCGCGCGGCTGATCGGCGCCCTGCTGGTCTTCACCGCGTTGATTGCCGCCGCCCCCAGCGTGACGTATGAGCTGCTGCGCGTGACACACGGTGCAACGTCGGTTCATCCCGGCGCTGGCAATGCCGATAAGCCGCCCGTCGCGCCGCGCCGCGCGCAAATCCCGGCAGCCGTCCTTCACGACGCGCCGAACCGGGCGTCGGCGACGGCAGTCGCCGAGACGGAACCTTTGGCCCCGCGCGCGTCAACCGCTGCCGCCCGCCCGTCGCCGCCGGTTGCGCCGGTACCCGCTCGCTCGGCGCCGGCCACGCGTCGCATCCCGCCGCCAGCGACGGCGGCGCAACCGATTGCGCCCGCGTCGCTCGCGCCGATCGCGGCAGAACCGTACACAGCTGCGCCAGCGAGCCCGCCCAAAGCGCCGGAGCATCTGGCGGCTTCGCAAGACGGCGTGTCGGAGGCGAAGGCGAAGACGGCTCCCGCGGCGGCAAACCTGTCGGCGAGCGAGGTAGCCGCGCTGGTGGCGCGCGGCGACGCCCTCTTTGCCGCGGGTGATGTGACAAACGCGCGCTTATTCTATCAACGCGGCGCCGACGGCGGCAATGGGCCGGCGGCGTTGCGGCTGGGCGAAAGCTTTGATCCGGCGTTCCTGACGCGGGCCGGCTTGGGATACGTCACCGGCGATGCGAAACAGGCCGCTTATTGGTACCGCCGCGCGCACGATCTCGGCGTCCGCGCCGCCGCCCTCCTGTTACAGGGGCTCAAGCCAGCTGGACACCAATGAACCTGTTTCGTTCGATCGCCCGCGCCACAGCCATTGCGGCGGCCGGGCTGGCGGTCGCTGGGGCCGCCACCGGCGGGCGCGTTGCCCATGCCGCCACCGAGAACGTCGCCGTTGTGAACCGCGGTGTCGTCGAATTGGAGACCGGTCCCGCCGATGACGTGTCGGTGCGCATGGCGGCGGAGATCGCCAGCATCATCGACGACGGCGCGACGCGCCGCGTCGTCCCGGTGGTCGGTAAGGGGCCGCTGCAAAACCTCATCGACCTGAAATATCTGCGCGGCATCGACCTCGCGATCGTACAGGCGGATGCACTCGATTATACGAAGACGGGGAACTTCCTGCCGGGCGTCGGATCGCTGACCTACGTGACCCGGCTCTACAACGAGGAATTTCATTTGCTGGCGCGGCCCGACATCAAGTCGGTCAACGACCTCGCCGGGCAGACCGTGAACATCGACATGAAGGAGAGCGGCACCGCCGTCACCGCCTACCGCCTGTTCGACCTGCTCGGCATCCACGCCAAATTCGCGACCGACAGCCAGCCGGTGGCGTTGCAGAAACTGCGCCAGGGCGAGATTGCCGCGCTTGCCTATGTCGCGGCCGAGCCGGCGCCGTTCTTTCAAGCCCTCAATAAGGGGAGGGGGCTGCATCTGCTCAGCATCCCGCTGACCCAGGCGGTGACCGCCGTCTATGCGCCGACCCGCATCACGGCCGCCGATTACCCAAATCTCGTTGCTCCCGATCATCCGATCGACACGATCGCCGTCGGCAATGTGCTGATGGCCGCCGGCCTGGGCGGTCTGTCGCAGCGTAACCGCAGCCTGACCAACTTCGTCGACACGTTCTTCACCGGGTTCCAGGAGCTCCTGGCGCCGGGCTACGATCCGAAATGGCGGGAGGTAAATATTGCGGCCGACCTGCCGGGGTGGACTCGCACCCCCGCGGCGGCGGAGTGGCTGCGCAACAACCCGCAGGTGGCCGCCACGCCGAACCTCGCCGCGCTGAAGACGCTGTTTTCGCGCTTCATCGACGAGCGCCGGCAGGTCAGCGGCAACGCGCCGATGTCACCGGCCGAGAAGAACGCTTTGTTCCAGCAGTTCGAGGCCTGGCAGCGTGGACAAGCGCGGTGAGGCGGCCGGCACGACGCAGCGGCGCGAGGGCGGGTTTGTGAGGAAGCGCGCGCTGACGCGGCGCGCCGCGATTGCCGGCGGCATCGGCGCCGGCGCCAGCCTTTACCTGCCCGGACAGGGCCGCGCCGACGCGGCGCCGCAGCGCGGCGGCACGCTGGCGTTTGCCGTTATCGTCGAACCCAAGAACTACGACTTTGTTTCCAATTCTTCATTTGCGTTCATCGATCCGATCGCGCCGCATTACTCAACGCTGTTGAAATTCGACGGGCCCGATTACCCGAAGATCGTCGGCGATCTGGCGCAGTCGTGGAGCATCTCGCGCGACCGCCAGACCTATGTCTTCAAGCTGCGGCCGAACGTCCTGTTCCACGACGGGACGCTGCTGACGTCGCAGGATGTCAAGGCCACCTACGAGCGCATTATCCGCCCGCCGCCGGGCGTCTTGTCGGCGCGGCGGGTCGAATATGCCGCGATCGCGGGCATCGACACACCCGACCCGCTGACGGTGGTGTTTCGCCTCGCCTGGCCGGACGCGGCCGCGCTGGAGAACTTCGCCTCGCCGTGGAACGGCATCTGCAGCGCCGCCCGGCTCGCCGCGGACCCGCATTTTCCCGCGACGCATGTGCTCGGCACCGGCCCGTTTGTCTTCGTCGAGCATGTCAACGGCCAGTATTGGCGCGGCCGCCGCTGGGACAAGTATTTCCGCCCGGACCGCCCCTATCTCGACGGCTACCAGGCCCTGTTCATGAAGGTGCCGCAGGTCGTGCCGGCCTATGAGAGCGGCGACATCCAGGCCGAGTTCCGCGGCGTCAGCCCGCCGCAGCGCGACGCGCTGGTGAAGGCCTTGGGCGACAAGGTGCAGGTCGCCGAGAACCCGTGGCTGTCGGAGTTGCTCGTCGTCTTCAACACGCAGAAGCCGCCGTTCAACGATGCGCGGGTCCGGCGCGCGCTGTCGCTTGCGATCGACCGCTGGGGCGCGGCCGAAAAACTCAAAGCCACGACCTTTCTCAAATATGTCGGCGGGCTGATGCGGCCGGGGTCGAGCATGGCGATGCCGGAGGTCGATCTCGTCGAGTTGCCCGGCTTCGGCCACGATGTCGCGGCCGCGCGCGCCGAGGCAAAGCGGCTGCTCGGCGCGGCCGGCGTGCGCGACCTCAAGCTGACGCTCTTGGTGCGCGACATTCCGATGCCGCATTATACCGGCGCCAATCTGCTCGCCGAAAGCTGGCAGGAGATCGGCGTCGCGACGACCCAGCAGCGCCTCGACATCTTTGACTGGCAGAAGCAGGTCGTCGCGCGTAATTTTGACGTAGCGCAGGATTTCGAGGGCGACTACTTCGACGACCCGTCATTGCAGCTGGCGAAATACGTCTCGCCCGACCTGTCGCCGGTCAATTATTCGGGGGCAACCGATCGCTTCCTCGATGCCCTCTTCATCGGCCAGGCGATGACGACAAACCCCGACGAGCGCGCGAAAATCGTCCGTGATTTCGAGCGGCATGCCCTGACACAGGCCTATACGGTACCGCTCTTATGGTGGAACCGGATTGTCGTAACCTCGTCGCGAATGCACGGCTGGAGCATCACGCCCAGCCATTTCCTCGGCCAGGATCTGACTGATGTCTGGCTCGAACCGGTCGCCAGCGCCGCCGGCGGGCCGTCCGATCGGAGCAGCACAAAATGACCTACGCCACGAACGACTACGTGATCCCGCCGACGATGAAGGCCTGGGTGCTCGGCGGACCGAACGAATTGAGCCTCGCCGACAAGCCGGTGCCGGAGCCGCGGGCGGCCGAGGTGCTGGTGCGCATCGATGCGATCGCGGTGTGCGCGACCGACCTCGAAATCATCAGCCACGGCGTGCCGGCGTCGATCGAGGGCGAGCTGCCGTTCCACAAGAACTTCACGCCCGGCCATGAGTACATGGGGACGGTCGTCAAACTCGGACCGGGGGTCGACGAATTCGCCCCCGGCGACCGCGTTGCGGTCGAGGTTCACGCCGGCTGCGGCCGCTGCCCGCGCTGCCGCGAGGGCATGTATACCTCGTGCGTGAATTACGGCTTTCACAGCAAGGGCCACCGCGCCAACGGCTTCACCACCGACGGTGGTTTTGCCGAATACGCGATCAACCACGTCAATACGATGGTCCACATCCCCGACCATGTGACGGACGAAGAGGCGACGCTGATCGTCACCGCCGGCACCGCGATGTATGGCCTTGACGTGATGGGCGGCATCATCGCCGGCGAGGGCGTCGTCGTGACCGGCCCCGGGCCGATCGGTCTGATGGGGGTCGGCGTTGCCAAGGCGCTCGGCGCCGATCCCGTAATCCTGACCGGCACCCGCGAGCGGCGGCTCGACATGGGCCGCCGCCTCGGCGCCGATCATACGATCAACGTGCGCAACGAAGACCCGGTTGCCGCGGTCGCGCGCATCACCGGCGGCAAGGGCGTGCAGTACGTGCTCGAGTGCTCGGGCGCGCCGGGCGCGCTCGACGAGGCAGGGCGCATGGTCAACCGCGGCGGCCGCATCTGCCTCGCCGCGTTCCCGAGCGAGAAGGTGCCGGTCGATCTGGCGCATCTCGTGCGCAACAACATCTACGTGTTCGGCATCCGCGGCGAAGGCAAGAGCGCGACCCACCGCGCCGCCGCGCTGATCGCGCAGAAGCGGTTCGACGCCAAGCTCATTCACACCCACACCTTCCCGCTCGGCGAGGTGCCGACCGCGATCCGCTATGCCCGCGAGCGCATCGAGGATGCAATCAAGGTCGTCGTCAAGATGCGCAACGCATAAGGAGCCGCGATGGCCAGTACCTCGTCCGCCGCCGCCACAATGCCCAGCGATCGCGAGATCCTCGGCCATAGCCGCTATGTCGTGGCCGTCGCGGCATTCTTTGCGATGGCCGCCACGAGCCCCTTCGAATACGCCTGGAGCTCGATGTCCGGGCACATCGGCAAGATCTACGGCTGGTCCCCCGAGCAGATCGCCTGGCTGTTCACCTTGTTCGTGATCCTGCAATCAATTGGCACGCTGCCGGGCGGCTTGCTGCGCGACCGCTTCGGGCCGCGCTGGACAACCGCAGTCAGCGGGCTGCTTCTGGGTCTGGGGCTCTTCGCGCTGGCGCTTGGCCCGTCCTATGTGGTCGTGGTCGCTCTTTGGTGCATCGGCAGCTTTTTTACCGGATTTGTCTACAACAACGCGGTCACCACCGGGAACAAGTGGTTTCCCGACCGGCGCGGCCTGATGACCGGCATCATCGCCGGCGCATTTTCCTGGGGGTCGCTGCCCTTCATCTTTCCGATCCGGGCGATCCCCTATAATTCGCCGCCGCACGTGTTTTTTGATGTGATCTATATTATGGCCGGAGTGCTTGGCGGCGTATCGATCATCGCCGGCCTGCTGATGAAGGACCCCCCGCCGGGCTGGCGGCCGGCCGGATGGGTGCCGTCGACAAAGGCCGTGAAGCGGCCGTCGGAACACCATTACACCGTCGGCGAGGCGCTCGGGACCTGGCAGATGTGGGTTCTGATCGTCTCCTTCGTGCTGATTTCCAGCGCCGGGCTCGCCGGCATCAGCAAGATGGTCGGCTATTCGAAGAGCTTCCATTTCACGGCGGCGGCCGCGACCGCAGCGGCCGGCGGCATCGCCATCGCCAACGGCTTCGGCAAGCTGATCCTTGGCGGTCTGTCCGAGAAATTCGGCCCCGAGAACATGATGATCTTCGCCTATATTCTGTGCGGCCTCCTACTGTTCCTCAGCATTTATGCCGGTGCGACGCATCAGGAGCTACCATTTGTCTGTGCCGCGATTGCCGCAATCTTCTTCTGGGCGTCGCTGTTCTCGCTGTTCCCGATCGCGATCGGCCATTACTACGGCGAGAGCGCGGCGGGCGGCAATTACGGCGTCCTCTATGCGATCGCCAAGGGGTCGGGCGGCTTTTACGGCGGCATTCTGTCAACGATGCTGATCACGTCGTTCGGCTTTTCGGTCGCGATCGGGGTCGCCGGGGTCATGGCGATCCTCGCCGGCGTGATCATCGTTCCGTTGAAGTTCGCGCCGCCCGTATGGCGCGAGGCCGGCGCGGCGTCTGTCGCCCGCGCCGCGCGCGCGGGTTCGCCGGCGCGCTAGACCGCGCCGGTCAGCGGCCAGGCTCGGCCATGACCGCCTTCAACAACACCGCGGCATCGGCTGCGCCGAGTTGCGCCGCCCGGCGGTACCAGCGGGCGGCGGTTGCCGTATTGCCGCGCTCGCCGACAAGGCCCGTCTGCACAAGAAAGGCCGGATCGTAAGTCTCGCCGAGCTGCAGTGCGGCCCGCCCGTCGCCCGCCGCGGCCGCCCGTTCATAGAACGCCCGCGCGGCATCGAGGTGGCCGGTCGCAAACAGCGCGTCGCCGCGCGCCCGCAACGTCGGTTCGGCGACCGGTGGCCCAGCGGCTGCTACCGGTTTTGCCGGCTCAGCCGGCGCGTCGACCGCTATCGCCGCAGGCTGCAGCGTCGGCGCCTGCAGCGCCGGCGCCACCGCCATCCGCGTCAGATCGGCGGCCGCCCGCGGGATCGAGAGGGACAGCGCCGCCGGCGACGGTGTCGTTGTTCCGCCGACCGACGTTGGCAGCGCCAATGCAATCACGCTGCCCAGGGCAACGACGGCCGCGCCGCTCGCCAAAAACCACAGGGCCGCCGTCGGTCTCGGTTCGGCCTTCGGCATCGGCTCGGCCGCTGCGCCACCGGCGACCGCGGATTCATCGCCCTCTTCTCCGGTTTCATGGAGGTCGCGTTCGATGCGCGCCAGCGGTGGTCCCTTCCACACCAGCAACGCGCCCGACAGTTTTGCGCTCGACATGCGACAACCGCCTACGCAGCTTCGCGCATCGCGAGTTGCGCGTACGTGTAGTCCCACAGATCGGCCGCTTCGCGAGCCGACCTGCCGCCCCGGTTTGTTTCCAGAACCGTACGGCCGTTGATCATCGAGGCTGCCCACTCCGTTCGCTGATAGAGAATGACGGGCGCGACGCGGCCGTGCTCGGAGAGCGCCGCGACGCACTCGGCGGTGATGTGCGCGCGGTTCGCGGCGCCATTGACGACGAACAGAAACGGCTTGCGCGCCCGCTGCACCAGATCGATCGTGCCGCCAATCGCCCGCAAATCATGCGGGCTGGGCCGCGCCGGGATCAGCACCAAATCGGCGACGCTGACGACCGCTCTGATGCTCTCGGCGAGAGCCGGCGGGGTATCGATGATCGCAACGGCGGCGCCGCAGTTGCGCAGCGTCGGGAGTTCACGCGCAAGATCGCCCATTTTGATCGCGGAAAGCGGCAGTTCCTCTTCGGCCCGCGAGCGCCACCATTCGGACAGCGACCCCTGCGGATCGGTGTCGACCAAAACGGCCGGCCCCTGCCCAGCCATCGCGGCTCTGACGCCGAGATGCGCGGCGATCGTCGTCTTGCCGACACCGCCTTTCTGACTGCACACCGCGATGACACGCGTTTCGTCGCGCCGCGCCAACACCCCGCCAGCCGGCATCTCGCCAGCGGCGAGCCGATCTGCCAAGCGTTCGATCTTGTCGCCTGGAACAATGGCCTGGTTTTCGCTGTTGACGGGCGCCTGTCTGCGTGATCCTGGAGTCGTAATACGCTTAAGCCAACCCCGCATTCCCCAGCCCCCGGTCACAAGGTAATGCTGATATATGCCGGCTATGACTTAAAAATCTTAATTATATCCGAACGGTGCCAGCGGTTCTTTTACAGAATAGCGCTGGATTGCAGCAAATTTTTTCGGATCAAATATGCGATGAATGTCGTAATTCCGTCGTCACGACAGTTGCCGATCCGGGTGCAAGGGCGAACTTGGGTCTATCGCATGAGCGGTGTGGCGGAATTGTAGGGCGACGGAGCCGACGTGCGGTGCATCGCGACCGGCGATTGACAGCAGCCCGGACCGCGCCGAACATCCGCCGCCCGCAGCAGCAAAGGGGCGAGCTGCCATGGAAATGCAGGACCGCACCGTCGTCGTAACCGGCGGCGCTTCGGGCATCGGCCGCGCGACGGCGCTGCTGCTAGCGCGCGAAGGGGCGCGTGTCGTCATCGGTGATGTCGATGAAGAGCGCGGCCGCGCCGTCGCGGCCGACGCTGCCGGCGGCAGCCTTGCCGTCGAGTTTCTGCCGCTCGATCTGACGCTGCCGGCATCGATCGCCGGTTTTGCGGCCGCCGTCGAAGCGCGGGTCTCGCGTCTCGACGGGCTCGTCAACGGCGCCGGCTGGGATCGCATCCAGCCGTTTCTCGACAATCCGCCGGAGATGTGGGAGCGGCTCATCGCGATCAACCTGTTGGGCGCAGTGCGGCTGACGCGCGGGCTGTTGCCGCCGATGGTGGCGGCGCGCAGCGGCAAGATCGTCAACATCTCGAGCGATGCCGGTCGGGTCGGCAGCATGGGTGAAACGGTATACGCCGCGGCCAAAGGCGGCATCATCGCGTTCACGAAGTCGCTGGCGCGCGAGATGGCGCGCTACCAGATCAATATCAATTGCGTGTGCCCCGGGCCGACCGATACGCCGCTGTTCCAGGCGCAACCCGAGCGCATGCGCGAAGCGTTGACGCGAGCGATCCCGTTCCGCCGCATCGCCCAGCCGGAAGAAATCGCCGAAGCGGTCCTGTTCTTCCTCGGCCGCCGGTCGGACTATATCACCGGGCAGGTGTTGAGCGTCAGCGGCGGGTTGACGATGGTTGATTGATCGGCCGGTCGGCGGAACCGTAGCAACCAGGGGATGGAGCGATGCGCGTGCGCTATTCGAGTTGGCTTCTCGCCGCCGGCTTCGCCGCGGCCGCCGGGATCGCGTCGGCGCAGCCGCCGGCCAACGAAAGCCCGCAGCAGAACGTGCGCGAAAGCGAGCAGTATGAGCAGCTGCTGTGCACCAACCCCGGCTTTCGCGCGAGGCGCATCGCCAAGGAATGCGGGCCGCTGCAAGGCTCGTCGCTCTATGACGGCTGCGTCGCCTCGTTCAATTGCAACCGGCAGCCGAACGGCGCCGGTTGGCGGCAGGCGCCGCCCTCCGAACAGATCAGCAGATGAGGAGTGAAGCGATGGCCAATCCCGCCCCCGGTTATGCCACCAAACCCGACCACCGGGTCGATCTTCTGCCCGAGACGCGACGCGTCCGCGTGAAGTTTGCCGGCGCCGTCATCGCCGACAGCAGCGCGGCGCTGCGCGTCGAAGAGACCGGGCACGGCCCGGTCCATTACGTGCCCGCGCGGGACGTGCGGCTCGAATTGCTGCATCCGACGGAGCATCACACCTATTGCCCGTTCAAAGGCGATTGCTCGTACTGGACGATCGAAGCCGGCGACAGGCGCGCCGAAAACGCTGTGTGGGCGTACCAGAAGCCTTATGACGAGGCGCAGGGCCTCGCCGGCCATTACGCATTTTATAACAGCCGGGTCGATAGCATCGACGTGCTGTGAGCGGGACGAGGTGGGTTGAGATGGCGTCGGTGATGCAGAATTGGGTTGTCAGAAAGCCGGTCGCGGCGTCGCGCGGCGGCGTCGTCGCGGCGCAGAACGGCGTCGCCGCGCGGGTCGGCGCCGAGATCCTGGCGGCCGGCGGCAGCGCGGTCGATGCGGCGGTCGCGACCGCATTTGCGCTCAGCGTCCGCGAACCGTGGAACAGCGGGCTCGGCGGTATCGGCTTTATGGTCGTGCAACCGCCGGGCGGCGGCCGCGCCGAGGTCGTCGATTTCGGCCCGATCGCGCCCGGCGCCCTCGACCTCGCGGCGTATCCCTTGACCGGCGAAACTGCGACCGAGTTGTTCACATGGCCGCGCGTCGCAGGCGACCGCAACATGCACGGCCCGCTGTCGTTTGCGATCCCGAGCGCGGTCAAGGGCTTTGCGCTGGCGGTCGAGCGCTTCGGCCGCGCCTCGTGGCGCGATCTCGTCGCGCCGGCGGTGGCGCTCGCAAAGGAGGGCCTGCCGGTCGATTGGTGGGTGACGCTGAAAACCGCCGCCGCCGCTGTTGATCTGCGCCGCTACGACGAGAGTCGCCGCATCTGGCTGCCCGACGGCCTGCCGCCGGTATCGCCGCCCGGCGGCGATCCGCCGGCATTGAGCCTCGGCCGTCTTGGCGCGACGCTGGCGCGGCTCGCCGAAGAGGGGCCGGACGATTTCTATCGCGGCGATATCGCGGCGACGATCGCCGCCGATGTGCGTGCCGCCGGCGGCGTGCTGTCGGCCGAGGACCTGGCGGCGTGCCAGGCGCGCATTGTGCCGTCGTTGGAGATCCCCTATCGCGGCTATGCGCTGCACGCGGCGCGCGGACTGACGGCGGCGCCGACGCTCGCCGACGTGCTCGACCGCCTGTCGGGGAAGCGCTTTGCGCAGGCGCCGGACGCCGTGTATTTCGAGGCGCTGATCGACGCCCTGCAGCAGGCCTATCACGCCCGGCTCGACACGCTCGGCGACATCAAACCGCCCGGCGAAAGCTGCACGACGCACATCACTGCGATTGACCGCGAGGGCGGCATTGTGGCGCTGACGACGACATTGTTGTCGAGCTTTGGCAGCCGCTATGTGCTGCCGCAGACCGGCATCCTGTTGAACAATGGCGTCATGTGGTTCGACCCGCGGCCGGGACGGCCGAATTCGCTGGCGCCGGGGAAGCGCGCGCTGACCAACATGTGCCCCCTTGTCGCGGCGCGCGACGGCCGCGCCCGCTTCGGGGTTGGCGCCTCGGGCGGCCGGCGCATCCTCGCCGCGGTCATGCAGCTCGCGAGCTTCATCATCGACTTCGCGATGACCCCCGGGGAGGCGGCGCACCAGCCGCGCATCGATGTGAGCGGCGAGAGCGGCATCACGATCGACCGCCGCCTGCCGCCGCTGGTGCGCGACCGGCTGGCGGCGCGGCCCGGCGCGACGATCGTCGAGCACACCGCATGGCCCGCGCTGTTCGCCTGCCCGAACCTTGTGGCGCGCGGCGAAGACGGCCTCAATTACGGCGTCAGCGACGTCATGTCGCCTTGGTCGGCCGCCGTTGCCGAGCCGGGCCTCGAAGCATGACCGATGTCATCGAGGCGGAACCTGCCAAGCCGCGGATCGTCCGGCCGCGCGATGCGGCCTCGCTGATCCTGTTGCGCGGCGACGGCGCACGCCTCGAACTCTTGGCCGGAAGGCGGCCGGACAATGTCAAGTTCATGCCCGGCATGTGGGTGTTTCCCGGCGGCGCAATCGACCCCGAGGATCGCCGTCCGTGGCGTCTCGAAGAGAGCGCCGACCGCTTGCCGCCGCGGCTGCGATCCAGTGCCCGCGCCGCCCTGCGCGAGACCTGGGAAGAGGTCGGCGTGCTGGTCGGCAGCCGCGCGCCGGCGGCTGCCGCGGCGACATCGCCCTGCCTCTCGCCGATTGAGGCCGCTTATGCCGAGCGCGGCATCGCAGCCGCCTTCGACGGTCTTACCTATGTCGGCCGCGCGATCACGCCGACCCGCGCGTTCCGGCGCTTCAACACGCGCTTCTTTCTCGCCGACGGCGAGGTGGTATTTGGCGAGCCGGTTTCGACCGACGAACTCGAAGAGGTCGGCTGGCACCCGATCGGCCGCCGCCAACTCGCGCCGACCGCCGATGTCACGCATTTCATGCTGGCGCGCGCGATCGCAATGCGCGCGGGCACCGCACCCGCCGATGCGCCCTTGTTCTGTACGGTTGGCAAGCGGCGCCGCATCCTTGTGTGCCGCGAAGCGATCCGCCACCTGTAGCGGCAAATACCGGCTCCGGTCCTCCCTACCCGCCGTAGAATACCGCGAGCCAGACGGTCGGGACGGCGGGGTCAGTCCAGTCGATGCGATGGCGGCGGTTGGGCGCGATCAGCACGTGATCGCCGGGTGCGAGGCGGCGTGCGTCGGGTTCATCCGCGAAGCGCAATTCGGCCGCGCCGGCGAGCAGCAGGACCCATTCGTTCTCGTGCTGGTCGTACCAGAAGCCGGGCGGGCTCGCCTGGCCCAGGGACACGATGCGCTCGATGCGGAGCCCCGGCGCCGCGACCAGCGTTTCCGTCACTTCGCCGGCGCGCGCATCGGGCAGACCCTGAAGCAGGTTCACGGCGCCGCAGCGGCCAGGACGCCGGCGACGGCGCGGCGCCACCCGGCATAGCGCTCCTCGCGCTCGGCCGCGTCCATCCGGGGCGCGAACGATTGGGCGGCCGACCAGCGCGCCGTCATCTCGGCAGGCGGCGGGCAGATTCCCCGCGCGAGGCCGGCGATATAAGCCACGCCCCATGCCGTCGTCTCCAGCACAGCCGGCCGCGCCACCTCGGCCGGCAGCATGTCGGCGAGAAACTGCATCGTCCAGTCGCTCGCCGCGAGGCCGCCATCGACGCGCAGATTGGTGATCGCACGGCCGCCATCCTCGGCCATCGCCGCGACAAGGTCGCGCGTCTGGTAGCCAACCGCTTCGAGCGCCGCCCGCGCGATCTCCGCGAGGCCGCAATCGGCGGTGAGGCCCGTAAGCGCGCCGCGCGCATCGGGCGACCAGTAGGGCGCGCCGAGCCCGGCAAAGGCCGGCACGAGATAGACGCGTTGGCGCGGATCGGCCCCGGCCGCGAGCGCCTCGGTCTCGCCGGCGGCGGCGACCGCGCCGAGCTTATCGCGCAACCACTCTACGGCGGCGCCGGCGATGAAGATGCTGCCTTCGAGCGCATAGGCCGTCTCGCCCCCGAGCCGGTAGGCGAGCGTCGTGAGCAGGCGGTGGCGCGAGCGCACCGGCTGGGCACCGGTATGGACGAGGGCAAAGGCGCCGGTGCCGAAAGTCGATTTGAGCATGCCCGGGCGGAAGCACGCCTGCCCGATCAGCGCCGCCTGCTGGTCGCCGGCGACCCCGGCAATCGGGATCGCGTCGCCAAACAGCGCCCTCTCGGCTTGGCCGAAATCGCCGTCGCAATCGCGCACTTCCGGCAGCAGCGCGCGCGGCACCGCAAACGCGGCAAGCAGGTCGTCGTCCCATTCGAGCCGCCGCAGATTGAACAGCAGCGTGCGCGAGGCGTTGGTCGCATCGGTCGCATGCTGCCGGCCGTTCGTGAGCCGCCATAACAAAAAACTGTCGATTGTGCCGAACGCGATGTCGCCGACCATGGCGCGCCGGCGCAGGCCTGCGACATGATCGAGCAGCCAGGTGATTTTCGAAGCTGAGAAATACGGGTCGATCACCAGACCGGCGCGCTCGGCCACGAGCGCATCGAGGCGCTGCGCCCGCCACTCGGCGCACAGCCCGGCCGTGCGGCGATCCTGCCAGACGATCGCGTTCGAGACCGGGCGGCCGCTCGCGCTCTCCCACAGCACCGTTGTCTCGCGCTGGTTGGCGATGCCGAGCGCGGCGATCGGCCGGCCCTCTGCGGCGGCGGTCGCCTCGCGTCCGGCCGCGACAACGGCCTGCCAGATTTCCTCCGCATCGTGCTCGACCCATCCGGGCCGGGGATAAATCTGCCGCAATTCGCGCCGCGCGATGTGATGCACGGCGCCCGCCGCATCGAACAGGAGGGCGCGGGTGCTGGTCGTGCCCTGGTCGATCGCCAGCAGAAAATCCGGCCCGGCCATTGCCGCTAATAAACGACGACGCTGCGGATCGACTGGCCGGCATGCATCAATTCGAAGCCCTTGTTGATGTCGGCGAGCGGCAGTGTGTGGGTGATCAGGTCGTCGATGTTGATCTTTTTCTCCATATACCAGTCGACGATTTTCGGCACGTCAGTGCGGCCGCGCGCGCCGCCGAACGCGGTGCCCTTCCACACCCGGCCAGTCACGAGCTGGAACGGCCGCGTCGCAATCTCCTGGCCCGCCGCAGCGACGCCGATGATGACGCTGACGCCCCAGCCGCGGTGGCAGCATTCCAGCGCCTGCCGCATCGTCGCAACATTGCCGATGCACTCGAAGCTGTAATCGGCCCCGCCCTTCGTCAGATCGACGAGATACGGCACGAGGTCGCCCTCGACCTCGGCCGGGTTGACGAAATGCGTCAGGCCGAATTTTTCGGCGAGCGCCCGGCGGCCGGGGTTGATGTCGATGCCGACGACCATGTCGGCGCCGACGAGGCGGCAGCCCTGCACGACATTGAGGCCGATGCCGCCCAGCCCGAACACGACGACGCGGGCGCCCGCCTCGACCTTCGCGGTGTTCATAACGGCGCCGAGGCCAGTCGTGACGCCGCAACCGATGTAGCAGACCTTGTCGAACGGCGCGTCCTCGCGGATTTTCGCGACTGCGATTTCCGGCAAGACGGTGAAATTCGCAAAGGTCGAGGTGCCCATGTAATGCAGGATCGGCCGGCCGGCACGCGAGAAGCGGCTCGTGCCGTCGGGCATCAAACCGCGGCCCTGCGTCGCGCGGATCGCCGTGCACAAATTGGTCTTGCGCGAGAGACACGCTTCGCACTGGCGGCATTCCGGCGTGTAAAGCGGGATCACGTGATCACCGCGCTTGAGGCTCGTGACGCCCGGCCCGACCTCGACGACGACGCCGGCGCCTTCGTGCCCGAGGATTGCCGGAAAGAGGCCCTCCGGGTCGGCGCCCGATAGCGTGTAGGCGTCGGTGTGGCAGATGCCCGTCGCCTTCACTTCGACCATGACCTCGCCGGCTTTCGGCCCGTCGAGGTCTACCGTCTCGATCGACAAGGGCTTCCCCGCCTCGTACGCCACCGCCGCCCGCGTTTCCATCCACAACTCCTGGTCTGTCTGTTGAGCTGATGACGGCAAGTATACCGCAGGCCGAGGCCGCGAACGGTGGACAATGCGGCGTCAGCTCGCCGCGTCGGCGTTGATCAGCGCCATCAGTTCGCGCCATTCGCGCGCGGAAAGGCCGCTCGACGGCTGATCGACCCTCTCGCCGGCGAGCATGCGGCGGATGACCTGGAGGCCCGTCGCCGAGATCGTCGCCGCATTCATGCGGTATTCGAGAAACGCCTCATAGGCCAGCGGCACCCAGCGCTTGACGGTGTCCAGCATCGCCTCGGCATAGGCGCGGATTTCGTATTGCGCATGGGGATCGGCGCGCAATGCGAGAAAATGCAGGAGGTTGTACAGGTCGATCTTCCAATACCACTGCGTATAGAAATTCAGCGACAGGTTCATGCGCGCCAGTTCACGCGCGAGGCCGGGCCATGACGGGTCGCGCGGCCGGCCGGCCGCGTCCTCGTTCAACAGCTCGGCATAGCCGGCATAAGCGCGCTCGGCATCGCCGCGCAGCAGGTCGAGGACACGCTGCGCCGCCGCGCCCGCAATGACCGCGCCGCGCCCCTGACGGTTCGTCGTCGCCTGCGTCGCCAGCTTATCCGGCGCTGGCACGTAGAATTCGTTGTCGAGGATCGAATAGCGCGCCGAGTATTCGTTGACGTTGGCGGTGCGGTGCCTGATCCATTGCCGGGCGACAAAGATCGGCAACTTGACGTGATACTTGATCTCGCACATCTCGAACGGGGTCGTGTGGCGATGCCGCATCAGGTAGTTGATGAGGCCCTGGTCCTCGCTGACGCGCTTCGTGCCGCGGCCGTAGGAGACGCGCGCCGCCTGCACGATCGCCGCGTCGTCGCCCATGTAATCGACGACGCGGATGAAGCCGTGATCGAGCACCGGGATCGCCTCGTAGAGGATCTCTTCGAGCGCCGGCACGGTGGCGCGGCGCGTCTCGCGCGTCTGGCCGCGCGCAACCGCGATTTCGGCTTGCTGTTCCCGACTCAGCGGCATCGCTCCTCACCTCATCGTCGTGCCCGCGCAAGCGGGCATCCAGGGCGGCAAATGAGGCGCGGCCCGGGGTTCCCGCCTTCGCGGGAACGACACCCTTCCGGCGGGACGCCGCGGGCATCATTGCGTTTCGCCCGCGCCCACCCTATATCTTACCGCGTCGGGCGACCGACTATGGCGATAAACGGCTTGCGAAATAAGCGTTGCGGACCCGGGGGCGGTACCCGGCGCCTCCACCATTTCAGCCGGCGCGGCGAATCGGCCGTTCCAGCGGCTCCATGGGGGCGAAACAGGCTCGACGCGCGTGGTAAAGGCAACGCTTTCGCCCGGCATGATACCGCCGTTATCGGGTCAAAAATTAGCTGCGAACGACAACTTCGCAACTGAGGCTCTTGCCGCCTAACCCCGTGTGGGGTGAAGCTCAGCAGGTAACTCGCGGTCCGAGGGGCACCGGGCAACAGAAGCCCCTCAACTCATTCCCGACTGGCTGACCAGGGCCATGCCGCAGGATCTCTATCACTACGAACAGATGGTTGAGCGCGCGTTGCGCGGCGTCGTGCGCGAAGCCCTGGAGCGGGCAGCCAAGGAAGGCTTGCGCGGCGCGCACCATTTCTACATCGGCTTTGCCACCGGGATGCCCGGCGTCGCGATCCCCGACTCGTTGCGCGAACGCTATCCCGACATCATGACGATCGTGTTGCAGCACCAGTTCTGGGAGCTTGAGGTCAGCCGCGACGCGTTTTCGGTCACGCTGAGCTTCCAGAGGCAATTGGAGCGGCTGATCGTGCCGTTTGCGGCGGTGCGCAGCTTTGCCGATCCATCCGTCAATTTCGCACTGGAATTCGCGACGCCGGCGCCGGCGGCGACGCCGACCAAGCCGGCCACGGTACCGGCGCCGCTTGCTGCGGCGCCCGAGGCGAAGCCGGCCGAAAAGCCAACCGCCGAGGTCGTTACGCTCGACAGCTTCCGTAAGCGCTGAAACCGCGATTGTCATTGCGAGCGCAGCGAAGCAATCTGAGGTCGCGCGGCGCTCGCTCACCGGGGTTGCTTCGTCGCCCGACGGGCTCCTCGCAATGACGGCGCGTCAGCCGGAGGGCGGTTCGATGGAATTGTGGAACCATTGCGAGAACCCCTACCCGTTTGTGCCGGCCGAAGTGCTGGAACAGGCGGACTCGGTGCGCGCCAGCCTGCCCAACCGCTATTGCGATCCCAAGATCGCGGCGCGGCTCTACGACGAGGTGTTCGACGAATATCGCCTGTGCGACGACCTCGGCATCCATATCGTCACCAACGAGCACCACTCCGGCATCAACAATCTGTGGGCGGCGAGCCCGGTCATCACCGGCGTCGTCGCGCGGCTGACGCGGAACGTGCGCATCCTGTCGCTTGGTACGCTGATCACGGTGCGCCCCGATCCCGTCCGCGTCGCCGAGGAATACGCGACGATCGACATATTGTCGAAGGGCCGGCTGGAGATCGGTTTTGTCAAATCGGGTGCGACCGAGATGGTGTCGGGCGATGCCAACCCGATGCGCATCCGCGAGCGCGAATGGGAGGCGATCGACCTGATCGAGAAGGCGCTGACCAGCCATGACGGGCCGTTCAGTTGGGAGGGCAAATTCTTCATTCACCCGCATGTCAACATCTGGCCGCGCCCCTACCAGCAGCCACGGCCGGAATTCTGGGCCGCAACCTCCGACCTGCCGACCTGCGCCGAATTGGGGCGCCGCGGCATCGTCAACACGCTGCTGTTCGGCGGCTACGACCGCACTCGACAGGCCTTCGGCGCCTACAAGGAGGCGCGCCGGGCGGCCGGGCTGCCGCCGGCGGGCGAGGACCGGTTTTCCTACATGGCGTTTGCCTATGTCGGCGACAGCGACGAGGAGGGCTTGCGCATCGGCCAGAAGATCGCGTGGTTTCTGACCGTCAGCATCAAGTCGGCGCCGCAATACGCGAAGTTTCAGCCGGGCAACGTCGCGCCCGAAATGGCGCCGGCGGCATGGCGCACGGGCGCCTCACGGCGGCCGCGGCCGACCAAGCTCGACGCCGAGGTCTTGGTCGGCCAGGGCCAGATGTTCGCCGGCAACCCCGATACTGTCGCGCGCCAGATCACGGAGTTCAGAAAGCGGGTCGGCGGCATCCATCACATCATCATGATGACGCGCCAGGGCCTCGTGACCCACGCCGAGGCGGAGAAGAGCTTTACTCTGGCGGCCACCGAAGTGCTGCCGCAGCTGCAGGACCTGCCGCCGATCGACGCCGACGAGACCGAGTGGCTCGCGGCGCGCGCGGCCAAATGACATCGCAGCCCCCATATTAATATCTACAGGACCAAGACAACGAGGGAATTCACATGCGCGCCGAAACGCAGGCGGTTGTCGACGACATCGAAAAGTCGTTGGCGCTGCTAAGGAGGCATCTTTGACTGGGAGGCTGCAACCCGCCGCCTCGCCGAGCTGAACGAAAAGGCGGAAGACCCGAAGCTGTGGGACGATCCGACCGCGGCGCAGAAGGTGTTGCGTGAGCGTACGCGCCTCGAGCGCGCGATCGACGGCTACCGCCGCATCGAGCGCGAGGTCGCCGAGGCGGTCGAGCTGATCGAACTGGGCGACGCCGAGGGCGACGCGGGCATCGTCGCCGACGCCGAGAGGCTGCTCGGCGCGTTGCGCGAGGAGGCGCAGCGGCGTGAACTCGAAAGCCTGTTATCGGGCGAGGCCGACAGCAATGACTGCTACCTCGAAGTGCATGCCGGCGCCGGCGGCACCGAGGCGCAGGACTGGGCCGAGATGCTGTTGCGCATGTATGTGCGCTGGGCCGAGGCCCACGGCTACAAGGTCGAGTGGCTGGAAGAAAGCGCCGGCGAAGGCGCCGGCATCAAATCGGCAAGCGTGCGCGTCCTCGGCCCCGATGCCTACGGGTGGCTGAAGACTGAGAGCGGCGTGCATCGCCTTGTCCGCATTTCGCCGTTTGATGCAAACGCACGCCGCCACACGAGTTTTGCGTCGGTCTGGGTCTACCCGGTCGTCGACGACAAGATCAGCGTCGAGATCAACGACAAGGACCTGCGCATCGACACTTACCGCTCCTCGGGCGCCGGCGGCCAGCACGTCAACAAGACGGACAGCGCCGTCAGGATCACCCACCTGCCGACCGGCGTCGTCGTCACCTGCCAGAGCGAGCGCTCGCAGCACCAGAACCGGGCGCACGCCTTTGCGATGCTGCGCGCGCGGCTCTACGAACTGGAATTGCAGAAGCGCGAGGCGGCGGTCGATGCGATGAACGCCGCCAAGACCGAGATCGGCTGGGGCCACCAGATCCGCTCGTACGTGCTGCAGCCCTACCAGATGGTCAAAGACCTGCGCACCGGCGTCGAAACCGGCAACCCCAATGCCGTACTCGACGGCGACATCGACCGCTTCCTCGCCGCCGCCCTGGCGCAGCGCATCGCCGGTGCCGACGCTCTCACCGGTGAGAGGCAATAGAAAAACCGTCGAGGGCCGGGTCAAGCCCGGCCATGACGGCACAGCGGTCAGTCGGCCGTGCCGCCCTGGTTGAGGCGTTCGCGCAACTGCTTTCCGGTCTTGAAGAACGGCACATGCTTTTCGCTGACCATGACGCTCGAACCGGTGCGCGGATTGCGGCCGACGCGGGCATCGCGGCGCTTCACCGAGAAGGCGCCGAAACCGCGCAGCTCGACACGGTCGCCGCGCGCCAGCGCCGCGGCGATCTCATCGAAGATCGCATTGACGATCGTCTCGAGGTCGCGCTGGTAGAGGTGCGGGTTGGCCTCGGCGAGGCGCTGAACGAGCTCGGATTTGGTCATGGCGGACGCCGGCTGGACAGGCAGGGCGTAACGGTGCCAAACCCATGCGCAAGCGTCAAGGCAGGGCCGTCGGCGGCGCACCGCAAACTCTCGCCAGCGCCGGTGCAGAGTGCTACCGTCGCTTCGACAGGCGCCGGCCGGCGACCGGCGCGAGAGGAGACGGCGATATGAAGGTCTCGTATTTTGAAAACGGGCGCTATACAGCCTCCGCCAATGTGCCGCGCGGCTGGCCGGTGGCGTCCTCGGCCTATGATCCCGACGCCGGCAAATCGTCGCACGCGCAGATGATCGAGCGGCTGC
>JASIAN010000026.1 GCA_030042035.1 Alphaproteobacteria bacterium | reverse complement strand
GGATAGCGTCGGCCGGCGCGGCCAAAGCGGCGGCAAACGCGAAGCCGCCGTCACGCCGTGCGCCGCCGCATCGGCCCGGCACGGCGCCGGCGCCGCAGCCGCTGAATTCGTCCCTCGCGATGCCGACGATCCGCGGGCCGCTGCCGCAGCCGCAGACACCACAGCCGCCGCCGACCGCACCGGTCCTCGCAGCGGTGGCGCCAGTGCCGGTCGCGCCGATGGCGTCGCTGGCCGCGGCGAGCTCGGCGATGGTGCAACCGCCGCTGCCACCGCCCGCATTGCCGGCGATTGCGGCGCTTCCGACGCCGCTGCCGGGGCCCGCGAAGCGGCCGCCTGCGATGACCGTCGCGATCCTCGACATCGTCGCCGCCGTGGTCGCCGACAAGGCGCAGATTGCGCATGTCGCAGCCCTCTACAAGCAACAGCCGCGCCGCGTGCTGGTCGTCGCGTTCGCGGCCGCGCCAGCTCCCGGCACTGACCCCCTCAGGCTCTACGACGCGGCGCTTGATCGCGCCCAGAAGGTCGCCAAGGCGCTCGCCGCCGCCGGCATCCCGGCCGCGCACATCGAGACCGAGGCCAACCCCTCAAGCGGTCGGCAAATCGGCCGGGTGGAGATACAATTCGCGCCATGAGCATCGGACCTCGCATGCAGCCAGCTGTGAAAATCGCCGTCGCCGGTCTCGGCACGGTCGGCGCCGGAGTGCTCCAGCTGCTGGAGCGCCAGGCCGAACTGGTCGCGACCCGCGCGGGGCGGCGCATCGTCGTCGCTGCCGCGTCGGCGCGCGACCGGCGGCGCGACCGCGGCGTCGATCTGTCGGCCGTGCGCTGGTACGAGGATGCCGTCGCGATGGCCGGCGACCCGGAAATCGATGTCGTCGTCGAACTGATCGGCGGCAGCGACGGCGTCGCGCTGCACGTCGTCGAGGCGGCGCTGGCGCATAAGAAGCACGTCGTGACCGCCAACAAGGCACTTCTCGCCGAACACGGCACGCGGCTCGCGAGGCTCGCCGAGGAAGCGGCTGTCGCGCTCGCCTTCGAGGCGGCCGTGGCCGGCGGCATTCCCGTCATCAAGGCGTTGCGCGAGAGCCTCGCCGGCAACCGCGTGTCGCGCGTCTATGGCATCCTAAACGGCACCTCGAACTATATTCTGACGACGATGCGCGAGGGCGGCCGCGAATTCGCCGAGGTCCTGGGCGAGGCGCAGAAGCTCGGCTATGCCGAGGCCGACCCGAGCTTCGACATCGACGGCATCGACGCAGCGCATAAGCTGGCGATCCTGGCAAGCGTCGCGTTTGGCCGGCCGGTCGATCTTCGAGGTGTTTATGCCGAAGGCATCCGGCATGTATCGCGGCTCGATATCGATTTCGCCGAGGAACTCGGTTATCGCATCAAACTCCTCGGCATCGCGCGGCTGACCGATCACGGCCTCGAACAGCGCGTCCACCCCTGCATGGTGCGGCGCGGCACGCCGATTGCAGCCGTCGAGGGCGTCTTCAACGCGGTCGTCGCCGAGGGCGATTTCGTCGGCCGCGTCGTGCTCGAAGGGCGCGGCGCCGGTGCGGGCCCAACCGCCTCGGCGGTCGCCGCCGATCTCGTCGACATCGCCGCCGGACGGTATGCCCCGGCTTTCGGCGTGCCGATCCACGCGCTCAGAGACCTGCCGGGCGCGGCGATGGACCGCCACCGCGGCGCCTACTACATCCGCCTCATGGTCGTCGATCAACCGGGCGTCATCGCCGATGTCGCCGCCGCGCTGCGCGACGAAAACGTGTCGCTCGAAGCGATGATCCAGCGCGGCCGCGCGCCGGGCGAGGCGGTGCCGGTCGTGCTGACGACGCACGAGACAGAAGAGGCGGCAATGCGCCGCGCCCTCGACCGCATCGCCGCGCTCGAAGCGGTGCTCGAACCGCCGCGCCTCATTCGCATCGAAGATTTCTGACGCCGCTTCATGACGGCGACACAGAGAGGACGAATAATTCCAATCAGGCGCCAGGAGGGAGGAGAAAAATGCCCGAAGCCTCGAAGATGGACCGCAACCTCGCGCTCGAAGCGGTGCGCGTGACCGAGGCGGCCGCGCTGTCGGCCTCGCGGCTGATGGGGCGCGGCGACGAAAAGGCGGCCGACCAGGCTGCCGTCGATGCGATGCGGCAGGCGCTCAACTCGCTCGCGATCACCGGCACGGTCGTCATCGGCGAGGGCGAGCGCGACGAGGCGCCGATGCTGTATATCGGCGAGAAGGTCGGCACCGGCCAAGGGCCGGAAATCGACATCGCGCTCGATCCGCTCGAAGGTACGACGATCACCGCCAAGGGCGGCGCCAACGCGCTCGCCGTGCTTGCGATGGCCGACCACGGCGGGTTCCTCAACGCCCCCGACGTCTACATGGACAAGATCGCGGTCGGCGGCGGTCTGCCCGATGGCGTCGTCGATCTCGACGAGACGCCGGCGGTTAATCTCAAGAATCTGGCGCAGGCAAAGAAATGCGATGTCGCCGATCTCGTCGTCTGCATCCTCGACCGGCCGCGCCATGCCGAGTTGATCGCCAATGTGCGCGCGGCGGGCGCGCGTATCATGCTGATCGGCGATGGCGACGTGAGCGGCGTCATCGCGACCGCCGACCCCGAGACCGGCATCGACATCTATATGGGATCGGGCGGCGCGCCGGAGGGGGTTTTGGCGGCCGCCGCTCTGCGCTGCATCGGCGGCCAGATGCAAGGCCGGCTCCTGTTCCGCAACGACGACGAGCGCGGCCGCGCCCACCGTCTCGGCATCACCGACCTCAACCGCAAATACGACCTGCTCGATCTGGCGCACGGCGATGTCATGTTCGCCGCGACCGGCGTCACCAACGGCAGCATGCTGAAGGGTGTGCGACGGTTTCACGGCGGCGCCTTCACGCACTCGGTCGTCATGCGCTCGAAGAGCGGCACGGTGCGCTATGTCGAGGCGCACCACAACTTCACCCGCAAGGAGCCGTTCGCGCCCTTAGGGCGCTGAGCGGCAAGAGCGCGCCGGGCCGCGGCATCGCTTCCCCTACGCCGCCGGCTCATACTAGGATCGTCTCGGGTTGCGGCGCAGAGCCGACGCATGCGGAGGAAGGCTGATGGCGACGGGGAAGAGGATTGCGATCGTGTGCACCGGAGCGGTCGGTGGCTATGCCGGCGCGCATATGGTGAAGGCCGGCGAGGATGTGACGTTTATTGATTTTTGGCCCGAGCATGTCGAGCACATGAAGAAGCACGGGCTGACGATCACGCACCTGCGCGACGTCGAGCCGTTCACGGTGCCGGTGCGCGCGCTGCACGTCACCGAGGTCCAGCATCTGGCGAAAGAAAAGCCGATCGATATCGCCTTTGTCTGTACGAAATCCTACGACACGGCGTGGGCGGCGACGCTGATCCGGCAATATCTTGCAGCCGACGGCTATGTCGTCTCGTTGCAGAATTGCATGAACGAGGAGACGATTGCCGGCATCGTCGGCTGGGGCAAGACGCTGGGTTCGGTCGCCAGTTCGATCACTGTCGCGCTGAACGAACCCGGCCAGATCTTCCGCGCCGGCGGCAAGCATGGCGGGCGCCATACCGTGTTCCGGATCGGCGAGGTGCACGGCCGCGTCACCGATCGCGCCAAGGAGGTGTGCGGCCTCCTGGCCAATTCCGACAGCGCCTTCGTGACCGAGAATCTGTGGGGCGAGCGGTGGTCGAAGCTCGTCACCAACGTGATGGGCAACGGGTTGTCGGCCTGCACCGGCATGATCACCCGCGATATGACCCGGAACGACGCGATCCGGCATTTTTCAAACCGGCTCGGCAGCGAGGCGATCCGCGTCGGTTTCGCGCTTGGCTACACGTTCGATGAGGTGAGCCACATGGACCCCGAGACGCTGGCGCGCGCCGGCGAGGGCGACCCGGAGGCGCAGCGCACGATCGACGAGCACCGCCTTGCCGAAGCAGGCCGTGCCGGCGGCGGCGAGCATCGCCCGTCAATGGGGCAGGACATGGTAAAGGGTCGGCGCACCGAGATCGAGTTCCTGAACGGCTTCGTGTGCCGCAAGGGCGACGAGATCGGCTTTCCAACGCCGACCAACCGCATCCTGACCGACATCGTGACACGCGTCGAAAAGGGTGAGCTGAAACCCGATCCGCGGCACATCACCGATCTCAGGCTCAACTGAACTGTCATTGCGAGGAGGCCGAAGGGCGACGAAGCAATCCCGTCGGCACGAGATTGCTTTGTTGCGCTCGCAATGACGAAGCGAGGAATGATGCTCGCCGTCGTCAACACGCCTGGAGGGCCGCAGCCGGTCGCGATCCGCGACGTGCCGGAGCCGCAGCCGAAATCAAACGAGGCGCTCGTCGCAGTGCACGCATTTTCGCTGAACCGCGGCGAACTGCGGCTGTTCCAGGTGCGGCCCGAAGGTTGGCGGCCGGGGCAGGACATCGCCGGCGTCGTGATCCGCGCCGCCGCCGACGGCAGCGGCCCGCCGGCCGGCGCGCGAATCGTCGCGCTGTGCGATTGGGAGGGCTGGGCCGAACGCGCCGCGGTGCCAGCGCATCGCATCGCACCGATCGCTGACAATGTGGCGTTCGCCGCGGCGGCGGCATTGCCGGTCGCCGGGCTGACGGCGCTGCGCACGTTGCGCCACGGCGCACCGCTCCTCGGCAAGCGCGTGCTCATCACCGGCGCAGCCGGCGGCGTAGGCAACCTTGCGGTGCAATTGGCGGCGCGTTCCGGCGCGCGCGTGACCGCTGTCGTCGGCGCGCCCGAGCGCGCCCCTGTGCTCGACGGTCTCGGCGCCGCCGAGATCGTCACGGATATCGAAAACGCCGAGGGTCGCTTTGCGCTGATCCTTGAAGCGGCCGGCGGCGCCTCGCTGAAGACAGCGATTCGCCTGATCGACGCAAAAAGCACGATCGTCGTGTTTGGGAATTCCTCGGGCGAGCCGACCGAAATCGATTTCCGCGAATTTGGCGACCACCAGAACGCCCGCATACAGGCATTTCATTATTTCACGTCCGAACCGGAAGAGCGGTTCGGCCCGGACTTGGCGCTGCTCGCATCGCTCGTCGCCGACGGGTCGCTCAGACCGCGCATCGCCGAGCATAGCTGGCGCGAGCTGCCGCAGGTCGGCGCGCTGCTGCGTGGCCGGCAAATTCCTGGCAAGGCGGTCTTCCACCTCAACCAGTAATGACTTGTTCCGTCATTGCGAGGCGCGACGCGCCGAAGCAATCCCGATACATCGGCGTAGGACGTGCGGGATTGCTTCGCTTCGCTCGCAATGACACCTCTTTCGATTGACATGAGGAGGCGGTGATGACGATCAAGGCGGGCGACCGGGTGCCATCGGTGACGCTGCGCTACTTGACCAAAGACGGCATGCAGCAGGTATCAAGCGACGATTTCTTCAAGGGCAAGAAGGTGGTGCTGTTTGCGGTGCCGGGCGCCTATACGCGCACCTGTTCGCAGCGCCATCTGCCGAGTTATGTGACGAATACCGCGGCGCTGAAGGCGAAGGGGATCGATACGATCGCCTGCCTCGCGGTCAACGACGTGTTCGTCATGGATGCCTGGGGGAAGGAGCACGGCGCCGACGAGATTGTCATGCTCGGCGACGGCAGCGCCGACTTCACAAAGGCGATCGGCCTCGAACTCGACCGCACGAGCGCCGGCATGGGGGTGCGCTCGCAGCGCTATGCGATGCTGGTCGAAGACGGCGTCGTCAAGGCGCTGAACGTCGAGCCATCCGGCGAATACGGCGTCTCCAGCGCCGAGGCGATGTTGGAAAAACTGTAGGCCGCCGCGGCCGCGCGGCCGCGGATCGCATAGGGCGGCCCGCTCACTTGCGGTATATGTTGCGGCGGTCGCCCGCGTTGAGGATCGTCGCCCGGTGCCGTTCCAGGTGGCCTGGAGAGTGCTCAGTCATCAGAAGGGCCGCACGGCACTGGCGGTCGGTGGCGTGTTTGTTGCCACCCTACTGATCTTTGTCGAGCTCGGTTTCTTCATTGCGGTACCGCAGGGCGGCATGCTCACTTATGACCACATGCGCTTCGATCTGCTGGTGGCGTCGAACCGCTACGTGTTCATGGGCCAGTCCTGGCAGTTCCCGCGCGCGGCGCTGGCGGCGGCAGCGAATGTGCCTGGCGTTGCCGCCGCCAGCCCGGTCTATCTCGGCGACGCAAAATGGCAGAATCCGGAAGGCGGACCGCGCATCGACGTCACGGCGATCGGCTTTGATCCGCCCACGCGGATTTTTGCCGTTCCCGATATCGATCGCCAGACGCCGGTACTGGAGCGCGCCGACACGATGCTCGTCGACAGCGCCACCCGGTCGATTTTCGGACCGCTGACGACGGGGCGAACGGTCGATCTCAATGGCCGCAGCATGACGATCGGCGGCGAATACAGGCTCGGCACAGGGTTTCTCGGCCTCGGCGTCGTGCTCGTCGATCCGGCGAATTTCTTCCGCATCTTTGCGCGCCGGTCGCCGCAGCAGATCAATCTCGGCCTCGTCACGCTGCGCCCCGGCGCCGACAGGGACAAGGTTGTCGCGGCGCTGCGCCGGGCATTGCCGCCGGACGTGCAGGTTTTCACCCGCGCTGGGCTCACCCGGTATGAGATCGCCTATTGGACGACAAAGACCGCGACTGGCGTCATCTTCGGATCGGGGCTGATCGTCGCGTTCATCGTTGGCCTGATGATCCTGTATCAGACGCTGGCGACGCAAATCGCCCGCCAGTTGCCGCAATTCGCAATGCTGAAGGCGATCGGTTACCGCAACCGCACGCTCGACGCGATCGTCCTCGTCGAAGCCCTGTTGATCACGCTCGGCGCCTTTCTGCCCGGGCTGGGCGCGGCGCTTGGCCTTTATTTCCTGATCCGCCGCGAGACGCTGCTGCCGGTGACGTTGACCGGCGTCGAACTGAGCGGTGTGTTCGCGGCCGCGGCGGCAATGGCGATCGGCTCTGCTCTGTTCTCGCTCGCCCGCCTCAGACGCGCCGACCCCGCCGACATCTTTTGACGGCGCGCGATGGCGGCCGGCATCGTTCCGCAGACGCGATCCGTGCCGCTCGCGTTGCGCAACCTTATCGCCAACAAGCGGCGCCTCGCCCGTTCGGTCGCCGGCATCGGCTTTGCCGTGCTGTTGATGCTGGTGCAGCTCGGTTTCGAACGGGGATTCTTCGACGCCTCACTCGGCATCGTACATCAGCTGGACGGCGACATCGTCCTCATGAACAAGACGAAATACCGGTTCGGTAGCGAAGACCCCTTCCCGCTCGCCGATCTCGCTGCGGCGCGCACCGTTGCGGGGGTTGCGAGCGTCGTGCCGCTCTACGCTACCTGGCTGCACTTTTTCTGGAAGAGCCCGAGTGACGGCAAATCGTATGTGGTTCAGGTATTCGCGTTCGATCCAGCGCATCCGCCGTTTCTGTTGCCGGCGATTCGCGCGGAAAGCGGGCGCCTCGAACAACCCGATACGGTCATCGTCGATCGCCGCGCCCGCTCGTATCTCGGCATGGCGAGCGGCGCCAACGAGACCGAGATCAACGGCCGCCCTGTGCATATCGTCGGCGGTTTTGTGCTCAGCCCCGATTTCATGAGCGACGGAACAGTCATGATGAGCGCCGCCACCTATGCCCGGCTGTCGGCCGGTACCGCGGCGAGCGCCACCGCGCTGCCGATCGAGTTCGGCGTCATCCGGACAAAGCCGGGGGCTGACATAGCGGGCGTTGTGACCGCATTGCGCGCCGCCGTGCCGGCGCGGCTGCGCGTCCTGACAAAGTCGCAGCTGATCGCGTTCGAACGCGCTTTTCAGGCCAAACTGTCGTCGGCCGGGCCGATCTTCTGGATGGGTGCCCTGGTCGGATTTATTGTCGGCATGTTGATTTCGTACCAGGTCATTTACTCTGACCTGACCGATCAGTTGCCACAATACGCGACATTGAAGGGCATGGGTTATCGCACGGTCTATCTCGTCCGCGTGGTGTTCGCGCAGGCGGCGTTATCGGCGCTGGCGGCCTATGTGCCGGCTTGGCTGTTGTGCCTCGTCGTGTACCGGATCATCGGCGACGTCGCGCTCTTGCCGCTGCGCATGACGCTCGCCGAGACCCTGCTCAGTCTCGGGTTGACGCTCGGCATGTGCCTTCTCTCGGCCGCGTTTGCGATCCGCCGCGTCGTTGTCCTCGATCCGGCCGAGGTGTTCTGATGGCCGTGGGGCGGGAAAAGCCGCGGACCCCCGACCTCAATCCCTGCGAACTGGAGGCACCGCTGGCGCGTGCCGAAGGCGTCAACTTCTTCTATGGCGTGGGCGACGCCCGCTTTCAGGTGCTGTTCGATATCGCCCTCGACATCCCGCCCGGACAGCTCGTTGTGATGACCGGACCGTCGGGTTCGGGCAAGACGACGCTGCTGACGCTGATCGGCGCGCTGCGCTCGTTGCAGCAGGGCCGGATTGATGTGCTCGGCCACGATCTGGCGCGGCTCGACCCGGCGGCGCTGGTCAGGGTGCGCCGCCACATCGGCTTCATCTTCCAGATGCACAACCTGTTCGACGCGTTGAGTGCTTATGAAAACGTCAAGATGGCGCTGCAGCTCGCCGGCCGCCATTCGGCAGCGGAGATGCGCGCGCGCGGCGTCGCGATGCTCGACCGCCTGGGTCTCGGCCACCGCATCGATCACAAACCGCGCGCGCTGTCAGGCGGGCAGCGGCAGCGGGTCGCGATCGCCCGCGCGCTCGCCAATCGCCCGAAGCTCGTGCTGGCCGACGAGCCGACCGCCGCGCTCGATCCCGATTCGACGCGCAACGTCGTTCGCCTGTTCAAGGAGTTGACGGTCGAAGACGGCACCGCGATCCTGATGGTGACGCACGACCATCGCATTATCGAATTGGCCGATCGCCTCGTTCACATGGTCGACGGCCGCATCGTTTCCGATGTGATCCTGAACGACGCGTTGCGCATCTGCGAATTCCTGAAGGATGTCGACGCCTTCAAGGCGTTGACGCCGAATGAGTTGACGCACGTCGCCGAGCGCATGCGCCGGCGGCATTACATGCCGGACGAGGTCGTGATCCACGAAGGCGAGGCCGGCCACGAGCTGTTTTTGATCTCCGAAGGCGAAGTCCGGATCGAGCGCGGCGGCCGCGAAGTCGCGCGTCTTGGCGCCGGCGAGTTTTTCGGCGAATTGGCGCTGCTCTCCGGCAATCCGCGCAACGCCAATGTCGTCGCCACCCAGCCGCTCGAAGCCTATGTGCTGGGCGAAGCGGATTTCCAGGACGCGCTCGGCGCCAGCGTCAGCTTCCGCGAGCAACTGCGCCGCGTCTATTTCCTGCGCCACTGAGACCGGCATTCAGCCGCTGGCGCGGCCGGCTCTGGCAATGTCCTTCTGACGCTCGAACTCGGCGCGGCGGCGGCCAATCTCCTCCGGCGACAGCCGCGCGATGTTGCAATAATCGAGCTTCCAGGCCGGGTCCGCCGCCCAGGGCAGCGGCGACTGTACGGTCGTGCGCGGCGCCGGCGCCACTTTCAAGAGGCGCAGCGCAAGATCGAGCGTGAAGTCCTGCGACGGGCGGTCGTGCGGCCGGCCGGCCGGATTGCCGAGCGGGAAGTCGCTGAACAACAGCCGCGGCACGCCGACATGTTCGACGATGTCCTTGGCGCAGCCGAGGATGACGGTCGGGATACCGGCGGCTTCGAGGTGGCGTGCGGCCAGGCTCACGGTCTGGTGGCACACCGGTCAGACGGCGGCAAGAACGGCGGCGTCGGCCTTGTCCTCGCGCACCCGCTGCAGCAGTTCCGGGCAATCGCGTTGCAGCGTCGTGCGATGGCTGCGGTCGGTCGGCATGCCGTGAAAGCGCGGCGCCACCTCGCCGATCCGGCCGACGGCAGCAAAACGACGCAGCGCCGGCAGCGGAAACCAGGTATCGGGGTCCTCCGCCGTCGTGTGATCGCGGTCGTAGGCGATATGCGCGATACGCAGATCGTGATCGCGCGCACTGTCCCTCGAATAGACCTCGAAGAACTTGCCGGCCGCGTTG
Source organism: Alphaproteobacteria bacterium (assembly GCA_030042035.1). GTDB lineage: Bacteria > Pseudomonadota > Alphaproteobacteria > ATCC43930 > CGMCC-115725 > DATARH01. The sequence goes on along the minus strand of JASIAN010000026.1, from coordinate 9,077 downwards.
TAGGGCGCGCCCGGCCCCTGGTTGCCCGCCTCCGGCCGGTACGGCGCGGCCGTCGTCACGAGCGCGATGCGCGCCGCGCGCACCGGCTTCCGCATCGCCGCAAACGGCACTTCGGCGTAGTGCGCCCAGCGGTAAGGCGCGCCGTAGCCGAGCCCTTGGTAATAATCGCGAATGCGCTGCAGATAGGGGATCGGTACATCAATCTCGGGCGCAAACCCAAACTTGTCCGCTTCGTTGGCGTCGCTCATGACATTCCTCAGCCGCCGACCGTGAAATATTCAAGATCTTCAGGGCGGGGGCGCCAATCAGGGTTGCTCGGCCAGTCCTTTGTGCGGCCCGCCATGTCATGGCCATAGCGCACGCGGAACAGCAGCGTGCGGGCGGGCCCGGTGATCCATTCGTGCAGTTCGCCGGGCGGGTGCACGACAAACGAGCCCGGCACCACCGCGACGCTGCCCTCGGGCGTGCGCATCGTGCCGCCGCCCTCGAAGCAGAAATAGATCTCGGTCGCGTGCGGATGGCAGTGGTAGGGGCTGGTCTGCCCCGGCTCCCAGCAGGCGACGGTCACATCGCCCTCGGCAACCCGGCCCAATACCCGCTCGACATGCCGCCGAGGATCGAATTTCTCTTCCGTTTTCAGATTGAAGCTGTGCATCGCTTGCCATCCCCAAATTCCCGCCAACCGGCGGGAGACCGGCGCAGACCTCCGGGTTGAAGGTAACATAGCGGAAGCGAGATCGCGATGAACCCGCTCTCACGCATAGTGGTCGGCCCTAAGGTCTGCGGCGGCTGAGCTGCGCCGCAGGCCGCAGTCCGGCATCGTCGAATTCGGATTCCGACCCGATGCGCCGTTGGCGCGCGCAAATTACTGAGACAAATGACCCACAAAAGGCTGCGCCAATCCCACCCTCGTCAATACCCACTGCGACAGAGATCGCGATCCTGTCGCGATGCCGCTCGGGTTAGCCTGCACGACTAATTCAAAAACCCCAAAACTCAGCAGCACTCCAAGCAAAATCTTAACGGCTTTTCTGTCTTTTCGTGCAATCCGGCTGCCACACCACACGATCGCGATGGTCGCTATAACCGCAACCCAATGACCGACGTTTAGAGAGAGCATCGTCGTCCCCCACCTCATCGCCCGCTTTGTCATATATAACTTCGTCGCTGCTGGGACGCTGCGGAATCAACGCCGCATTATCGTATTTTGTTACAGATATTTTGGCGGAATTCTTGGTTGGCGATGGAGCAAAGCCCTCTTTTTCATTATGGATGACGCGACGCGACTGCGCTCAATGGCGCCATTCGTTGGGCGGCGGCACAATGTCGCGCTGCGGCAGGCGCGGCGGCCGCGCTGCCGGCAGGCTCGGCGGTACGGCCGGCGGACGGGCGGCAGCTTCGCCCTGCGCTGCCATGCTCGCACGCCGCAGCCGCCAGGAGGCATGGACCGTCAGCGGGATCGAGCCGAGATAGACCGCGCCGATACAGATCAGCGTTGGCCACGGCGCGGTCGTGAAAAACGCGGTCAGAACGCCGATACCCAAGAGGGTGGGCACGACCAGATGATGCGGGATGCGGATGCGCTTCAGCGACACGGTCGGCACCGTGCTGATCATCAACAGGGCGATGCCGGTGATCCAGACGCCGTTCAGATAGGGCGAGCGGGCGATCCAGTCGCCCCACTCAAAGCCGAAGAACATCGGCAGCATCAACAGGCCGGCGCCGGCCGGCGCCGGCGCGCCGCTGAAGAAATTCGCCCGCCACGGCGGCGGCGGTTCCGCTGTCAGCTGGGTGTTGAAACGCGCCAGCCGCAGCGCGCAGCACACCGCATAGAACAGCACAATGGCCCAGCCGAAACTGTGCCATTGCGCCATCGTCCACAGATACAAGAGCGCCGCCGGCGCGACGCCGAAGCTGACGAAGTCGGACAGGCTGTCGAGCTCGGCGCCAAACCGCGAGGTCGCGTTCAAGAGCCTCGCGAGGCGGCCGTCGAGCCCATCGAAAATGCCGGCCGCGATCAGCGTAAAGACCGCATATTGGAATTTGCCGTTGATCGCAAAGCGGATCGCCGTCATGCCGGCGCACAGCGCGAGCAGCGTCAAGACGCTGGGGATCATGCGGTTGATCGACAGGTGCGAGAACCCGACGCCCCGCCGCGCGCGCATGCGCGGGCGGCGCATTCTAATGCGGGACGAACGCGCTGCCATCCGATCCTCGCCTTCTCGCACCCCGCCCATCCTACACGATCCGCCGCCGCCAGGCGTCAAGCTCTATGGCCACAACCAATGATTGCGTCCTCCTCTTGATGCGCCGCCAAAGCCGGAAACCGCTGCGATGCCGAGGCGCGATGGCTGCGATAGAATCGCGGCATTTGGCATATCGCAGCGCCGGGCTTACCTTCGCAGGCGGATTCACAGGAGCATGCGACGATGCGGTTCGGATTGTTCGGCAGCGCCCAGGCGCGCCGCCCCGCCCCCGGCGCCGAGTTGACCGACAGCAGCCAGGGCTTCCGGGAATGGATCGAGAATAACGTCGAGGCCGAGGCGCTTGGCTTTCATTCGACCTTTGTCGTCGAGCACCACTTCACCGGCTTCGGGCAGGTCTCGGCGAGCCTCAACCTGTTGACCTGGCTCGGCGCGCGCACGACGACGCTGCGCCTCGGCACCGCCGTGCTGGTGCTGCCGTGGCACAATCCGGTGCTGCTCGCCGAACAAGCCGCGACCCTCGATCTGCTCTCTGGCGGCCGGCTCGACTTTGGCATCGGCAAGGGCTACCGCTACAACGAGTTTGCCGGCTTTTGCGTCGCGATGGAGGAGGCCGAGCCGCGCTTCGAGGAGGCGATGGCGGTCATCACGCGCGCCTTTGTCTCTGACACGCCGTTCAGCCACCATGGCCGTTACTGGCAGTATGACAACATCATTGTCGAGCCGCCCACGGCGCAGCGGCCGCATCCGCCGTTCTGGATGGGCGCCGGCAGCGAGCGCTCGGTTCGCCAGGTCGCTGAACGCGGCTACAACCTCTTACTCGGGCAATACGATCTCGCCGACGACGTGCTGCGCCATGTCGCGCAGTTCCGCCGTGACAGCGAGGCGCGCGGCCGCGCTTGGGACCCGATGTCGGCCGGCGTCGCGCGCGCGGTGCATTTCACCGATACGCCTGAGGAACTGGAAGCCGCGTACGTCCGCCGCTTCCAGGGCCATCTGCGGATCAACAAACTGGCCGAGCGGCCGGGCGACCAGCGCGAGCGCTTTGCGCGCCATGACGAAGCCGAGGTGCGGCGCCTGTGCGACGAGACCGCGATCTTCGGCACGCCCGACCAGATCGCCGAGAAGATCGAGGCGCTGCGGCAGGGCGGGGTCGAATATGTGCTGATCAATTTCGGCGGCTCGATCGCCAACATCCGACGGTTCGCCCGCGAGATCATGCCGGCCTTCGCGCAGCCGGCGCCGGCCTTGGCGGCACAGTGAGCGCGGAGGCTCGTTTCTCGACGAGCGACGGGCTATCGCTCGCCTACGCGATCGACGACTTCAGCGACCCGTGGCGACCGGCGCCGACCCTTCTGCTGCTGCATGCGGCGATGGGCAGCGCCCGGCGATATTTCGCGTGGGTGCCGCATCTCTGCCGCGACTGGCGGGTTGTGCGGCTCGACCTGCGCGGCCACGGCCGCTCTCAACTGCCAGCGCCCGATGCGCCGCTGACGCTGGAGCGGCTGGTGCAGGATGTCGCCGAGTTGCTCGATCATCTCGGCGTCGCGCAGGCGCACATCGTCGGCAATTCGGCCGGCGGCTATCTCGGCCAGCAGCTAGCGATGACCCGCCCCGAGCGCGTCGCAAGCCTCGCCTTGTTTGGTTCGACGCCGGGCCTCAAAAACAGCCAGGCGCCGACATGGATCCCGCAGATCGAGCAGAAGGGGCTGCGCGGCTTTCTCGCCGAGACGATCAGCGACCGCCTGCCGGCCGACGCCGATCCCGGTCTCGTCACGTGGTTTCTCGACGAGGCAGCGAAGAACGACCCCGCCTATATCGCGAAATTCGTGCTGCTGATGGCGAGTTACGACTGGAGCGATGAGGTTGAGCAGATTCATTGCCCGACCCTCGTCGTCGTTCCCGGCGGCGAGACCGTCGGCTCCGTCGCCAATTACGAACCGTTCCGCCGGCTCGCCGATGTCGAATTCCGAATCTACGACGGGATGCCGCACAACATCTGCGATGCCGCCCCCGACCGTTGCGCCATCGATGTCCGCGACTTCCTGCGCCGCCGCTTCGCCGAGCGCGCCACCGGCTAACGGAGGTTGCGCACCAGCACGGCGCAGGCGGCCGGCAGGCTCTTCAGCGATATCGGCGGCTTGATCGGCGCCGAAGGCGGCGGATGCAGCCGCGCCGGCGCGAACCACCACGCGAGTTGGCGGCCGCAGCCGTCGCCGGGTGGCGGCGGCGGCACCGGATTGCGGCACGCCGTGTCGCCCGCAGGGCACGCCAGGCGCAGGTGGAAGTGCCGCATGTGACCCCACCACGGGCGGATTCGGCGCAGCCAGGCGCGATCGCCCCCGGCTTCGCGACACAACGCCTTCTTGATCGCCGCGTTGACAAAGATGCGGTCGACGCCGGGGCTTTTCGCTGCCAGTTCGAGCAAACTGCGGTCGGCCGGCCGCCAGGTCGCGGGATCGACCGCCAGCCCGTCCGCTTGGACGAGATCGATCGCGGGCATCTCGTCGCGCGCGGCGCGCGACAGGCGGCGCGACGGCATCGGGGTCAGCCAGATATCGGCTTCGAGGCCGAGATTGTGCGATTCGTGACCGGTCAGCATCGGTCCGCCGCGCGGCTGTGCGATGTCGCCGACGAGAAGGCCCGGCCAACCGGCGAACCGCGCTGCCCGCGCCGCCAGCCGCTCGATGAACAGGATCAGCGCCGGATGCCCCCAGGCGCGGTCGCGCGACGGCCGCATGACTTCCCAGTCGGGACCGTCAGCCGGCAGTTGCACGGCGCCTTCGAGACAGCCGCGGGTATAGGTGCCGATCGCGTCGGCCGGGCCTGGCGCCGGCATCCTCTCCAGCCCGAACAGCCGCTGCGCCGCGTTTGCCGGCAGATGCGCCAGTTCGGCCCGGCGATGCGCCGCTTCGGCCTGCGCGGTGGCCTGCGCCCGCGCCGCCGTCGTCACGACGCATGCCGCGAGGAGGCAGGCGACCGCCAGCCCACCCATGCGGCGTTCCGATCGTCTCGTCATCGCCCCGTCCGCCGCCGCCGAACCCGCGCCATTATAAGCGCAAACGCACGGGCGGCAGCAGCCTTCCCGGCGGTCTTCCCGCGCCGGCTGCAGCGGAGTAACGTGCCCGCCGTCCGCCTCGCGAGCAGGCACCACCGATGCAGCTTTATGGCTATTCCCGATCTTCCGCGGCGTTTCGCGTCCGCATTGCGCTCAATCTCAAAGGGCTCGATTACGACAGCGCTTTCATCCATCTGCGGCGGGGCGACCAATCGCAGCCGGCCTATCTCGGCATCAACCCGCAAGCTCTCGTGCCGGCGCTCGAAATCGATGGCGAGCGGCTGATCCAGTCCCTGCCGATCATCGAATACCTCGACGAGACCCATCCCGAGCCGCCGTTGTTGCCGCGCGATCCAGCCGGACGGGCGCGGGTGCGCGGCCTCGCGGCGGTCGTCGCCTGCGACATTCATCCGCTCAACAACCTGCGCGTGTTGCATTATCTGCATCGGCAGTTCGGCCGCAGCGAAGGCGATGTCAAAACCTGGTACAACCATTGGATTGCGGCCGGGTTTACGGCGCTTGAGGGCCTCCTTGCGCCAGACCCGCGTACCGGGCGGTTCTGCCACGGCGACCGACCGACCCTCGCCGACATCGCGCTGGTGCCACAGGTTGTCAACGCGGAACGTTACCGGCTCGACATGGCGCCGTACCCGACGATCGCGAGGATTTTCGAGACGTGCATGACGCTCAACGCCTTTGCCGCAGCGCATCCGCAGCGGCAGCCGGATTACGAACCGTGATCCGGTTCTTGCAGCGGCGGCCCGCGTCGATGCGTGGCGGCGGCAAGGCGGCGGCCGCCGTCGCTCTTGCGATCGTCCTCGGCATCGCGGGCTGCAGCGGTTCGCCGGCGGCGCGGTCCGGCGACCCGGTGCTCAGCGACGGCAATCTCGCGCTCATCGAAGACGCGATGCACGAGGTCGAGCGGGATTACGTCGTGCCGGTGACGCAGGACAAGCTCGTCGACGGTGCGCTGAAGGGCATGTTGAGCCGGCTCGACCCGCATTCCGATTACATGACCGAAACCGAATACCGCGAGCTGATGGGGACGACGAGTGGAGAGTTCGGCGGCATCGGCATCGAGATTTCGGTCGAGCAGGGCGTGCCGCAGGTGATCTCGGCGATCGACGGCACACCCGCCGCCACCGCCGGCATCGAACCGGGCGACCGCATCGTCAAGGCGGACGGGCATCCGCTCGTCGGCATGGAGATCGGCGAGGTCGTGCGGCGGCTGCGCGGCCCGCCCGGAAGCCGGGTCGTGCTGACGATCGCGCGTGCCAACAGGGGCGAATTCGACGTGCCGATCACCCGCGCGGTCATCCATGTGCGATCGGTCAAATATGCGCTGGAGCCAGGCCGGATCGGCTACGCGCGGATCGGCATGTTCGACGAAAACACGCCACGTGAACTGCGCGCCGCGCTGTTGCGGTTGCGGCAAAAGGCCGGCGGGCATTTGACCGGCTTTGTGCTCGATTTGCGCAACGACGCAGGCGGCCTGCTCGATGCCGCGGTCTCGGTTGCCGGCGATTTTCTCGACGGCGGCACCGTCGTCTCGACGCGCGGCCGCCAGCCGGACGAAAACCAGGTCTACAATGCGCCGGCCAACGGCGATCTGCTCGACGGTGCGCCGATGGTCGTGCTGATCAACGGGGCCTCGGCGTCGGCCTCTGAGATCGTCGCTGGCGCGCTGCAGGACCGCGGCCGCGCGACGATCATGGGCACCCGCAGCTTCGGCAAGGGCTCGGTGCAAAGCATCATCCCCATCGCGGGACACGGCGCCCTGCGGCTGACGACCGCGCTCTATTACACGCCGTCCGGCCGCTCGATCCAGGGCCAGGGAATCACGCCGGACCGCATCGTCCTGCTGCCGAAGGACGAGCAGGTGGCAAACGCCCTCATGACCTATGAGAGTGACCTGTTCGGCACGCTGAAGCCGACCGGCGCGCTGGCGCCGACCGGCAAGGCACCGGCGCCCGCCGCGGCCAGCGGGGCGGAAGCCGCCCATCCGATCAAACCGAAGGATATCGGCACTGCACACGACGCGCAGCTGCGCGCCGCGGTCGGGCTGCTCGGCGGCCGCCGCGCTGCGGCTGCGATGCGATAGACATGTGACGATGGGGTAATGCTATGACGGACGACGCGGCCGACACCGGCGATGCCTACCAGTTCGAATTCGTCGCACTCGAGGGCGGGCGGCTGCCGCTGAGCGCCTGGCGCGGCCGCCCGGTGCTGATCGTCAACGTCGCCTCGTTTTGCGGCTACACGCCGCAATACCGCGACCTCGAGGCGCTATGGCAGCGCTACAGCGACCGCGGCCTTGTCGTACTCGGCGTTCCGTCCAACGATTTCGGTGCCCAGGAGCCAGGCAGCGCGGCCGAGATTCGCCGCTTCTGCGACAGCCATTACCAGATCGATTTCCCGCTGACCGAGAAATATCGGGTGGTCGGGGCCGCCGCGCACCCGTTTTACCGCTGGGTCGCCGCCAATCTGGGCGAGGCCGGTGCGCCGCGGTGGAATTTCCACAAATACCTTATCGGATCGGACGGCCAGCTTGCAGGTGCATGGCCGTCGCAGGTGCGGCCGGGCGACGCCGCGATCACCGCCGAGATCGAAGCGGCGCTGGCGCAACCGTAAGCTAGCCGCGCGGGGCCGTTTTTCGGGCAGCCGTTTTTCGGGCGGCGGCGATGAGCTGTTTCAGATCGTCAAGGCCGATCGCGCCGGGCACGACCTCGTTGCCGATGACGAAGCCCGGCGTCCCGTCGATGCGGAGCGCATCGGCCAGCGCGTAGTTGGCATCGATCTGGCGCCCGATCGCCGGATCCTTCATGTCGCGCTTTAGGCGCGGGATATCGAGCCCGACCGACGCCGCAACGGCGAATACGGCCGCGTCGTCGATCTGACCTTTCAGCGCCATCATCGCGCGGTGAAAGGCGTCAAACTTGTCCTGTTTGCGCGCCGCCAGCGCTGCTTTGGCAGCGGTCACCGAAGCCGGACCAAGAACCGGAAACTCCTTGTACACGATGCGCAGCTCATGGTCCTGCCGCAGCAGCGATTCGAGGGCCGGCTCGACCTGCTTGCAATAGGGGCAGCGGTAGTCGAAGAACTCGACAAGCGTTACGTTGCCTTCCGGGTTGCCACCGATCGGATTTGCCGGATCGTGGAAAATCTCGCGCTGATAGGCCGCCAGCGCGGCCGCCGCCTTGTCGGGCGCTCCGCTTTTCATGCTGGCGTCGGCGCCTTGCAGCGCATCGAGGATAACTTCCGGATGCTTTGCCAGATAATCCTTGACGATGCCTTCGATCGCCTGGCGCTGCTGCGGCGTGAAATCGGCGGCGGGTGCCGGCGGAGCGGCAAAAAGCGCGAGGCCGGCGGCGACCCACAGGATGACGCCGAAGGTACGCAGCGCGGAAAATCCAATCACTGTCGCAACTCCATATCGCCCACGCGGGCAGGCTCACGACTGGGTCAAGCGCTGCCACCAGCCGCGCCGCGGGTTGGGGGGTTTTTCGGTGACTGTCAAGACCTCGATGTTGGATGGTGCAGCAGTCGGCCCGCGCGGCTCCGCCTGGCGCGACGGCCCCGCTTCGGCGCCGGCTTCTTCGAGGACGCGTTCGGCGTCGCTGACGAATGGCACGCCTTCTTCCGCTTCGGCAGTCGGCTGCGGTTCGCTGGCGCGTGCCGGTTCCTCGGCCGGCATCGGTGCTGCCCGGTCGCCGGCGAGCGGCGCGAGGCTGGCGGTTTCAATGCCGGCGTCCTCCGACAACGCGAGCGGCTGCGGCAGCGCCTCGAACGCCGCCGCCGCTTCCGGCTCTTCCTCC
>JASIAN010000177.1 GCA_030042035.1 Alphaproteobacteria bacterium | reverse complement strand
CTGCGTCGCCGTATAGCCGCCGCCGGCAAAGGATTCGTCGAGCCCCGCCGCCAGATCGGGCTCGGCGAGGTCGGCGTCGCTCGGCGCCACGACCAATGAGGAGCCCGGCAATATGCGCATGATCTCGCTGATGCGCTGCCGCGCCCGCAGCATCGCGATGCTGCCGGCGGCGACATGGTTGTGGTTCGGGTAGCAATAACCCTGCGGCGTGAATTGCGGGTCACGCTCGGCCGCGGTCTGGCAGCTGCGCACGGTCTGCACGTCGATGATCAGATCGACGAGGTACTCGATCGTCGGCTCGTGCGATGCGAGGCCCATCGCATGCGCCAGCGCAAACCCGAGACCCAGTGTGAATTCGGCCTTCATCAGCCAGCAATAGAGCTGGTGCCAGAACAGCCAGCGCGCCACGGGCTCCGGCAGCGGATCGTGCAGAAAGACGCGCTCCCATGGGATCAGCACGTTGTCGAACCACATCTGGCCGTCGAGTTCGTCAAAGCGGCGCGACAAGGGCGACACGAACGGGTTGGGATGCCGGCTCGAGATTTTGCGGCAGATCGTTGTGACGCCTTTGCCGGCGACCGGCACGATAAAGCTCGCGCGCTTCCCCTGGTAATCAACGCCGGAGACCGACCCGACATAGACATCTTCGGCATAGGCCGGGCTCGTGTGCATGCCGATCTTGCCGGCGAGCACGAGGCCCTTGTCGGTCTCCCTCACGATGCGCAGCGCGGCGCGCTCGGCCGGGTCTGGGCGCAGGCGGTAGCCGATCGTCGCGGCGCCGGCGGAGAAGGTCAGAAACCGGCCGGTGCGGGCGATCATGTCGCGGTAATTGGCGGCATCGGCGATATGCTTCGGGTCGGCGTTCTGCTCGTAGAGCATGCCGAGAACGCCCAGCGCGATCAGCTGGCCGTAGGCCGGTGTGTGGGTGATGTTGCCGGCGGTCGGGAACGTCGTCGCGCAGAAGCAGCGCGCCATCGCGCTGAGATCGTCGGCGCTTCGCGGCAATACATAGCCCCACGGCAGCCGCTTGCCGGTCGCCGGGTCGGGCGGGGTCAAGACGATGTCCTGCCACTCGGGGTCGACGTGGCGGTCGTACCAGCGGACGTATTCCTCGACCATTGCGCTGGTCGTGGGGTGCGTCGTCACGTCCTCGACCTTGCCATGCCCCAGCACCCAGACCTGGCGGCCGTCGGTGCGCAGCGCCTCACGGTATTCGGCGCCGGTCCTGAGGCCGTCCGTCATGCCGCCCGGCCCTTTGCCGCCTCGATCGCCTGCCAGACGCGCAGCGGCGTTGCCGGCATGTCGAGCTCGGTGACGCCCAGTGGCGCCAGCGCGTTCATGATCGCCAGCATGACCGAGGGCAGCGCGCCGACGCAGCCGGCTTCGCCCGCGCCCTTGGCGCCGAGCGGGTTCAATTTGGTCGGCACCGGGTTGCTGTCGGTTGCGATCGGGCACAGCGTGTCGGCGCGCGGCATCGCATAGTCCATAAAGCTCGCGCTCATCAGCTGGCCGGACTGGGGGTCGTAGGCGACCTGCTCCATCAGCACCTGCCCGACGCCCTGCGCGACGCCGCCATGCACCTGCCCGTGCAGGGTCAACGGGTTGATAACCGTGCCGACATCATCGACGACGGTGTAGGCGATGAGTTCGACTTCGCCCGTGTCCGGATCGACCTCGACCTCGCAGACATGGCAGCCGTTGGGGTAGGTGGCGCCGGGCGGCGCATAGGTCGCGTGTTCGATAAGGCCCGGCTCCATCCCAGCCGGCAGGCGCGCCGGCTGGAACGAGGCGCGCGCGACTTCTTTCAAGGTCAGCGAGCGGTCGGTGCCGGCGATCGTGAATTTGGCGGCGGCAAACTCGATGTCGGCGACCGACGCCTCCATCAGATGCGCGGCAAGGCGTTTGCCCTTCTCGATGACCTTGTCGGCCGCCAGCGTCAGCGCGCCGCCGCCCACGACCATCGAGCGCGAGCCGTTCGACCCCATGCCGAACGCGACCCGGTCGGTGTCGCCGTCGATGAACACGACATCGTCGGGGTCGAGCTGCAGTTTCTCGTAAAGGATTTGCTTGAAAACGGTTTCGTGGCCCTGGCCGTGCGTCTTCGTGCCCAGCAACAGGAGCGCGCTGCCGCTCGGCTGAAAGCGGATTTCGGCATATTCCGGCACCTGGCCGGCGGCCGCCTCGATCGCGTTGGCAATGCCGATGCCGCGCAACCGGCCGCGCGCCGTCGCTGCCGCAGCCCGCGCCGGGAAACCGCCGTAATCGGCCGCCGCGAGCGCCATCTCCATGTTTTTCAGGAATTCGCCGCAATCATAGACGGGGCCCAAGGGCGAGCGGAACGGCAGCCGCTCGGGCGGCAGCATGTTGCGGCGGCGCAACTCGAGGCGGTCGATGCCAAGTTCCTTCGCCGCGTCATCGAGCGCTCGCTCTATAAGATAAGTGGCCTCGGGCCGGCCGGCGCCGCGATAGGGCGCGGTCGGACTGGTGTTCGACAACACCGCGTCGATCGACACATGAGCGGCCGGAATATCGTAGACGCCGACGACCGTGCCGATCATGCCGAACGGCGTCAGCCACTGCCGGTCGGAGCCGACATAGGCGCCGATGCTGGC
>JASIAN010000025.1 GCA_030042035.1 Alphaproteobacteria bacterium | reverse complement strand
CCCGTTGGCGACGCCGCCCAGCGAGTTGACGAGCGAGCGCAGCGCGCGGTCGTTCATGTCGACAGCGCGACGCCAAGTCACACGACGCGGGTCGATCCCCGGCTCGCTGCCCCAATAGATGTGGTTGTCGACCATCGCCGCGAGCAGGTTGTTTGCTGCGCCGATCGCATGCAGATCGCCGGTGAAATGCAGGTTGATGTCTTCCATCGGCAAGGCCTGGGCGTAGCCGCCACCGGCCGCGCCGCCCTTCATGCCGAAGCACGGCCCGAGGCTGGCTTCGCGCAGGCAGATCATCGCCCGCTTGCCGATGTGGTTGAGCGCGTCGCCGAGGCCGACCGTCGTCGTCGTCTTGCCCTCGCCGGCCGGGGTTGGGGTGATCGCTGTCACCAGGATCAACTTGCCGTTGGGCCGGTCCTTCAGCGAGGCGATATAATCGAGAGCGATTTTCGCCTTGTACTTGCCGTAAGGCGATATCGCCGCGTCGGGAATGTCGAGCTTGCCAGAGGCGACCTCGCCGATCGGCCGCATCACCGCTTCCTGCGCGATCTCGATGTTGGATTGCGGGTTTCTGTGCTGGTCGTCTCCACGCGCCACGGCGTTCCTCCTCGATCCTAAGGGCCGGCATGGGTCTTAGTCCTCGGGGGCGCAGCCTGCAACCGCTCTAACCTGCGCGCGGCGATATGATCACTCTGCCGTTGCCGGCGGCGCGGCGACGACGCAATCTGCGCGTCGATGAGGCAGCAGCGAGGATGTGACGATGGCGCGGCCGATCGTTTATGGCCCGGCGCTCAGCACCTACGTCTGGAGCGCGCGGCTGGCGCTCGCCGAGAAGGGCGTCGCGCACGAATTGGTCGATGTGCCGTTCGGCGCCCATCGCGAAGAGCCGCACCTGACGCGGCATCCGTTCGGCAAGGTGCCCGCCTTCGAGCATGACGGCTTCGAGCTTTACGAGACGCAGGCGATCCTGCGTTATGTTGATGAGCGGTTTCCGGGCTTTCCGTTGCAGTCGCCCGATGTGCATGAATTTTCGCGGATGAACCAGATCATCGGGATCATCGACGCTTATGGCTGGGCGGCAATCGCCGGCGGCGTCCTCGTCAACCGCGTCGTGAAGCCACGCATGGGGCTGACAGCCGATGAGGCGGCAATAGCAGCCGCCTTGCCGCGCGCCCGCTTGGTTCTGTCCGAAATCGCGCGCCTCCAGGGCGACCGGGAATTCCTCGCCGGCGAGCGCGTCAGCCTCGCCGATGTGATGGCAGCGCCGCTGCTTTACCTGTTCAGCCGCGTGCCCGACGGCGAGGCCCCGATTGGCGAACATCCGGGCCTTGCGGCGTGGCTGCGCCGGATGGCGGAGCGGCAAAGCTTCCAGGTCACAAAGCCGCCGGGAGTGTGAGCGATGCGGCTGCGCGTGCGGGCGATCACGTATCTCGCCGAGAACGTCAACGGCTATGAGTTGGTCGATCCCCAGGGCCGCGATCTGCCGCGCTTTTCGGCCGGCGCGCATATCGGGGTGCGGCTCAGTCATTTCTGGCGCGATTACTCGCTGTGGAACGACCCCGCCGAGCGGCGGCGCTATTGCATCGCCGTCCTGCGCGAAGTGCAGGGCAAGGGGTCGCGCTTTCTGCATGACGCGACGCGGGTCGGCGATCTCGTTGAGGTGTCGCTGCCGCGCAACCATTTTCCGCTCGCCGAGGGCGCCGCGCGCTATCTGCTGCTGGCCGGCGGCATCGGCATCACGCCGCTGATGGCGATGGTCGCGGAACTGAAGCGCCGCCGTGCCGAGTTCACGCTGCATTACTGCACCCGCTCGCCCGAGCGCACGGCCTTCCGCGAGGAATTGGACCTGCTCGCCGCGGTGGGCCGGGTGTTCTTTCACTACGATGGCGGCGACCCGGCCCGAAGCCTCGATGTCGCGGCCTTGCTGAAGGAACCGCAGCCCGGCACCCACCTCTATTACTGCGGCCCCTCCGGCATGATGGAGGCGGCGGCGTCTGCCTCGGCGCATTGGCCCGCCGGCACCGTGCATTGCGAATATTTCGCCGGTCCCGCGGCGGCGTCGCCGGCAAAGCTCGCCGACGACCGGCCGTTCCGCGTGCACCTCACGAAAAGCGGCGGCGAATACGAGGTGCGGCCGGGCGAGACGATCCTCGAGGTGCTGCGCCGCGCCGGCGTCGAGACGCGCTCCTCATGCGAACTCGGCTATTGCAGCGCGTGTCTCACCCGCTATGTCGCGGGCCAGGTCGATCACCGCGACCCGATCTTGGGCGAGGTCGCGCGCCAGACACATCTGCTGATCTGTTGTTCGCGCGCCGCCAGCGACGTACTGGAGTTGGATTTGTAACGCAAATTTAGAGTTAATTTTTTTGCACGAATTTACCGCACATTTTTGAACGAATGTGCCGATGTACGCGGCTTGAATCTCATCCCCTCGATAGCATATGCTCGGAACGCGGTTGGGAGGTGCGCCGTAGCGTGCCGCTAAGGCCGAGTGCCTCGCCCGGCCGCCTTTTTTGCGGGGTGACAGAGACTAGCCGATGGGCATCCGTGCATCTTCTCTATCTTGACGACTCAGGCTCCGTCAAAAACGCCGCTGACCGGCACCTCATTCTAGCGGGCCTCGCAGTATTTGAACGGCTCCCATACTGGTTCTCGCGTCATCTGGATGTCATCGCGCGCGACGTTTGGCCGGAGGGGTGGCCAGAGCTGGAGTTTCGCGGTGTTGACATCTTCTCAGGACGAAAGCGCTGGCGCCGTATCACCAAGGAAGTGCGCGCTCAGGCATATGCCAGGGCGCTAAACTCGCTTGGTTCCTCTCGACAGCTACGGCTCTTCGGAGCCGCTATACACAAAGCAGCAATTTCACCCGAAGACCCGATGGAATACGCTTTCGAACAGCTTCTGAGCCGTTTCGATCATTTTCTGGCTCGACTCCATCGGTCTGGAGACACGCAGCGCGGAATCATTGTTCTTGACAAATCGTCGTACGAGACCTCGTTGCAGGGACTCGCTAGGGAATTTCGTCTCGATGGCCATCGCTGGGGCCATCGCTGGGGCCAATTACACAATATTAGTGAGACGCCGTTTTTCGTGGATTCGCGCGCAACGAGGATGATCCAATACGCGGATCTGATCGCGTATGCTTTATGACAATACTATGAACGGGGCGTTGCCACCCATTTTGATCGTATTAAACATTTATTTGATGCGGAGGGCGGGGTCGTTCACGGGCTGCTGCATTACACGCCCCCGGGCAGCGGGTGCAATTGTCTGATTTGTCGACAAAAAGCCCCACACTGATCGCCGCTCTTTAGCCCCTCGCCGTCGGGCTCTTCATGTCGCCGGCGACGCGGACGCGGACCCGCAGCGCATTGCCCGGCAGATAGGCAAGCGGCATATCCTCGACATCGACCGTGACGAGGCTCGCGGGATCGGCGCCGGCGGCGACCGCGCGAGCCCGTGCCTGGGCTTCCGCTGCGGCGATCGCGTCATCGCGGCGCATGTCGCGGTAGACCTGGTCGGTCTCGCCGCTGATTTGCGCGATTGCGGCGCCGACCGCGTTGGCGCAATCGCCATGGGCGACGCGGATTACTTGCGCGACGCCGGCGAGCCGGTCTGGCACGAGAAACGCGCCGCCGCCGACCGCGATCAGCCGCACCTCGCCAGCCGCGGTCTTCATGCGATC
>JASIAN010000176.1 GCA_030042035.1 Alphaproteobacteria bacterium | reverse complement strand
GCGGCGAATTCCAATTCGTCCATGAAGTCGTTGTACATGTGATGGGCGCGCCTGGGGTCGA
This sequence comes from Alphaproteobacteria bacterium, assembly GCA_030042035.1. Classification (GTDB taxonomy): domain Bacteria; phylum Pseudomonadota; class Alphaproteobacteria; order ATCC43930; family CGMCC-115725; genus DATARH01. Next base: position 14,156 of record JASIAN010000176.1, on the reverse strand, counting down.
ACAGCGAGGAATGAATGTCGACCCACACGCTTGGATGCTTCTCGCGGAAATCGTCGGGAAGCTCGGTATAGGGCATCAGGTGGAACCACATCAGCTTCATGGCTTCGTCCCTTCCGAACGGCGTTCAGCGGCCGGCACTCGACGCAGCGTGAGGCCTGCCGCCCCGGCCGTCAACGGCCGAATGAGGATCACCGCCGCGCTCGCGCGGGTGCTAGATTGGCGGCATGAGCGGAGGGAATCTGCCGCCGGCGGCGGCGCGGGCGCTGTTGGAATGGCAGATCGCGATGGGCGCCGACGAGGCGATTGGCGAGATTGCGGTCGACCGCTTGGCGCCGCCACCTTTGTCGCGGCAAATACCCCCACCCAGCCCTCCCCCACAAGTGGGGGAGGGTCAATCGGGATACCCGCCCCGGGATAAGGAAGGGGGCAACGTCGGCACGCCAAACATCGTGGCGCCGCCGGCGGCGCTGGTCGAGTCGCTGGCCGAGGCGGCGCAGTCGGCGCGGCTGCTGGCAGCAAAGGCCGGGACGATCGAAGCGTTGGGCGAGATCGTCGCGGCGTTCGATTTGTGCCCCTTAAAGCGCACCGCGACGACGACCGTCTTCATGGACGGCAACCCGGCGGCGCGGATCATGATCGTCGGCGAGGCGCCGGGCGCCGAGGAAGACCGCCAGGGCAAGCCATTTGTCGGCCGCGCCGGGCAGTTGCTCGACCGCATGCTGGCGGCGATCGAGCTTGACCGCAGCAAAGTGCAGATCACCAACGTCATCTACTGGCGACCGCCCGGCAACCGCAAGCCGACCAGCGCCGAGATCGCCTCCTGCCTGCCGTTTGTGCTGCGCCACATCGCGCTGGCGCGGCCGCGCGTCCTGGTGTTGGCCGGCGGCACCGCCGCGAGCGCGCTGTTGCCGACCGGCGAGGGGATCACGAGGCTGCGCGGCCGCTGGTTCGACCTCGCGGTGCCGGGGCTCGATAAGCCCGTGCCGACGCTGCCGATGTTCCACCCGGCGTTCCTGTTGCGCACGCCGGAGCGCAAACGCGAAGCCTGGCGCGACCTTTTGGCGCTGAAGGCGCGGCTCGATCAGCCCGGGTGATCGCTCGCTCAGTCAGGACGCACGAACACGTGGTGCGTCCTTCCGGCGCTCAGCTTGATAAGGCCTTCCTCAGTCAGGTCCGCGAGCGAGATAGGCTGTAGCTCTGCGCTGACTACTGCGTTGTTCACGTACGCTCCCCTGCCCTTTATCAGATTGCGCGCCTCGCTATTTGATTTCGCCAAGCCGGCGCGAGCGAAGAGCCGGAAAGCCGGGATGCCGCCCTTCAGCTCTTCACTCGGGACGTGCAGTGTCAATGTCAGCACCGCCTTTGCGGTCAGGCCTCCCCGCGCTGGTCCGGCGAATGCCGCACGGGCGGCTTCGGCCGCTTCCTCGGCGGCGGCGCGGCCGTGCGCCAGCGCGGTCGCCTCGGTCGCCAGCACCTTCTTTGCCTCGTTGATCTCGGCGTCGCGGAGCTGTTCGAGCCGTTCGATCTCCGGTAATGGCAATTCGGTGAAGAGGCGCAGGAAGCGACCGACATCGGTGTCTTCGGTGTTGCGCCAGAACTGCCAGTACTCGAATGGCGGCAGCCGCTCGGCGTTGAGCCAGATGGCGCCCTGCGCGGTCTTGCCCATCTTGGCGCCCGACGCGGTCGTGACGAGTGGCGTCGTCAGGCCGAACAGCGTCTTGCCGTCGCTGCGGCGCGCGAGTTCGACGCCGGCGACGATGTTGCCCCACTGGTCGGAGCCGCCCATCTGCATCTCGCACCTGAGGCGTCGCGCCAGTTCGAGGAAATCATAGGCCTGCAAGACAAGATAATTGAATTCGAGGAAGGACAGCGGCTGCTCGCGCTCGAGCCGCAGCTTCACGCTCTCCTGCGTCAGCATGCGGTTGACGGAGAAATGCCGACCGACCTCGCGCAGGAACGGGATATAGCGCAGCTCATCGAGCCAGTCGGCGTTGTTGACCATTGCGGCATCGGTCGGGCCGTCGCCGAATTGCAGAAAATTGGCGAAGACCGTGCGGATGCCGGCCATGTTTTCGGCGATCTGCGCGTCCGACAGGAGTTGGCGCGCCTCGTCCTTGCCGGAGGGATCGCCGATCTTTGTCGTGCCGCCGCCCATCAGCACGATCGGCTTGTTGCCGGTGCGCTGAAAGAGGCGCAACAGCATGATCGACATCAGGTTGCCGATGTGCAGGCTGTCGGCCGTGCAGTCGTAGCCGACATAGGCGACGAGCGGCCCTCCCTTGGCGTTAAGCTCGGCGAGGCGCGCGTCGAGCCCGCCCGTATCGGTGCACTGGTGGATGTAGCCGCGCTGCTGGGCGGCGGCGAGAAAGGCGGATCGCGGGTTCGACATGGCCGAGACCTCTAGCACAAAAATATGGCGAGCGCTGGGGCTGATGAGCGGCACGTCGATGGACGGCATCGACGTTGCGGCGCTCGTGACCGATGGCGAGCGGCAGGTCGCAGCAGGCCCGGCGCTGACGGTGCCCTACCCGGACGATTTCCGCGAGCGGCTGCGCGGTGTGCTCGGCGGCGCCGCGGTGGCCAACATCGAGGCCGAACTGACGCATCTGCATGCCGATGCAATCGGTGAATTCCGCCGTTGTCATCCCGAGGTCGCGATCGAGCTCGTCGGCTTTCACGGCCACACGATCCTGCACCGACCGGCGCAACGGCGCACGTTGCAGTTGGGCGACGGGGCGCTGCTGGCGTGGCTCGTCGGCGTCGATGTCGTCGCCGATTTCCGCAGCGCCGATGTCGCGGCGGGCGGCGAGGGCGCGCCGTTGGCGCCGCTTTTTCACGCTGCGCTCGCCGCCGGCCGTGCGAAACCGCTCGCCGTGCTCAACCTCGGCGGCGTCGGTAACGTGACCTGGCTCGGCGCCAGCAACAACGATACCCTCGCGTTCGACACGGGGCCGGGCAATGCGCTGATCGACGATTGGGCGCGGCGCCACACCGGCCGGGCGGCCGATTATGATGGCGCGCTGGCGCGGGCCGGCCGCGCGTCGGCGACGCATATCGCGCGTTTCCTCGAACATCCGTATTTCGCGCGGCAGCCGCCGAAATCCTTGGACCGCGACGACTTCCGCGATTGCATGCCCGAAGATCTCGGCGCGGCCGATGGCGCCGCGACATTGGTCGAGATGACGGCGGCGGCGGTTGCAGCAGCGAGCCGGCATTTTCCGGCGCCGCCGCGCGAGTGGCTCGTGTGCGGCGGCGGCCGCCACAACCCGATGCTGATGATGGCGCTCGCCCGCCGCCTTGCCGTACCTGTGGGCCCGATGGAAGCGGCCGGCTGGAATGGCGATGCGCTTGAAGCGCAGGCTTTTGCCTATCTCGCCGTGCGGTCGCTGCGCGGCCTGCCGCTGAGCCTGCCATCAACGACCGGCGCGCCCTATCCCATCTGCGGCGGCCGGCTGTTTCGCGCGGCTGCGGCTTGACGCCGGCGGCGAGCGCGTCATGCTCCCCCGGAGCAGCGGAGATTGCGGCGCAATGCGCTTCTATGCGGTGGGCTTCGTGCGATGACAGGCCGGATCGTCGGCATCATCGGCGGCAGCGGCCTCTACCAGATCGACGGGCTGGTCGATGTCGAATGGCGGCGGGTCGACAGCCCGTTCGGTCCGACCTCGGACGAATTCTGCTGCGGCACGCTCGACGGCCAGCCCGTCGTGTTTCTGCCGCGACACGGGCGCGGCCACGTCTTGCCGCCATCGGCGATCAATTTCCGCGCCAATATCGACGCGTTGAAGCGCTGCGGCGTCACCGACATCATCTCGCTGTCGGCGGTCGGCAGCCTGCGCGAGGACCTGGCGCCCGGCGATTTCGTCCTCGTCGACCAGTTTATCGACCGCACCTTCGCGCGCGAGAAGAGCTTTTTCGGACCGGGCTGCGTCGGCCATGTGTCGATGGCGCATCCGGTCTGCGGCCGCGTCGGCGATGCGCTCGCCGCGGCGGCGCCGCGCGCCGGCATCGCGATAAAGCGCGGCGGCACGTATCTCGTCATGGAGGGGATGCAATTCTCGACGCTCGCGGAGAGCGAACTCTACCGCCGCTGGAATTGCGCCGTCATCGGGATGACCAACATGCCGGAAGCCAAGCTCGCCCGCGAAGCCGAGATGTGCTACGCGACCGTCGCGATGGTGACCGATTACGACTGCTGGCATCCGGGCCATGAGGCGGTGACGGTCGACATGATCGTCGGTGTGCTGAACGCCAATGCCGCGCAGGCGCGGGCGCTGGTGCGCGCGGTCGTACCGCTGCTCGGCCGCCATGACGGACCGTGCCGGCAAGGGTGCGACCGGGCGCTGGAAACCGCGCTGATCACCGCCCCGGAGGCCCGCGATCCGCAACTGCTGGCAAAGCTCGACGCGGTCGCCGGCCGGGTGCTGCGCGGGTGAGCGGGCGATGAACGTCGCCGGCCGCCCGATGCGCACGATCTGGCTCGCCGGCGATGGGCGAACCGTCGAGATCATCGACCAGACGCGGCTGCCGCACGAACTCGTCATCGTACGCCTCAGAACCCTCAACGACGCGGCGCGCGCGATCCGCGACATGCAGGTGCGCGGCGCGCCGCTGATCGGCGCCACCGCCGCCTACGGCATGGCGCTCGCAGTCGGCGAAGACCCCTCGGATGACGCGATCGAACGGGCCGCGGCGACACTCGCCGCGACCCGCCCGACCGCCGTCAACCTCGCCTGGGCGTTGGCCGAGATGCGCTGCACGCTGGCGCCGCTGCACCCCCGCGAACGGTTCGCGGCGGCGCGCAAGCGGGCAGGCGCGATCGCCGACGAGGACGTCGCAATCAACCGCGCGATCGGCGAGCACGGCCTGGCGCTGATCTGGGCGGCGTTCGTCGCGAAACCGGGCGAGGCGGCGGTGCAAATTCTGACCCATTGCAACGCCGGCTGGCTTGCGGCCGTCGATTGGGGCACCGCGCTGGCGCCGGTTTATCGCGCCCACAATGCCGGCATCCCGCTGCATTTGTGGGTGGATGAGACGCGGCCGCGCAACCAAGGCGCCAGCCTGACCGCGTGGGAACTGGGCCAGCACGGCGTGCCGCACACGGTCATCGCCGACAATGCCGGCGGCCATCTGATGCGGCGCGGCGACGTTGATCTGTGCATCGTCGGTACCGACCGCACCACTGCGACGGGAGATGTCGCGAACAAGATCGGCACCTATCTGAAGGCGCTGGCGGCGCACGACAACGGCGTTCCGTTCTACGTCGCGCTGCCGTCGCCGACGATCGATTGGACGCTTGACGACGGCGACAAGATCCCGATCGAGCGGCGCGACCCGCGCGAGGTCAGCCACATCGCCGGCTGGCGCGACGACGGCGAGCGGGTCGAAGTCAGGCTGACGCCGACGGGCAGCCCGGCCGCGAATTTCGCCTTCGATGTGACGCCGGCGCGGCTTGTCACCGCGCTCGTCACCGAGCGTGGCGTCTGTCCCGCTTCACGCGACGGCCTGCTCGGCCTCTTCCCCGAGCGCCGCCGCAACGGAGCCGCATAGCGGGGCCGGGTTGACATGGAAGATTGGACCGAAACCTGTCGCGGCACAGTGGCGCCGTGGGAATGCGACGTCACCGAGCATTTTACGATCGCGTGTTATTTCGCCCGGCTCTCGGATGCCGAGCGCAACCTCGCCGAGGCGCTGGGCTTGCGCGAGTTCGTGCGCGCCGGGCAGTTCCGCCGCCGCGTCAATCTGCGCTTTACGCGCGAATTGCGCGAGGGCAGCAGCTTTCATGTCGAGAGCGCGCCGCTCGGGTTCGAAGGCGGGCTGCGCCTCGGCCACCGTTTTGTCGATTCGGCCAACGGCGCGGTTGTGACCTGGATCATGGAGCACTGGGAGCTGCCGCCGGCAGCGCTGCCGTCCGAGCGGCAGAGCGCGATCACCCAAAGGCTCGGCGCATGGGAGGGGCCCGCCTTCGAAGAGCGGCCGGAGCCGGCCGGCACGACCGGGTTCATCGCGGCGGCCCGCGGCCGCGTCGGGCCCGCCGATCTCGATGCTGATGGCCGCTTCGGAACCGCCGCGATCGTGCACCGTTTTACCGAGGCTTGCCAGCAGGCCGGCGCCGCGATCGGCATGGATGCCGCGTTCCTCGAAAAAAACCGCCGCGGCATCTCGACGTTCGAACTGGCGCTGCGCCTCGTCGGTGCGCTCGCGCTCGACGAACCCTATCTCGTCGAGACCGGCATCGCGCATTTCGGCAACTCGTCGCTGCGCCTCGTCCACCGCCTGTCCAACCCGCGTAATGGCGCCGAGGTGGCGCGGCTCGGACAATATGCCGTCAACCTCGACCTCGATGCGCGCCGCCCGGCGCGCTGGCCCGACGACATCCGCGCCCGTGCCGAACAGCGCCGCGTGCCGGTCGGCTGATCGTTGCATGCCGGTGGTGCAAATGCGCTATGCTGCGTCGGAAGCGCCGGTCGAGCGGCGCCCGCGAGGAGGATTGCTGATGGATACAATCGAGCGCACGCAGCCGACGCAAGCCGATCTGCTCAATGAACTGCCGCTGCGGCTGCACCACAACGCCTATGTCGTGAAGGATCACGAGGCCAACCGCCATTTTCTCGAAGACGTGCTCGGCATCCCGCTGGTCGCGACCTGGTGCGAGAAGAACTACCGCGCCGATCTCGGCCGCGAGGTCGAGTTCTGCCATACCTTCTTCGGGCTGAAGGACGGCGGCGCGCTCGCGTTCTTCCAGTTTGCTGACGAAGAGATGTACCAGCTTACCCAGGCGAAGGAGCCACCCAAGGTCGGCAGCCACTACCACATCGCGCTGAAGGCGAGTGACCAGACCTACGAGGAACTCAAGCAGCGGCTCGCCGCCGCCGGCGAGACGTTCCGTGAGACCGACCACGGCTATTGCAAATCGATCTACACGACGACGCCGGACGGCATGATTCTCGAATTCACCTGCGATCCACCCAACGTCGCCGAGATCGATACGCTCCGCCGCGCCGATGCGCATTCGGAGCTCGCGCGCTGGCTCGGTGGCGACCGCCGCGTCAACAACGACCTGCGCCACCGCGATTAACCAGGAGCGTCATGGCCGGACCTGATCCGGCCATCCACGTCCCGCAACCCAGCGAACTGCGTGGATGCCCGGGTCAAGCCCGGGCATGACCGTGTCTGGTATTGGAGGATCAGATGAAAATCGGCTTTATCGGCCTTGGCATGATGGGCAAGGGTATGGCGGCCAATCTGCAAAAGGCCGGCCACGATCTCGTTGTGCACGATCTGCGCCGTGCCGCCGCCGAGCCGTTTCTCGCCAAGGGTGCGGTGTGGGCCGACAGCCCAAAGGCCGTGGCCGAGCAGGTCGAGATCGTGTTCACGTCGTTGCCAGTGCCGGCCGATGTCGAGGCCGTCGCGCTCGGCCCCAACGGACTCATCGAAGGCATGCGGCCGGACAGCGCCTATTTCGACATGTCGACCAATTCGGTCGCGGTCGTGCGCCGGATCAACCAGGTCTTCGCCGAGAAAAATCTTTACATGCTCGACTCGCCGGTCAGCGGCGGCCCGCAGGGCGCGGCCAGCGGCAGGATGGCAATCTGGGTCGGCGGCGACGAGCAGCAGTTCAACCGCTACAAGCGCGTGCTCGACGCGATGGGCGACCAGGCGCGCTATATCGGCCCGATCGGCGCCGGCACGATCGCCAAGCTCGTGCACAACTGCACGAGCGCCGTCTTGGGGGTCGCGCTCGCCGAGGTCATGACGATGGGCATCAAGGCCGGCGTCGCGCCGCTCGATCTGTGGGAGGCGGTGCGCCAGGGTTCGACCGGCCGGGCGCGGACCTTCGACCGGCTCGGCAAGTTTCTGTCGTCGAGCTACGACCCGCCCGATTTCGCGCTGCGCCTGTTGCACAAGGATGTGTCATTGGCGGTCGGGCTGGGCAAGGAGGTGGCGGTGCCGATGCGCCTCGCGAACCTAGCGCTCGAAGAGCTGACCGAGGCGATGAACCGCGGCTGGGCCGGGCGCGACAGCCGCGTGCCGGGCCTGTTGCAGGTTGAGCGTTCCGGCATCGGCGAATTGAAGGTCGATCCTGCCGCGATCCAAGCGGTGCTCGACCGCGACCCGCAGAAATAACCGGCCGGCGGCAAAGCCGCGCAGGCCCGTGCGCTGCGCCAGAAAATCGCGGTCGCCCTCGCAACCGCGATTCGCCTTCCCCAGTTAAGTCATGCATACTGGCTAAACGGCGAAACGCGACTTGCTTTTCGCCCGGGGGAGATCACGGCCCAGGGCGGAGGCCTGGGGCCCAGCGCGAGAGCGACAACAATGGCAGCGGTACGCGACAGAGGCCTCTACGATCCGAGAAACGAGCATGACGCCTGCGGCGTCGGCTTTGTCGCGCATATCAAGGGCCGAAAATCGCACGACATCATCCGCCGCGGCCTGCAGATCCTCGTCAACCTCGATCACCGCGGCGCGGTCGGCGCCGACCCGCTGATGGGCGACGGGGCCGGCTGCATGATCCAGACGCCCGACGCGCTGCTGCGCGACTGGGCGGCGGGGCAGGGCCTCGAATTGCCGCCGCCGGGGCGCTACGCGGTCGCGATGTGTTTTCTGCCGATGGAGGAGAAGGCGCGCGCCTTCGCGATCCGCCATTTCGAGCATTTTGTCGGCATCGAGGGCCAGTCAATGTTGGCTTGGCGCGAGGTCGGCGTCGACACGAAGGGGCTTGGCAAGGCGGTCGTCGCGTCGATGCCCTATATCGCCCAGGCGATCGTCGCCGCCGGTCCCCTCATCGGCGACCAGGACCATTTCGAGCGCAAGCTCCTGACGATCAGGAAGCAGGTCCTGAACAGCCTCGTGCGGCTCGCCGCCGAGCATGACCTGCCGGCACTGCCGCAGTTTTACATCCCGTCGTTCTCGACCCGCACGGTCGTCTACAAGGGCCTCCTCTTGGCACCGCAGGTCGAGAGCTTTTACGAAGATCTGCGCAACCCGCTGACCATCTCGGCGCTGGCGCTCGTGCATCAGCGCTTTTCGACCAACACGTTTCCGTCGTGGCGCCTCGCGCACCCTTACCGTTTCATCTGCCATAACGGCGAGATCAACACCGTGCGCGGCAACGTCAACTGGATGGCGGCGCGGCGCCAGGCGATGTCGTCCGATCTGTTGGGAGCAGACCTCGCCAAGATGGTGCCGCTGATCGGCCCCGGCCAATCCGACACGGCGTGCATCGACAACGCCTTGGAACTTCTCGTCATCGGCGGCGGCTATTCCCTGGCGCATGCGATGATGATGCTGATCCCGGAGGCGTGGTCCGACCCGCTGATGGACCCCGAGCGGCGCGCTTTTTATGAGTATCATGCGGCGCTGATGGAGCCGTGGGACGGGCCGGCCGCGATCGCCTTCACCGATGGCCGCCAGATCGGCGCGACCTTGGACCGCAACGGCCTCAGGCCCGCGCGCTACATCGTCACCGACGACGACCATGTGATCATGGCGTCGGAGGCGGGCGTGCTGCCGGTCCCGGAGCAGAACATCGTGCGCAAATGGCGGTTGCAGCCCGGCAAGATGCTGCTGATCGATCTCGAACAGGGTCGCATTATCGACGACGCCGAAATCAAGGCAAAACTGGCGGCCGAGCACCCCTACGAGCAATGGCTGAAAGAGACGCAGTGGAAATTGGCCGAACTGCCGGAGCCGCCGGAGGGTGCTGCGCCGGCGGTGTCAAACGATCCCGCCGCCCGGCTCGATTTGCAGCAGGCGTTCGGCTACACGACCGAAGATTTGCAATTTTTCCTGGAGCCGATGGCGCGCGATGGCGACGACCCGGTCGGCTCGATGGGCACCGACACGCCGATCGCCGCGTTTTCCGACCGGCCGAAGTTGCTCTACAACTATTTCAAGCAGAATTTCGCGCAGGTCACCAACCCGCCGATTGACCCGATCCGCGAAGAACTCGTCATGTCGCTGATCTCGATGATCGGACCGCGGCCGAACCTCTTGTCGCACGAGATCGGCACGCATCACCGGCTCGAAGTCGCGCAGCCGATCCTGACCGATGGCGATCTGGCAAAGATCCGCAACATCGAGCACCTCGTCGATCACTTCAAGACCGACACGCTCGACATCACCTGGCCGGCGGCGGACGGTGCCGACGGCATCGCGGCGGCGCTCGACGGGCTGTGCGGCGAGGCGACCCAAGCGGTCGAGGCCGGCCACAACATTCTCATTCTATCCGACCGCGCGGTCTCGCCCGAGCGCTGCCCGATCCCGGCGCTGCTCGCGACCGCGGCCGTGCATCATCACCTGATCCGCCAGGGCTTGCGCACGAAGACCGGCATCGTTGTCGAGACCGGCGAGGCGCGCGAGGTACATCATTTCTGCGTGCTCGCGGGCTACGGCGCCGAGGCGATCAACCCCTATCTCGCGTTTGCGACGATCGAGCAGATCCGCAGCGAGAACGGCCTGCCGCTGTCGGCCGAGCAGGTCCAGAGAAACTACATCAAGGCGCTCAACAAGGGCATCCTCAAGGTCATCTCCAAGATGGGGATTTCGACCTACCAGTCCTATTGCGGCGCCCAAATCTTCGACGCCGTCGGCCTCGAAAGCGATTTCGTCGAGCAATACTTCACCGGCACGGCGACGACGATCGAAGGCGCCGATCTGCGCGCCATCGCCGAGGAAGCGCTGGTGCGCCACGCGCGCGCCTGGAGCGACGACCCGCTGTACCAGGACATGCTCGACTTGGGCGGCGACTACGCCTTCCGCCTGCGCGGCGAGGCGCATGCCTGGACGCCGCAGACGATCGCCAAGCTGCAACACGCGGTGCGCGGCAATTCGCCCGCCGATTACCAGGCGTTCGCCACCGTGATCAACGATCAGAGCGAGCGGCTGTTGACGATCCGCGGCCTGATGCGCCTCAAGCCCGGCGATGACGGCCCGGTGCCGCTCGACGAGGTCGAGCCGGCGGCCGCGATCGTCAGGCGCTTCTCGACCGGCGCCATGAGCTTCGGTTCGATCAGCCGCGAGGCGCATACGACGCTGGCGATCGCGATGAACCGCATCGGCGGCAAATCGAATACCGGCGAAGGGGGCGAGGAAGCCGAGCGCTTCACGCCGCTGCCCAACGGCGATTCGATGCGGTCGGCGATCAAGCAGGTGGCCTCGGGCCGCTTCGGCGTCACCGCCGAATACCTCGTCAACGCCGACATGCTGCAGATCAAGATGGCGCAGGGCGCCAAACCCGGCGAGGGCGGGCAACTGCCCGGCCGCAAGGTCGACAAGATCATCGCCAGCGTGCGCTATTCAACGCCGGGGGTCGGCCTCATTTCGCCGCCGCCGCATCACGACATCTATTCGATCGAAGACTTGGCGCAGCTGATCCACGATTTGAAAAATGCCAACCCCAACGCGCTGATTTCAGTGAAATTGGTGTCGGAGGTCGGCGTCGGCACGGTGGCGGCCGGCGTCTCGAAGGCGCGCGCCGATCATGTGACGATCGCCGGCTACGAAGGCGGCACCGGCGCCAGTCCGTTGACCTCATTGACCCACGCGGGGTCGCCGTGGGAGATCGGGCTGGCCGAGACGCAGCAGACGCTGGTCAGGAACGGCCTCAGGGGCCGCATCGCGGTACAGGTCGATGGCGGCCTCCGCACCGGCCGCGATGTCGTCGTCGGCGCGCTGTTGGGCGCCGACGAGTTCGGCTTTGCGACAGCGCCATTGATCGCCGCCGGCTGCATCATGATGCGCAAGTGTCACTTGAACACCTGCCCGGTCGGCATCGCGACGCAGGACCCGGTATTGCGCCGCAAATTCACCGGCACGCCCGAGCACGTCATTAATTATTTCTTCTTCGTCGCCGAGGAAGCGCGGCAATTGATGGCGGACATGGGCTTTCGCCGGCTCGACGACATGATCGGGCGGGTCGACCGCATCGACATGATTGAGGCCGTCAACCACTGGAAAGCGAAGGGCATCGATCTGTCGCGGCTGCTCTATCAAGAGCCGCCGCAGCCGGGCATCGCGATCTTTCATTGCGAAACGCAGCACCACGGTCTCGACAGGGCGCTCGACAACGAATTGATCGCGCTCGCTGCACCGGCCCTCGAACGGCGCGAACCGGTCATGATCGAGCGGCCGATCCGCAACATCCACCGCACGGTCGGCGCGATGCTGTCGGGCGAAGTCGCGAAGCGCTACGGCCATGCCGGCTTGCCGGAGGACACGATCTGGGCGCGCTTTGACGGCAACGCGGGCGGCAGCTTCGGCGCGTTCCTCGCGCACGGCATCACGCTCGAGTTGCACGGCGATGCCAACGATTATGTCGGCAAGGGCCTCTCGGGCGGGCGGCTCATCGTGCGCCAGCCGGCGGCAGCTTCGCGCGAGCCGACCGAGAACATCATCATCGGCAACACCGTGCTCTACGGCGCGATCGCCGGCGAGGCCTATTTTGAGGGCGTCGCCGGCGAACGCTTCGCGGTCAGAAACTCCGGCGTCGTGGCGGTCGTCGAAGGGACGGGCGACCACGGCTGCGAATACATGACGGGCGGCGTCGTCGCGGTCATCGGCGATACCGGGCGCAATTTCGCGGCCGGTATGTCGGGCGGCATCGCCTATGTGTGGGACCCCAAGGGCCGCTTCGCGAGCCTGTGCAATCAGAGTGAGGTTGAGCTGTCGCCCGTCGCGGCCGTCGAACCCGATGCTGATGGCGCCGATGCAGTTTATCAGGATGAGGGCGCCCGGCCGCGCCAGCGCGCCGCCAGCGTCACCGACAACGGCATGGGTGATCCCTTACGCTTCGATGCCGAGCGGCTGCGCATCCTGATCGAGCGCCACCATCTCTTCACCGGCAGCCGGCGCGCCCGCATGCTGTTGGAGAACTGGGACGATGCGCTCGCCGCGTTCGTCAAGGTGACGCCGAAGGACTATCGTCGCGCGTTGCTGGAGTTGCGCGCCGAGCGGGAAACCGAAGCGGCTCGCATGGCGGCCGCGGAGTAGCCGAGCGGCCGACCCGGCGAGACGCAGCAGACTGGCGATACCTGCCGGATGCCGCTCGTTCTGCTCCTGAAGCTGCTCGCGCTTCTGGCCGTGGCCAACGGCACGCCGCTGTTCGCGAAGAAGATCTTTGGCAGCAGCTTTGCCTGGCCGATCGACGGCGGTTTGCGGCTGTGGGACGGGCGGCCGCTGTTCGGCGCCTCGAAGACGATCCGCGGCGTCGTGCTGGCCGTCGCGCTGACTGCGGCGGTCCGGCCGTGGCTCGATCTCGATGCCTCGATCGGGCTCGCGATCGGCGGTGGCGCCATGGCGGGCGATCTGTTTTCGAGCTTCTGCAAGCGCCGCGCCGGTCTGAAGCCGAGCAGCCGCGCCACCGGCCTCGACCAGATTCCAGAGGCGCTGTTTCCGCTGCTCCTCTGCCGTCTCTGGCTCGACCTGACGGCGCTCGACATCGCCGTGGTGGTTGCCGTGTTCTTCCTCGGCGAGATCGTCCTGTCGCGGCTCCTGCACCAGCTGCGCCTGCGCGAGCAGCCGTATTAGCGACCGGGCGACTCGTATGACCGCGGCTACCGACATTGCCGCCGCTGACGCGAAGGCGGGAACACGCCGCACCGTGCTGCTGCTGGCGCTGTGCCAGGCGACGCAGATGACCGGCGCGACGATCGTCGCGACGACCGCTTCGATCATCGGCAGCGCGCTCGCGCCCGTTCCGGCGCTGTCGACGCTGCCGATCGCGGTGCAGATGACCGGTACGATGGGCGCGACGATCCCGGCAGCGCTGCTGATGGCGCGGATCGGCCGGCGCCCCGGTTTCTGGCTCGGCACCGCGATCGGCGCGAGCGGCGCGGCGATCGCCGCGGTGGCGCTGTTCCGCAGCGATTTCGTCCTGTTCTGCCTCGGCACGTTCCTGCTCGGCACCTATAACGGCGCGGCCCAGCAATACCGCTTTGCGGCCTCGGAGATTGCCGACGAGGCGTTTCGCGCGAAGGCGATTTCACTGGTGTTGACGGGCGGCGTCGTCGCCGCACTGTGCGGGCCGGAGCTGGCGAAATGGACGAGCGCGGCGTTTGGCCCGGTGTTGTTTGCCGGCTGCTATATGGCGATCGTCGCGCTGTGCGCCGTGGCGGCGGCCATCCTGTGCTTTGTGCGCCTGCCAAAGCCGCTGCCGCCGG
>JASIAN010000024.1 GCA_030042035.1 Alphaproteobacteria bacterium | reverse complement strand
CAGACCCGGCGCCGCGGCGAGCACGGCGACGAGCGCGGCGCCGCACAGCGATGGCATTTTCGTCATGTTGTCCTCCCAGCTGACGCGTTGCTCGACGCCGTGGCTCAGTACCCGTAATAGACTGCCGGCGGCGGCGCGTAATACGCCGGCGGCGGCCCGTAGTAAACGGGCGGCGGCGCATAGCCCTGATTGGCGATCGCGGCGCCGACGCCCAGCCCGACCAGCCCGCCAACGATCGCGGCCGCCGCCGCGCCGCCACCGCCGCCGCGATGGCGATGATAGTAGCGCCCATGCCAATCGCGCGCCTGCGCCGCCGGCGCCAGCGCGATGCCGGCGGTCACCACCGCCGCCATCAAAAGCAGTAGAACAGATCGTTGCATCATAGCCTCGTCCAAATTGCCTGGTCGCTGACGCGGCCGGCGGGATTTCCTGACGGCGAGCAGGTTACACGGGCGGGAGCAGCGCCGCCGCGACGCGCCGATCCTCGGCAATTAACAGATTATACGTGCGACAGGCCGCGCCCGTATCCATGGCCTCGATCGCAATCCCAGCGGCTCTCAGTTGGCTGCGCAACTCTGCGGCAACCGGCGTCATGCGGCGCCCGAGGCCGAGCAGCAACAGCTCGGTATCGCCGTGCTCGACGACCGGCGCCAGTCCTTCAAAGCTGACCCGCGGGTCCGGCCAGTCGAGCGTCCGGTCCGGGAACACCAGCACGGGTCCGAGAAAGATTGCGCCGCTGATGCGAAAGCCACTGGCGCCGTAGCGCTCGATGACCTGGCGGCCGGCCTCGACGATCCGCGTCAGTTCCATCGAGCACCCCGCGCAGCCGGTTCAGCGCGATGCCGAGCGCGCGCTGGCGGCCGATGAACGCCCGGCTTCCTTGGCGATCTGGCGTCGGTTCGGCTGGATGTAGTAGACGACCGGGGCGGCGATGAAAAGCGATGAATAGGTGCCGATACAGATTCCCCACAGCATCGCGATACTGAACCCCTTCAACACCTCACCGCCGAAGATCAACAGCGACAGCACCGCCAGTGCCACCGTCGCGACGGTCAGAATCGTGCGCGACAAGGTTTCGTTCAGCGCCAGATTGATGAGGTCGTAGAACGGCATAGTCCGGTGTTTGCGCAGGTCTTCGCGCACGCGGTCATAGATCACCACTGTGTCGTTGATCGAATAGCCGGCGATGGTCAGAATCGCTGCCAGCGTCGTCAAGTTGAATTCGAGCTGGAAAATCGCAAACAGCCCGACCGTCGTGATCACGTCGTGCATCGTTGCGATCGTCGCGCCGACGCCGAATTGCCATTCGAAGCGAAACCAGACGTAGATGAGGATCGCGCCGAGGGCCAGCACGGTGGCCAGCACGCCGGCGCGGATCAATTCGCCGCCGACGGTCGGCCCGACCACCTCGATGCGGCGATATTGGACGTGCGGCCCGAGCGCCTGTTGCGCATTCTTGACCGCCGCCATCTGCGCGGCGTCGCCGCCCGGCTGCTGCGGCAGGCGGATCAGCACGTCATTGGGGCCGCCGAATGTCTGCAGCGAGGCCTGGCCGAGGTGCAAAGCGTCGATCTTTGCGCGCATCGCGCCGAGATTGGCGGGGCCTTGCGTCTGCGCTTCGATCTGCGTGCCACCGACGAAATCGATGCCGTAGTTGAGCCCGCGGGTAAAGAACAGGCCGATCGTCACCGCCGTCAGCGCCAAAGAAAACCCCAAACCGAAAAACCGCCGTCGCATGAAATCGATCTTCGGCACACGCCGGATGACGATCAGCGGTCGCATCGCAACTCGACCATCTCAAGTCTCATGGCGGACAGCCTTCTCATTCAAGCGGAATCGCCTTGGGGCGGGTACGGCGAAACCAGGTCACGATCTGCAGCCGGGTGACGAGGATCGCCGAGAACAGCGACGTCAACACGCCGATGCTGAGAGTGACGGCAAAGCCCTTCACCGGCCCGGAACCCAGCCAATAGAGCAGGATGCCCGCGACCAGCGTCGTCACATGGCTGTCGACGATCGTGCCGAAAGCGCGAGTGAAGCCGGCTTCGAGCGAGGACAACAGCGAGCGGCCGCTGCGCACCTCTTCCTTGATGCGCTCATAGATCAGCACGTTGGCATCGACCGCCATGCCCATCGTCAGCGCGATGCCGGCGATGCCGGGCAGCGTCAGTGTCGCGCCGAGCAGCGACAATGCGCCCAGCATCAAAGACAGGTTGAAGAACAGCGCGACATCGGCAAAGACGCCGAACAGGCCGTAGAACAACACCATGAAAACGACGACGAGCGCGACCCCGACGATGCACGCAACAGTGCCGTCGTGAATCGAATCGGCGCCGAGTTGGGCGCCGACGGTGCGCTCTTCGATGATCTTGATCGGCGCCGGCAGCGCGCCGGCGCGCAGCAGCAGCGCCAGATCGCTCGCCGACTGCACGGTGAAACTGCCGGAAATAATGCCCTGGCCGCCGAGGATCGGCTCCTTGATGATCGGCGCGCTGATCACCTTGTTGTCGAGCACGATCGCGAACGGCTTTCCGACATTGGCGCTGGTTGCGGCGCCAAAACGCTCGGCGCCGGCGCCGTCGAACTTGAAGCTGACGACCGGCTCGTTCTGCTGAAAGGTCGCTTCGGCATCGGTCAGCATGCCGCCGTCGACCATGACCCGGCGATGCACGACATAGGCCGGCGCGGCGCCATGGCTGATGCTGCTCTGCTGCGCCGGCAGAATCTCGTCGCCGGGCGGCAGCCGGCCGTGCTGCGCCTCCTCAACGGTCACGCTGGTATCGACGAGCTGAAAGGTCAGCTTGGCGGTGCGCCCGATCAGCTCCTTGACGTGCTCGGGATTGCCGACGCCAGGCAGCTCGACCATGATGCGGTCCGAGCCCTGGCGCTCGATCGTCGGCTCTTTCGTGCCGGTCTCGTCGATGCGGCGGCGGATGATCTCGATCGACTGACCGAGCGCTTGGCCCGTGAACGTGTCGGTCGCGACCGTGCTGAATTTCATCGTGCCGGCGCCGTCGGCCGCGATTGTCAGCAGAAGGTCGGGATCAATCTTCGCGAGCGCCTGACGGGCGTCCTCGATCCGGCCCGAATCGCGGATCGTAAAACGGATCGCGTCGCTCGCGACACCGAGTCCGGTGTAACCGATACGGGCATTGCGCAGCGCATTGCGCACGTCCTCGACGAGGCCGTTGAGGCGCTCCTTCTGGGCCGCCGCGACATCGACCTGCAGCAGCAGGTACGAACCGCCGCGCAGATCGAGGCCCAGCGCTACCTGCTTGTGCGGGATGTAGCTCGGCAGCTCGGCGAGGTCTTCGGCGCTGAACAGGTTGGGAATGGTGAGCAGGACGCCGAGCAAGCAAATCGCGCCGATCAGCAGCACCTTCCAGTTGGCGAAATACAGCATGAGCGGTCAGGCCTGCCGGATCACACCTTGTCGGCTTCGGTGCGGGCGACTTCCTTGGGCCGCTCGCGCGCCGCCTCCTTATCCTTCTCGCGGTCCTTGTCCTTCGCGGCCTCGCGCGCGGCGGCGGGATCGGGTTTCGACAATACGCTGCTGATCGTGCTGCGCAGAACCCTGACGCGCACGTTCGGCGCGAGATCAAGTTCGACCTCGTCAGGGTTCACGACGCGCACGACCGTCGCGAGGATGCCGCCGCCCGTCACGACCCGGTCGCCGCGCCGCAGTGCGTCGAGCATCGCTTTGTGATGCTTCTGCTTCGTCTGCTGCGGCCGGATCAGCAGGAAATAGAAGACGACAAAAATCAATACGAGCGGCAGAAACTGGAGCATTGCGCCCTGATCCATCAAGCCCGTTCCCTGCGCATAGGCCGGCGAAATCAGCATCGGCGTTCCCCTCGAAATGGGGCGCCGCGGCGTCGGCAGCAAGCGACATCAGGACGCTGGCGGGCAATAAAGAGCGGCGCACCGCATTGGTACGCGATGCCCCGGCAAAGGGCAACGCCGCGGTCGCGCCTTTTCAGGATGGCGCATTGCACCGTTCGCGTGTTGCGATCACCGCCACAGGCGTTTCGTCGCGAGCGCCGCGCCTTGGGCGAGCGCTTCGAGCTTTGCCCAGGCGAGCTGGGGGTGGATGCGGCCGCCGAGGCCGCAATCGGTCGAGGCGATGACGCGCTCGCGGCCGACGATGTCGGCAAACCGGCAGATGCGGTCGGCAACCAGCTCGGGATGCTCGACGACGTTTGTTGCGTGGCTGACGACGCCCGGCAGCATGACCATGCCGTCGGGCAACCTCACCTCCTGCCACACCTTCCACTCGTGCTCGTGGCGGACATTGCCGGCCTCGAATGAAATCGCGCCGACCTTGGCCTGCAGCACCGGTTCGAGGATGTCGCGGATCGGGATGTCGGTGACGTGCGGGCCGTGCCAGCTGCCCCAGCACAGATGCAGGCGGATGCGGTCGGCCGGCAGGCCGCTGATCGAATGGTTGAGGGCGTCGATCCAGCTCGTCACGAGTTTCTGGTAATCGGCGACCGACGGCTCGGGGTTGACCTGGTCCCAACCCTCGGCGAGGCACGGGTCATCGAGTTGCAGCACGATGCCGGCATCGACGATCGCCTTGTACTCCTCGCGCATCGCATCGGCGCAGGCAAAGAGGAACTCCTCGTCGCTCTTGTAGTACGCGTTGCCGATGCGGGCGCAGCTCGCCGGTGCGACCGCGGTCATGAACCCTTCCGCGACGCCGGCCGCCTGGAGCGCCGCCTTGAAATTGGCGATGTCGGTGCGGATCATGTCGCCGCCGGCATAGGAAAGCGGCGCGGTGCAGATCGGCGTCGGCGGCCGGGCGCCGGAGCCGGTCGTGATGCCGGATTCCGGATCGTTATACGCGATCGAAAACATCGCTCGGTCGCGGCGGTCGCCGAAGCTCGTCAGCACGACGCGGCCGGGCGTCGAACGGCGCGCCTCCATGTCGTAGAGCGATTGCGTGCCGATCTCGATGCCGCCGAGGCGCAGCCAGGAATAGCGCCACCACGAGCCGTAATTGACGCGCTGCGCCATCGACTTGCCGAATTCGCCGTCACCCGGCACGTCGATGCCGAGCTCCTTCTGGTGGCGCACGACATCGACGATCGCGCGGCTCAGCGTCTGCCCGAATTGGGCGGGGTCGATGCGGCCCTGCTCGCGCGCCTCGTTGGCGGCGATCAAGGCGTCCGGCCGCGGCAGGCTGCCGGCATGGCTGGTCAGGATGCGTTCGGTGCTGTGGCGCATGGGCTTCCTCCTCGTCCGGCGTTGCTGCGATGATAGGGCGACGGGATATTATCGTCCATTGCGAGTGCAGGAGGGCGAGAGTGCCGGATACGGCAGACATTGCGCGCACCGCGGCAGAACTCGCCGATGACCCGGCGCAGCGACCGGTTGTGACGCTGACGGCCGGCGGCCACCGTCGCGCCGACCATGGCTACCCGTGGATCTATTCGAACGAAATCCGCATTGACGCTGCGGCGAAGGCGCTCTCACCGGGAACCCTTGTCACACTGCGCCGTGCCGACGAGCGGCCGCTCGGCGTTGCGACATTCAACCCGCACACGCTGATCGCGGCGCGGCTGTTCGATCGCGATGCCGGCCGCGAGATCGGCCGCCGGTTCTTCACGCGGCGGCTCGAACGCGCGCTGAGGATCCGCGAGCGGTTGTACGACCGTCCCTATTATCGGCTGGCACATGCCGAGGCCGACGGGCTGCCCGGCCTCATCGTCGATCGCTATGGCGAGGTGCTTGTCGTGCAGGCCAATACCGCCGGCATCGACCGGTTGCTGCCAGCGGTCTTCGAAGCAGTGCGCGGCCTCATGGCGCCGGCGGCGATCGTGCTGCGCAACGACAGCCCAGCGCGTGCGCTCGAAGGTCTGCCGCTCGCGACCTCGGTTGCGCTCGGCGCGATCGATGGACCGGTTGCGGTCGAGGAAGGCGGCACCGTATTTCTCGCCGACGTAGTGGCCGGCCAGAAAACGGGCTGGTTTTTCGACCAGCGCGACAGCCGCGCGTTCATCGCGAGCATCGCCTCGGGCCTGCGCGTTCTCGACCTCTATTGTTATGGCGGCGGGTTCGCCATTCGGGCCGCTTGCAACGGCGCTCGGTCGGCGCTCGGCATTGACCGCTCGGAGGCGGCGCTCGCGCTTGCCGCCGAGGCCGCGGCGCGCAATGGCGTCGCCGGGATGTGCGAGTTCCGCCGCGGCGATGCCTTCGCCGAAGCCGCGGCGCTGGCCGCCGGGGGCGAGCGCTTCGATCTCGTCATCGCCGACCCGCCGCCGTTCGCGCGCTCAAAGCGCGAGGCGCCGGCAGCATTGCGCGGCTACCGCAAACTGGCGCGCCTCGCCGCGCAATTGACGGGTGCCGGCGGCTTTCTGTTTCTGGCGTCGTGCTCCTACAATGTCGCGGCCGCGGACTTCGCCGAGGCCGTGCGTCGCGGCATGCAGGACGCCGGCCGCTCCGCCCGCATCCTCAGAAGCGCCGGCGCCGGCCCCGACCATCCGATCCATCCGGCGCTGCCCGAAACCGCCTACCTCAAATCCCTGACCCTGGCGCTCGACTGATCATTAGCCGACACGTCGCGGCGGGCCATCTCAACCGGCTTCCACCTCCACGGACATGCGGTCTAGATGACGCCTTCGCTCATCAACGCGGCGATGTCCGCCGCCGACAGGCCGAGCCAGCCGCCATAGATTTCTGCGTTGTGCTGGCCGAGCTTCGGGCTGGGCACCGCCTCGACCGGGTCGGCGCCGTGATAGCGCAAGGGCGACGTCGGCACCGTGAGGGGGCCGATTTCGTCGTGCTCGATCTCGACGAGAAAGCCGCGCTCGTGCATGTGGCGGTCGCGCACGACCTCGTCGACGTCGCGGACCGGCGCCAGTGGAATTCGCTGCGTTTTGGCGATCGCGAAGATTTCCATCTTGCCGAGTGTACGGGTCCAGGCGGCGACGGTCTCGTCCACCAGCTCGCGATGCGCGACGCGCGCCGCGTTGTCGGCGAAGCGCGGATCGTTGCGCAACTCTTCGCGTCCCATCGCGCGCAGCAGATTCTGCCAGTGCTCCTCGACCGCGATGTTCATTGCGACATAGCCGTCATTCGTCGGATAGACGTTGAGCGGGACGCGGCCGTGGCTGGCGTTGCCCTGCCGCGGCGGCGCGCGGCCGGTATCGAAATAGGCGTGGAGCTGTGAGGTCAGGCTCGCGTAGGCCGCTTCCTGCATCGCCACTTCGACAAGGCGGCCGCGGCCGGTGCGCTCGCGTTCGAACAGCGCCGTGACCGTCGCGGCATATAGGTGAATGCCCGACAGAAAATCGACGACCGCCGGTCCTGCCTTGACCGGTGGTCCGTCCGAGAAACCGGTCGTCGCGATGAGACCGGAGACCGCCTGGATCGTCAGGTCCATCGCCAGATTATCGCGGTCGGGGCCCGAGAGGCCGAAACCCGAGCCGGATGCGTAGACAATCCGCGGGTTCAATTCGTGCAGTACCGTCCAGCCGACGCCGAGCCGCTGCATGACGCCGGGCGCGAAATTTTCGAGCAGCACGTCAGCTTTTTCGACCATGCGGAACAACAGCGCGCGGCCCTTCGGGTGCTTCAGATTGAGCGTGATCGCGCGCTTATTGGAATTGAGCATCGCGATCGGAAAGGTCGTGCTCTTGCCGGGCGGCGCGCGGCGGCGCAGCGGCTCGCCATTGGGCGGCTCGATCTTGATCACGTCGGCGCCGGCCATCGCCATCAACAGCGTCGCGTACGGCCCTTGATAGACCTGGCCGAAATCGAGGACTGTAATGCCGGCCAGAGGCCGGTTCGCTTTTTCCATTATCCGTCCTGGCCGGGCTTGACCCGGCCATCTCGCTGAAGCAGGCGGAAGCCTCCCAAGATGCCCGGATCACGTCCGGGCGTGACGAGCACGAGGAGGCCTCGCAGCATCTTGAAACTCATCGGCCCTTGAACGGGCGAGGCGGGCGCTTTTCGGTGAAGGCAAGCGCCGCCTCGTGGAAATCTTCGGTCAGATAAAGGCGGAACGGCGCGGCGATGAACTGCGCCTCGCGGGTCAAGCGTTCCATGTACCAGCGCCGTGTCCGCACCGTCGAGCGCACCGACAATGGCGGGTTTTTCGCGACCTGCTGTGCCAGCTCGCGCGCCACGTCGAGGTGTCGGCCCTCGGGCGCCACGCGGTTGATGATGCCGGCGGCGAAGGCTTCCTCGGCGGTGAAGAAGCGCCCGGTCAGCGCGATCTCGTCGCCGAATGCGGCGGCGTTGCGGTATTGGAACAGCGCCCAGTAGCGCGAGGCGCCGAGGCCGCGCGAGGTTTCGGTCAATTGGAAGCGAGTGCCGGCGGCGGCGACGATCAGGTCGCATTCGAGCGTCAAGCCCAGCGCCAATCCCAGCACGTACCCGTGCACGGCGGCGATGACCGGCTTCCAGTTGATGGCGCGGGTCAACAGATCGGCGGAATTGGCGCCGCGCCCCTGCGGCCCGCCCAAGCGCTCAAATTCCTCGCGGCTGCGCAATTGCCGCTGCCGCACATCGGCGCCCGACGAAAACGCGCGGCCCTTGCCGTTCAAGATCGCGACCTCGGCCTCGGGGTCGAGGTCGAAGCGATTGAGCGCGGCATCGAGCGCGCGCACGACCTCGTCGCTGACCGCATTCAATTTGTCCGGCCGGTTAAGTGTGATCGTCGCGATGCGCTCGCTGCAGGCATATTCGACGAGATGTTGTTCGTCCATGAACGGCTCCCTTCCGCTGTCGATGTCAGCCGGCCGCTCGCACGCGGCGCCGCCGCGGCCGACGACCAGGACCGAAGCGCTCCTCGCGCGGCGTCGCGCTCACCGCACCTCGACCAGTTCGATGCCTTCGCGGCTCGGCCCTTCGATCATGACGGCGCGGGTGTCACCGAGCGCATAAGGGCCATCGAGGATCGCGACGCCCTCGTCGCGCAGTTTTGCGATCCACGCATCGAGATCGCCGACCGACAGGCCGATATGATCCTGCATCTGGCCGCGGCTCGGCGCCAATGGCTCCTCGCCCTGGTTCATGTACCAGGTCAAGACGACATCGCCGAATTCGACGCCGGCGCGCGGCGTGCGGAACATGCCATCACGGTTCAAGGCCGGCCAGGTGCGGTCGGCGCCGCGCTCGACGCGGCAGTTCGCTTCCATCAGTTCGGTATCGGAAAAGCCCTGGCGCACCGGCGCGTTGAGATGCTTTTTGTACCACAAGAGCGCGCAGAACGGCTGCTCCTGCCACATATGGACGTGGTT
Source organism: Alphaproteobacteria bacterium (assembly GCA_030042035.1). Lineage (GTDB taxonomy): Bacteria > Pseudomonadota > Alphaproteobacteria > ATCC43930 > CGMCC-115725 > DATARH01. The sequence goes on along the minus strand of JASIAN010000024.1, from coordinate 3,341 downwards.
GAAGCGCTCGGCCGGATAATCGCCGGCGATCTCGAACAGCGCATCCTCCGGCCCGCCCGACCAATAGGAGAAGCCGCCCTTGCGCGTCGGCTGCACGCCGTTTGCCTTGGCCTCGGCGATCTGCGCGCGGGTCAGGCCGAGCGTGGCGCCGATCGAGGGCCAGGTGTCGCTGGAAATGAGCACCGTGCCGCCTTCGTCGGTCGTAAAGAGCGGCCGCTTGACGAGCTCGCCGCGCTCGCGCCAGTGGGCGACAGTTGCCGGCGCGTCGGTGACGTGCCAGCCGAAATGCCAGATCGCGCTTTGCGGCGCCGTCGGCGGCGGCCGATCGACCTTGTCGAACAGGATCATCACGTCATTGGGCGAATAGAGCGCCTTGATGCCTTCCCACGTGCCGCCGCGGGTCGATGGGAATTGCCGGGCGTAAAAACCGATCGCCGCATCGGGATCGACCGAATTCAGGTGCAGATGATGAAAGCCCGGGGTCGGCAGCATCGCTGAGCGCTCCTCCACAGATTTGCGCCATTCTGCGCCGACGCCGCCGGAAATCAACGACGCGGCGCGGTCGGTCTCCGCCGCCGGCGCGGCGCGGCCGATTGCGCCAGATCAACGCGCCGCCGCGCTGTTTCCGCCACGCTGCGCCAGCGAATGGCCGCGGAGGGCGGAGGGATGCATCAAATCGCCGACAAGGCCGAGGTCGCGATCGACTTTCCCGACAAATTCTATCGCGGCGGGTTCGGCCGCGACTGCGCGTTTGAAGCCCGCGCCGAGGACGACGGCGTGCTGATCCGCCTCGTGCGATCACGCGACGAACGGCGCGAGGTTGAAATCCATCTGCATCATCTGCTGTTCGCCAGCATCCTCGAGGATCTCGCGGGCTCGCTCAGCGAGCGCCCGCCGATCGATGCGGTGCACCGCGAGCCGCTGCGCGACGCCGCGTGCCGGCTCGCAGCCGCCCTCGCAGCAGCCGGGTAGGCGAATGATGCGTCATTGCGCGCGAAGCGAGGCAATCCAGCGCCGCAAATGGGACTGCTTCGTCGCTGCCCTCCTCGCAATGACAGGGAGCAGAACGATTATCCCGTCCAGCTCAGGATCGCGGCGGCGACCTCTTCGGGCTTGTCGAGTTCGGCGAGATGGCCGGCGCCGCGGATGACGCGGATTTCGCTGCGGCCGGCGATGCCGCGGGCGAATTTGTCGGCGTAGCTCCGGGGCATGATGTGGTCCTCTTCGCCCCACAAAAGGAGCGTCGGGGCCGTGATCAGAGGCAGGCGCTTTTCCAATTTCGTGTTGCCGAGCGGCCAGAAAATACGCGCCGCGGCTTCGGCGGCGCGCACCTGCTCGATCGGCCATTCCGGCGAATTGAGGCCCTCCGGCGCCGCCTTCAATTCCTCCCAGCGCGCCGGATCGGCGCACAGGAGGCCGGGCACGTCGGGGGCGCGCTGCGCCCACGGGTCGGTCGCCGGGTCCTTCTCGTCGAACAGGCCGAACGGGGCGATCAGCGCCAGGTGCCTCACCGAATTGGGCCAGATCGCCGCGACCTCGGCGGCGAGCGAGCCGCCGACCGAGCTGCCGGCGAGATCGGCGCCGTCGAGCCCGGCCTTCTGCAACAATAGATGGGTCGCCAATACCCAATCGAGATGCGTGTCAAGCACGGTGTGACCGCGCTCGCCGCCGGGAAAACCCGGCAGCGACGGCACGATGACCGTGCGCTCGCGGGCTACCGCGTCGAGGAACGGCACCCATTTCGGCAGCCCGCCAAACCCGGCAAGAAACCCGAGCTTCGGGCCGCTGCCGGCGGTCCATACCCGGCACGAAAAGCCGTTCAATTCGACGGTTGTGGTCTGGGGTTCAGTCACAAATGCCTCTCTCAGGATTGTTCTGCCCCCACCCGTCCGCCGCTGCGCGTCGGACTCCCTCCCCCGCCAGCGGGGGAGGGTTGGGGTGGGGGTTACCGACCGACTACTCCGCCGCCAGCGCCGGCGCCGGCTGCCATGAGGGCAAGGCCGCCCGCTCGCTGCGCGCCATCGGCTGGGGCCACCAGCGGTCTTCCCACTCGGCGAACACGTCGTGCAACTGCGGTATGACGCGCTCGGCGAATAGCTGCGTGTTGTACTTCGCCAAATCTTTCCGCATGTTGCCGAATTGCAAAAGCAGCATCAGGTGGCCGACGTTGAGGTTTGTCGCGACCTCGCGGAGTTGCGCCGCGACTTCGTCGGGCGAGCCGATGATCACGTAGCCCTTGTCGACGATCGCATCCATCTCGCGCGCCAGCATCTGGAACTTCGTCTCATAGCGCTGCGTGTTGGCGGCGGCCTGCTGCACCTGGCCCTGGATGCCGCGGCGCTGCGTTTCCTCGGTTGTGTAGCCGGGCGGGCCGGCAAAGCGCGGATCGATGTGGAGGCATCTGCCGTAGAAGTATTCCGCCGGCTCGCGGTAGAGCTTGTAGGCCTCCTCGCGCGTCTCGGCGACGCCGACGAATTGCAGAAAGCCGGCGTGATACGGGTTCCGGTCCTTGCCGAGCCGGTCCATCTCGGCCCAGAACCCGTCCATCGTCGCCTGCCCCGCCTTATAGCCGTAATACGACAGGTAGCAGTAGACGTGGTCCATCTGGGCGCACCAGCGCCAGGTCTCGACCGAGCCGCCGCCGGGGATCCAAATGGGCGGGCGCGGCTTCTGAATGGGGCGCGGCCAGATATTGACGTAACGCTGCTGGTTGAAGCGGCCATTCCACGCGAACGTATCGGGGTCGGTCCAGGCGCGGACGACAAGATCGTGCGCTTCGAGATAGCGCTCGCGCAGGGTTGAGGGGTTCTGGCCGTAGGCGTAGCAGGTGTCCATCGGCGACCCGACCGGGAAGCCGGCGATGAGCCGCCCGCCCGAGATCACGTCGATCATCGCGAATTCCTCGGCGACCCGGGTCGGCGGGTTGTAGAGCGCCAGGGAATTGCCGAGCACGCATAAGGCCGTGTCGGTCGTGCGCCGGGCCAGCGAGGACGCGATCAGGTTGGGGCTGGGCATCAGCCCGTAGCCGTTGTTGTGGTGCTCGTTGACGCAGACCGCAGCGAAGCCGCATTCGGCGGCAAATTCGAGCTCATCCATGAAGTCGTTATACATGTGATGGGCGCGCCGCGGGTCGAACAGCGAAGAATGGATATCGACCCATACGCTCGGGTTTTTCTCCCGGAAATCGTCGGGAAGCTCGGTGTACGGCATCAGGTGGAACCACATCAGCTTCATGGCGCGCTCCGAACGGCGTTCAGAAATGGTCGCCATCGAGCCTGACGCGCACAGATGGCCGGGTCAAGCCCGGCTATGACGACGGAAAGGGTTGCCGCCTGGCGTCA
>JASIAN010000175.1 GCA_030042035.1 Alphaproteobacteria bacterium | reverse complement strand
CGATGTAGCGCTCGAGCCGTATGCCCATGAGATATCCGGGCTGCGCCGCCGGCGGGATGCGGTGCGTGCGCCGCAATGCGGCCTCGAAACTCAATAACGGCCGCTGTACCAGCCAAATAAGCGCTATGAGCTCGCGTCGTGCGTCGGGCGAAAGCTGCACGATTGCGGCCTCGAGGCGGCGCCGCTCGTCACTCTCGAAGGCCGCAAGGTCGACATCACCTGGGAGGCGCAAGAGCGTACCAGCCGGCGGCGCCCCGTTTGCGCGCGCCCGTCGCCCGATGCCGAGATATTGGGCCATCGCCTGCTCGTCGCGACTGCGTCGCCGCGATACCTCAGCAATCGCGAGCGCGTCTTCTGGCCGAAGCGCCTGGAGCATGCTTTTATCGTAACGCCTCGGCGAGCCTGCGCAACGGCGCTTCAGGTTTGAGCGGCCTCTACGCGTAGGATCTGCTCTCTGTCGGCGCCGCGACCAGCGGCGCGTCTCTCCCGTGCCTCGCTTCGTGGCGAGGTCTTCCTTCTGAAACCCAGAGCCGGCGCTCCGCCACGACGCCGGGAACTGGCTTGGCTCAGAGCGGTCCGTTTGGCAGTACCAAGACTTTGCCGTGGCGGCCGCGGCGCTGGGCATGGACCAGCGCCTGTTTGATCTGCTCGATCGGATAGGTCGCGTCGACCGGCGCGTAGAGCTTGCCGTCGCGCAATTGCCGGGCGAGGTCGGCATAGAGCGCGCGGACCTGCTCCGTGCTGCGCTTGGCCAGCCCGCGGCCGAGATTGAAACCCATCAGCGCCACACCGTTGCCGAGCGCGCTGCGCGACACCTTTGGGTCCTCGCCCGACAGGCCGCCGTAATTGACTGCGACGCCGCCCTCGGCGAGGCAGTCGGCGATGCGGCCAAAGGCCTCGCCCGAGATCGCGTCGATGCCGAGGCGGATCGGCGCGCCGGCCGCGGCCGCCTTGGCACGCTGCGCCAAGCCGGGGCCATCCTCGAGCACTGCGTCGGCACCAAGGTCGCGCAGTTCGGCGGTCACATCGCTACGGCGCACGACATTGATCGTGTGCACGCCCTTCTGCCCGGCGAGCACGATCAGATGCCGTCCCACCGTCGAATTGGCGACATCCTGAATGACCCAGTCGCCAGGTTTCAGCGCGACATGGTCTTCCAGCAGGCAAAACGCGGTCGCCGGGTTGATGCGCAGCATTGCCGCCTGTTTGAGGTCGATCCCGGCGGGCAGGGGAATCGCGTCGGTGGCGGGAACGCGGCGGCGTTGCGCCCAGTTCTCGCGTTGCATGTGAATGACAAGATCGCCCGGGTTGATGCCCGAGACTGCACTGCCAATCGCGGTGACTCGACCGACGCACTCGCCGCCCGGCGTCGCCGGCAGCGCCGGTGCGAGGCGATAGGTGCCACGGCAGAACGACAGGTCGGCCGGGTTGATCGGAAACGCCAGGATGTCGAAAACGATGTCTCCGGCGCCAGGCGCCCCGACATCGGGCGCCTCGACGCATTGCGCGACCTCTTCCGGCACGCCGTAAGCGGCGATCTCGATCTTCCTCATCTCACCCTCTTGCGTAAGGCCTTTGCTCGATTTCGCTGGGCAAGGCCGACCCGAGCTTCACGCCGATCTTGACGCCGGAGACCTGTTGGATCACGCGAATTCTCGCTCGGTACCACGGCGATCGCTCCCTCAGCCAGCCGAGCCACCGACGGCTTACCTCAGCAACAGCAGACCTTAAATTCAAGCTGTGGGGTCTGCCCCTCCGGTAGAGGGTTTCGGATGACGGCCCCACGACGAGCCCAGCCACGCGCACCGGGGCCGTCGTCCGAAAGCCTGCAGGGACGGAAGCCGCGGGATGTAGGGGCAGCGGTGCCGCGGGTTCTATGGGGATTTCGACAGCGTCGTCGAGGCTACCGCTGCGGATGACGCGGCGGACGGAATGATTACGGCGCCAGGCGGTGATAGCGATGAGGCCGGAGTTGCCCGACGACAAGGATTCGAGGCCGATCGGGGCCTTGCGGGATGCCGGTTTGGACGAGCGCCGTTGCGGCCGGCCGTGGACCCGCAAGACAGATCGGCACAGCGGGGGCGACTGAGGGTTCCCGGGCTCATGAGGTGTCGATCCTGCTGGCGGCGGCATTGCAGCCGGCCGGTGTCGCACCGGCTCGGCTGCCTTGAACCGCTCGATGATGCGCATGGCCGAGCCGCAGCACGGCACGGCTTAAGCGGCGCAGGCGGCGCGGCAGCGATGTCCTCAGGCTCGGCCGGCGGCATGTGCGGCGATGAGCTGCTCGATCATCAGCCGGCGGAACAGCTTTGACAGCACGCGCACCGGCAGCAAGAAGTCGGGCCGTTGGGAGATCCACCGTGATCCATCAGGTGAGATGCCGCCGCCCGACACGATCATGTGCACGTGCGGATGATGCGTCATCGCCGATCCCCAAGTGTGCAACACCGCGGTGATGCCAATGCTGGCGCCGAGATGCTTGGGGTCAGCCGCGATCGTCAGCATCGTCTCGGCGGATGCCCGGAACAGGAGATCGTAGATCACCGCCTTGTTCTGATAGGCGATGTCGCCGATCGGCGCTGGCAGTGTGAAGACGACGTGGAAGTACGGCACGGGCAGCAGCTCCGCCGCCCGCGCCGCCATCCACTGACGCGCCGCCGCGCCCTGACACTTCGGACAGTGCCGGTTGCGGCAGCTGTTGTAAGCGATGGTCGTATAGGCACAGGCGTCGTTCTCGCACCGCATGACGTGCCCGCCGAGGGCCGCCGGCCGAGAAATCGGGCAAAGGTCGCGATCTGCCGGATATACTCGTGCTGGGTCTTGTCGCTGAAGCTGCGGACCGTCATGTCCGCGATCATGCGGCGGCGCAGATCGCTGATCGGCTTGTCGCTCATTGCAGGCTCCTGTCCTGAGGGGGAAGGGTTGGAACTCCCAATCCTCAGGACGGGACGCCCGCCGCGTCATCGTCTGTCGATCACTTGCTGGCCCTGATCCTCGCCGCTTGCTCGCCTTGCGCGAAGCGCTCTCCCGCGCGAGCGGGTTCGTTC
>JASIAN010000174.1 GCA_030042035.1 Alphaproteobacteria bacterium | reverse complement strand
GCGACTCCAGCCCGCCCCGGCCGCGCCGGAGACGGCAGAACCGGGGCGCCGCCTCGGCGCGCCGCGGACGCTGACCGCCGAGGAGCACGCCACCCGGGTGCGCGTCTTGCAGGATGCGCGTAAGGCTGACGAGGAGGCGCATCGCCGCGCCGCGATCGCCGAAGCCGATCGCCGCCGCCAGGAAGAGGAGCGCGCCGCCGCGGAGGCGCGTCGTCGTGCCGAAGAAGAGGCGCGGCGTCGCCAGGAAGAGGCGGAAGCACGCAAGCGCGAGGCGGAAGAGGCGCAAAAGCGCGCCGCCGACGAGGCAGCACGGCGCAAGGAGGAGGAGTCGCGACGCGAGGTCGCCGAGCGCGCCGGCAAGGCGGCCGCAGCCAAGGTCGCAGCCCTCGCCGCCGCCGGCAAGATGGCGGTGCCGGCCGAGGAGGAGGAAGAAGAGGAGCGGCCGGCGGCAGCGCGTCCCGGCCGCCGCCCAGAATTGAAGCGCCCGGCCGCGCCGGTGCGTCGCGCCGACGAGCAGCGGCGCCGCGCCGGCAAATTGACCGTGACCCGCGCGCTCGACGAGGAAGCCGGCGAGCGGGTGCGCAGCCTTGCCTCGGTGCGCCGCGCCCGCGAGCGTGAGCGCCAGCGCCTTTATCGCCAGGAACAGCCGAAAATCGTGCGCGACGTCATCATCCCCGAGGCAATCACGATCCAGGAACTCGCCAACCGCATGGCCGAGCGCGGCGCCGACGTGATCAAGGCGCTGATGCGCATGGGCGTCATGGCAACGATCAACCAGACGATCGATGCCGACACCGCCGAACTGATCGTCGGCGAATTTGGCCACCGGGCTCGCCGCGTCGCCGAATCGGATGTCGAGATCGGGCTGCGCGGCGAAGCCGACGAGCCCGAGATGCTGGAGTCGCGCGCCCCGGTCGTCACCGTCATGGGCCATGTCGACCACGGCAAAACTTCGCTCTTGGACGCGCTGCGCGAGACCGATGTCGCGGCTGGCGAGGCGGGCGGCATCACCCAGCATATCGGCGCCTATCGCGTTACGCTGAAAAGCGGCCGCCAGATCACGTTCGTCGACACGCCGGGTCACCAGGCGTTTACCGCGATGCGGGCGCGCGGCGCCAACATCACCGACATCGTCGTGCTGGTCGTCGCCGCCGACGACGGCATCATGGAGCAGACGGTCGAGGCAATCCGCCACGCCAAGGCGGCCGAGGTGCCGATCATCGTCGCGATCAACAAGATCGACCGGCCCGATGCGCGGCCCGACCGGGTGCGCCAGGAGTTGCTGCAGCACGAGATCGTCGTCGAGGAGCTCGGCGGCGAGGTGCTCGATGTCGAGGTCTCGGCGCTGAAAAAGACCAACCTTGACAAACTCGAGGAAGCGATCCTCCTGCAGGCCGAACTGCTCGACCTGAAGTCCAATCCCCATCGGCCGGCCGAAGGGGTTGTGCTCGAAGCCGAGCTCGAACGTGGCCGCGGCCCGGTCGCCACCATGCTGGTCAGGCGCGGCACGCTCAAAGTCGGCGACATTTTCGTGTCAGGCAGCGAGTGGGGCCGAGTGCGGGCACTGGTCGACGAGCGTGGGCAGAATTTGCGCGAGGCCGGGCCGGCAACACCGATCGAGGTGCTCGGCCTCAACGGTCTGCCGCTCGCCGGCGACGATTTTGTCGTCGTCGACGACGAAGGCCGGGCCCGCGAGGTGGCCGATTTCCGCCAGCGCCGGCGGCGCGACCAGGCCGCCGCGGCCGGCGGGCGCGGCACGCTCGAACAGATGTTCTCGAAAATTGCCGCCGGCGCCGCCAAGGAGTTGGCCGTCGTCGTCAAATCCGACGTGCAGGGGTCACTGGAAGCGATCGTCGGTTCGCTCGAGAAATTGTCGACCGACGAGGTTGCGGTGCGCGTGCTGCACTCCGCGGTCGGCGGCATCAACGAAAGCGACGTGATCCTCGCCAAGGCGACCGGCGCCTTGATCATCGGCTTCAACGTCCGCGCCAACCCGCAGGCGCGCGAGTTGGCGCAGCGCGACGGCGTCGAGATCCGCTATTACGCGATCATCTACGACCTGATCGACGATGTGAGGAACGCGCTCTCCGGCATGCTGGCGCCGACCCTGCGCGAACATTTCCTCGGCAATGCCGCGATCCGCGAAGTCTTCAACATCACCCGCGTCGGCAAGGTCGCGGGTTGCATGGTAACGGACGGCGTCGTGCGGCGCGGCGCCCGGGTGCGCCTGTTGCGCGACAATGTGGTGATCCACGAAGGCGCGCTGAAGACGTTGAAGCGCTTCAAGGACGAGGTGCGCGAGGTGCGGGAAGGCTACGAATGCGGCATGGCCTTTGAGAACTATGAAAACATCCAGCAGGGCGATGTCATCGAGTGCTTCGAACTGGAGGAAGTCGCCCGCGCGCTGTAACGCGATGCCGAGACGCAGGGACAAGGAATATAGCCTGTCGGCGCGCGCAGCGACCCAGCGCCAGCTGCGCGTCGGCGAGGAGTTGCGCCACGCCCTGGCGCAGCTCCTGTGCTCCGGCGAGTTGCGCGATCCGGCGTTGAGCGACGCCAGCATCACGGTGACCGAGGTGCGCGTCAGTCCCGATCTGAAAAACGCCACCGCCTTTGTCATGCCACTCGCCGGCGCCAACGCCGACGCGATTATGGCGGCCCTGCAGCGCAGCGCGCCGTTTCTGCGCGGCCGGCTCGCCCGCGCCGTCGAATTGCGTCAGGCGCCCAACCTCGTGTTCGCCTTCGACCACAGCTTCGACAATGCGGCGCGCATCGCCGCGCTGCTCGCGACGCCGGAGGTCGCGCGCGACCTGCACGCGGAGCGCGATGACGACGCGTGATCGCGGGCTCAGCGGCTGGCTCGTCATCGACAAGCCGGAGGGCATCACGTCGGCGCATGCGGTGGCGCGCGTCAAGCGCGCCACCGGCGCCAAGGTCGGGCACGCCGGCACGCTCGACCCGCTCGCGACCGGCGTCCTGCCGCTGGCGCTCGGCGAGGCAACGAAGACGATGCAATGCCTCGCCGGCGGCAAAAAGCATTACCGCTTCCGCGTCCGCTGGGGGGTTGCCACCGACACCGATGATCGCGACGGCGCGGTCGTCGCGGAGAGCGCGGCGCGGCCGAGCGCCGAAGATATCCGCGCCGCGCTGCCGGCCTTCACCGGGAGGATTTTGCAGCGGCCGCCGGCCTATTCCGCGATCAAGCTCGGCGGCCGCCGCGCCTACGATCTGGCGCGCGCCGGCTCGCCGCCGGAGTTGGCCGTCCGTACGGTCGAGATTTTTGCGCTGCGCCTGGTGTCGGCCGTCGACCCGGAGCACGCGGAGTTCGAGGCAGTTGTCGGTGCAGGCACCTATGTCCGCGCGTTCGCCCGCGATCTGGCGCAGGCGCTCGGCACCTGCGCCCATGTCGTCGAGTTGCGCCGGCTGGCGGTCGGCCGCTTTACGGAGGCGCAAGCGATTTCACTGGATCGGGCGGTGACGCTCGGGCATAGTCTTGGCGCTTCCGAACATCTCCTGCCGATCGAGACGGCGCTGGACGACATCCCGGCGCTCGCCGTGACGGCAGCGGAAGCGGCCCGACTGCGCCACGGCCAGGGGGTCGCGCCGGCATGCCGCGATGGCGGGATCGCCGAAGGCGCGTTGGTCGGCCTTTGGCACGCGCGCCGCGTCGTGGCGCTGGCGCGGGTCGAAGAGGGCCGTCTGCGTCCGGTGCGCGTCATTCTCGCGTGAAAGGAACCTTCGATGTCGATTACTCCCGAGCGCAAGCAGGCGCTGATCGGCGAATATGCGATGAAGGCCGGCGATACCGGCTCCCCCGAAGTGCAGGTCGCGGTCCTGTCGGAGCGCATCCGCAACCTGACCGACCATCTGGGCAGCCACAAAAAGGACTTTCATTCGCGGCGCGGCCTTCTTGTCATGGTCGGCCAGCGGCGGCGCCTGCTCGATTATCTGCGGCGAACGGACGAGGAACGCTATCGCACGCTGATCGGCCGTCTCGGCCTGCGCCGCTGAGCGGAGAGCGCGCGGTATTCCTCGCCCGCATCACGGGAGAGGGTTTCCGCATTGCGGACGGCGCAAACATCGCCATATGCGTGTCGGTGTGATAGGCGAGGCGAAATCGGCGGCGGGACGGCCCGTTGCGGGACAGCGCCGGAGCGCGGGCTCTGCGCTGTCGGTCTGTCGGGAGGAACCATAACGGATGTTCAAGGTTTTCCGTAAGGAGTTGACCTGGGGCGGTCGCCGCCTCGTGCTGGAGACCGGCAAAATCGCGCGGCAGGCCGACGGCGCCGTCATGGCGACGTATGGCGAGACGACGGTGCTGTGCACCGCCGTCTCTGTGAAATCGACCCGTCCAGGGCAGGATTTCTTTCCGCTGACCGTCAATTACCAGGAGAAAAGTTTCGCCGCCGGCAAGATCCCCGGCGGTTTTTTCAAGCGCGAAGGCCGACCGTCGGAAAAGGAGACGCTGGTCTCGCGGCTCATTGATCGGCCGATCCGGCCGCTTTTCGCGCCCGGCTTTGTCAACGAGACGCAAGTCGTCTGCACGGTGCTGAGCCACGACCTGGAAAACGACCCCGACATCGTCGCGATGGTCGGCACCTCGGCGGCGCTGACGATCTCCGGAATCCCGTTCCTTGGGCCGATCGGCGGCTGCCGGGTCGGCCACATCAACGGCGATTACGTGTTGAACCCGACGCTCGATGACATGCCGCGCTCGCAGCTCGACCTTGTCGTTGCCGGCACGCAGGAAGGCGTGCTGATGGTCGAGTCGGAAGCCAAGGAATTGTCGGAAGCGATGATGCTCGGCGCCGTCATGTTCGGCCACCGCAGCTTCCAGCCGGTCATCGACGCGATCATCGAACTGGCCGAGACCTGCGCCAAGGACCCCTGGCCGGTGGCCGCGCCGCCCGCCAACAGGGTGGACATCGAGGCGAAATTGCGCCAGGCGGTGGGGCCGCACCTCGAGGCGGCCTATCGCGAGCAAGGCAAGCAGGAGCGCAGCACCCGGCTCGACGCGGCCAGGGAAAGCGCCGCGGCGCTGTTCGAGGACGAGGCGGAACGGATGCTCGCGCTGAAGCTGTTCAAGGATCTCGAAAAGGAGATCGTGCGCGGCGCGATCTTGCGCGGCGAGCCGCGCATCGACGGGCGCGGCACCCGGACCGTGCGCCCGATCGACTGTGAGGTCGGTATCCTGCCGCGCGCACACGGCTCGGTGCTGTTCACCCGCGGCGAGACCCAGGCGCTCGTCGTCGCGACGCTCGGTACCGGCCAGGACGAGCAGATCATCGATGCGCTGGAAGGCGAGTACCGCGAAAACTTCATGCTCCATTACAACTTCCCGCCCTATTCCACGGGCGAGGCTGGGCGCATGGGCTCGCCCGGGCGCCGCGAGATCGGCCACGGCAAGCTCGCCTGGCGCGCCGTGCGGCCGCTCTTGCCGGCGAGAGAGAGCTTTCCCTACACGATCCGCGTCGTCTCCGAGATCACCGAATCGAACGGATCCTCGTCGATGGCCTCGGTGTGCGGCGCGTCGCTGGCGCTGATGGACGCCGGCGTGCCGCTGCCGCGGCCGGTCGCCGGCATTGCGATGGGCCTCATCAAGGAGCCGCAAGGCTTTGCCGTGCTGACCGACATCCTCGGCGACGAGGACCATCTGGGCGACATGGACTTCAAGGTCGCTGGCACGGAGCGCGGCGTCACCGCATTGCAGATGGACATAAAGATCACCTCGATCACCGAGGAGATCATGCGCACCGCCCTGGATCAGGCGCGCGAGGGCCGCACCCACATCCTCGGCGAGATGGCGAAGACGCTGACCGGGGCGCGCGAGCAGGTCAGCGAGAACGCGCCGCGCATCACGACGTTTACGATCCCCCGCGACAAGATTCGCGATGTCATCGGCTCGGGCGGCAAGGTGATTCGCGAGATCACCGAGACCACCGGCGCCAAGATCGACATCGACGACGACGGCACGATCAAAGTCGCCGCGGTGGACGCCAATGCCGCCAACGCCGCGATCGACTGGATTCGCGGCATCGTCGCCGAACCCGAGGTCGGCCACATCTACACCGGCAAGGTGGTCAAGCTGGTCGATTTCGGCGCTTTCGTAAATTTCCTCGGGTCGCGCGACGGCCTCGTCCATATCAGCGAACTGGCGCCGCAGCGGGTCGCCAGAGTCGCCGACGTCGTCAAGCTCGGCGACCAGGTCAAGGTCAAGGTCTTGGGCTTCGATGACCGCGGCAAAGTCAAGCTCAGCATGCGCCAAGTCGACCAGGAGACCGGCGAGGATTTGGGGCCGGCGCGCCGCCCGCCGCAGCCGCAGCCGGCCGAAGCTGCCGTGTGAGGTGCGACGATTCGTCGCTGCCGCCGGTCATCGGGCATCGTGGCGCGGCGGCGCGGGCGCCGGAAAACACGCTTGCCGCCTTGCGCTGCGCCGCGGCGCTGGGCTGCCGCTGGGTCGAATTCGATGTGCGGCTGACCGGCGACGGCGCCCTGGTACTGTGCCACGACCCGACGCTTGACCGCACGACAAACGGCACGGGACCGGTCGCGGCGCAGACGCTTGCGGCAATCCGGCAACTCGACGCCGGCGCCCGCTTCGCCCCGAAATTTGCCGGCGAGCGGATGCCGGCGCTCGATGAGGCGTTGGCGCTGTGCGTCGAATTGGGGCTCGGCGCCGACATCGAAGTGAAGGCCGAGCGCGGCCGCGCCTATGCCACCGCGGCAGCGGTCGCCGCAACGTTGCGGCAACCGGGTGCGAAGCTGCCGGCGCTCTTGGTGTCGAGTTTTGCGCTGCCGGTGCTGGCGGCGGTGCGCGCGCTGGCGCCTCAGCTGCCGCTCGGCGTGCTGTTCCGTCAGGTGCCGCGCGGCTGGCGCGAAGTCGCGCGCCACCTCGGCTGCGTCGCGATCGGCGCCGATCAACGCCGGCTCACGTCCCGGCGCGCCGCCGCGATCCGCGCCACCGGCTATCCGCTCGCCGCTTACACTGTCAACGACCTGGCGCGCGCCCGCCTGCTCTATACCTGGGGCGTCACTTCCGTTTTCAGCGACGCTCCCGATATAATCCTGCGCGAAAACGCGGGGCATCGTGCGGCAAGGCCGGCCCCGGTGCGGGAGGCAGCGTTGCGGTGAAGCCGCTCAACTCGATTCTGTTATCCGGTTGCGAGGTGCTACCGCTGGTCGAAGGCGGCAAGGGCATCTCGGTATCGAACGGCGAAAGCTCTGGCGCCTGGGCAGCCTCGGGCGGGGTCGGAACGTTTTCCGGCGTCAACGCCGACAGTTACGACGAGGCGGGCCGCCCGATCCCGCAGATCTATCGCGGCCGTACCCGGCGCGAACGTCACGAGGAACTGATCGCCTACGCGATTGCCGGCGGCATCGAACAGGCGCGCGTCGCGCACGAGCGCGCGAACGGCGAGGGCCGCATCCACATGAATGTGTTGTGGGAGATGGCGGCGGCCGAACGCGTGCTGCACGGGGTGCTCGAAGGCGCCCGCGGCCTCATCCACGGCATCACCTGCGGCGCCGGCATGCCGTACCGCATCGCCGAGATCTCGGCCCGTTACGGCGTCCATTACTACCCGATCGTCTCCTCCGCCCGCGCCTTTCGCGCGTTGTGGAAGCGCGCCTATCACAAGTTCTGCGACTGGCTCGGCGGCGTCGTCTACGAAGACCCGTGGCTCGCCGGTGGCCATAACGGCCTCTCCAACAGCGAAGACCCCGAGCGGCCCGAGCCCGCCTATCCGCGGGTGCGCGAACT
>JASIAN010000023.1 GCA_030042035.1 Alphaproteobacteria bacterium | reverse complement strand
GCGCTGCGCAACTCGATCCTGAGCCTTTACGAGGTCAGCGCCATCGTCCCCGGGGAGTCATTTCTTGCACGCGACCTGATCCGCGGCGGCGAACCCGTTCTGGTCAGCGAGCACACTGCAACGCGAACTCTTGCCGAATGGGACCGCATCGCCGCGCGCATCGTCGTGCAAGGCCAGAAACGTATTCTGACCGGCGGCCTTCTTGGCTTTCCCTTCGAGACTTCAGTGCGGCTGATGGCCGAGCTTCAGCCGACCGCCGGCCGAGCTTCAGCCGACCGCCGGCCGATCAGGGACCGCGGTGCGGTCCGCCCGGAAGCAGCCGATCGCGGACGACGGGCTGCGCGGGATGACGCCGCATTTTACCGCGATCTGGCTGCTCGATACGCTGCCGAAGGCGCTCGGGCTCTTCCGCCCCACGGTCCAGAACAGCGACGGGGACGAGGTGGTCTTCCACGAGGTGTGGTTCCCCTTGGCGGCTAAGGCGACATCGGACGAAGTCGCTGACCGTCTCGACGCGATCGCGAGCCTGCACCGCGAGAACGACACTTTTTGGAACTGGCTCGCCGATCCCACCCCGCCACACCCGCAAAGGCGCAACGCGGACGCCGAAAATGTCATGGCTTACAACGTGACGATACAGGACGGCCGGACGGTGCTCGGCAATGTCGAGATCAAGGAGAGCACACTCGTCGTCAGCGTCAATTCGGCGGCGCGGGCCGAGCGCGCGACCGCAATGCTGCGCGCCGCCCTGGGCGAGCTTGTGACGGCGCCGCTGGCGCAAATCCAGTCGATCGATCAGATGTTGGCGCAGCACCAGGATCGGCCTCGCCCCGCCTCCGACATTCCGCTTGAGGTTCAAACCAAACTCGTCCATCAGTCCCTCGACCGGCAATACTGCACCCTGCTCGATCAGCCGGTCCCCATGCTCGGCGACGTGACGCCGCGAGCCGCAGCGCGGACCGCCGCCGGCCGCGAGAAACTTGCCGTTTGGCTGAAGCATCTCGAAAACCGCTCGCGGCAACAGCCTAAGCCGGCCGATCCGATCGCCACCTACGACTTCGCCTGGCTATGGCGCTAGCTGAAGGTCGAGCATTTGCGCCGATAACACGCCGCCCGAGTGCCAAGCAACCTTGCAAAAGCTGAGTTTTCCAGGATTTCAATAGGTTCCAGTTCACCGGAAGATGCCTGCGCGATAAGATATTGAATCCACTGTCTTTCCTTAGCGTCACTTTTGGCAACAGGTTTCGACAAGGCCCAGCCACACCCGCACGCCCGAGGGGGCCGGGATCATCGCCGCGTCACGGTGCGGACGACGGCCGCAGCCAATTCCGCCAGCACCGACCCCGGTATGCGAACCCGCGCCTTGCCGGCGAACTCGACCTCGATCGCCGGCTCACCGCACGGCGCGTCGTCGCATGCCGCAGCCGCCGCGTCGGGTGGCGCAATTCCTTGCGCCAGCGATAAATCTGGCCAGCGCCGACATCGGCGCGACGCGCCACCTCGCTGACCACCGCCCCCGGCGCCAGGCTCGCCGCTACGATCGATCGTTTCTGTTCCTCCGACCAGCGCCGTCGCCGTTCCGGTCCCGTAATCACCTCGACACCGTCTCTTGCACTGGTGCAAGCACTGTCACTTGCACCGGTGCTTCAAAACGGCCCCCAATCCCGCCTCAGCGCAAGGCGGCTCTCGGCGGATGGGTACTTCATTTCGCATTTTTTGTGACCGCCGCGCTTTTCCGACCAAGTTGCAAAACCGCCTGTTGCGGGCAACGGTACGCGTTGTTATCATGCGTCGAGTAAATTGCCAGCTTTTGGGTACCGGTTAGCCCGGATAGATCGAGAGCTGCCGTAAATCCCGGACTCTTCATTCTCGGTTGCCTGAAATAGGCGAGCACGTCCGGACGGCCCACCGTGTCGGCCGGGTAGAAGCGGCGCTTTCCGTCTGCCGCTGTCAGCGAAATCCAGGTCGCATCAGGCCCTATGCCGCGCCGCGCCGCCGGCGCCGTCCAGCCGGCGACATCCACTTGGTCGTTGCTCACCACAACAGGTTCCTTCAACGCTCCAAATAATCTCCCGTCCATCGTATCGAGCGAGCAATCCTCCACTCGATCGACCTTGCTCTCTGAAACAAATTTCGGCGGCTTACTGGTCTCGGCGATATCTGTGCCGACCCGGCAAGCCACCGCGCCGCCGTTGAGCAGCGCATAGGCGGAGACCGGGGCAGCAGCGGAGATGGCAAAATAGCCGCGCCAGCCGCTCGCGGCCTCCTCACTGGCTCGCGGGGGTGAGAATCCGCCGAGACCGTAGCCGATGACGCGCCCTTGCTCATCGGTCAGGACGATCCTTTGCAGCGGAACATTGTCCGTCTGGTCCCAGGCCCAACCCGACGCAGTCCAACCGGGGCGGCCATCCCGTGTCGGCACTCGGCGGATCTCGCCGATGCCACCCCGACAGCGGCCGGGGCCATTGAGGATGCGAACATGCTCTCGCAGCGGCGCGCCGCGCCATTCGCTCCACGGATCGGCAAACAGCGCCAAGTGGCGCCGCCGGAGGCGGTTTGTCTGACGCAAAACGAGAGGTATCTGCTCGGCCGGAAACACCTTCGCAAGTGCATCGTTGTTCGATATCCCCGCCAACAGTGCGGCCCCGGCCTCCTTGCGCAACAATATCTGGGAAACTGCCTCCTTTATGAAATACGCCTGCGCTGCCGCTAGCGGGACTAGGCAGCAAAGCCCCACCAGCATTGCCGGCAGTCGCAGCCGCGGGCGATGTCGCACCACATCGGTAAAGCCAATCAGCGCCAATGCCAGCCAGAACAGCAACATCGGCGTCGAATACCGGCTCGACTCGGCCTGCGGGAGGCCGAAGCGAACCCGCCCGAGCGCTGTCAGGGCCGCCGTGCTGAGCCCATAGGCAGCCGTGGTGAGCAAGACGACAGTGCTCCCGCTGGGCTCGCGTGGCGACCGCGTCAACACGATCGCAGCGTACCCGAATGCTAGAGCGCCGACCGCTCCGGCGATGCCCGCTATTCTGGTGGGATGCGCTGCGCCGAAGGCGACCGCCAACTGGGCCAACGGATTGCCCAAATCGACTGCAATGTACTCGGCCACAGGCCGGAATTCTCCCGGCAATGCGAATGGGTTCGAATGATAACTCGGCGTGTGATAGCCGTGCAGGTAAAAACCAAGCAACGCGATCGCAGCAACGACAAGAACTCCTATCTGTCGCACGGAGTAGCGTCGCCAGGTAGCCAGCAAAATCGCGATGATCGGCACACTAGCGCCGGATGCCAAACTGTACATTGAGACAGTTTCGGCGAAGATTGCGATGCTGACGTTCGACCAGGCAGTTCGGCCAAGCCCGAGAGCGGCAAAAGCCCCCACGGCCCCCAGTTCGACGAGAAACCACCCTACCTGAAAGCCCCAGGCAAAATTCTCCCATTGCATAGCCGAAAACAGCAGTGCCGCCACAGCGCCGGCGACCCAAACGCGCTCGCGCCAGTTCGTTAATGCCTGCCATAATATTACAAGCACGCCGGCACATATGAGACAAGGGAGCGTGAGGTTGCAAATAAAATCGAAGCGATTATTTTCATCAAAAAGCCAATAATCGACGAAAAATATCAGTCGCGGGAAAACGAGCCGGTGCTCGTTGTGTTGGCTGAATAACCAGCTCGAAAGAATTCGTCGGCCGGAAAAGATGAGCTCGCCCCATTGGTCCTCGAATGGAATCGCCAGTGTGCTGGCGATCACCAGGCGAATCGTGGACCAGACGACGTAAGCGGCGATCAGTCCTGCCAGACCCGCACAGAGGATTTCCGCGCCGGTCGTCAGCCGCGGCCAATCCAGGCCGAACACAGGCAGCCGGCGGCGAGGTGCGAGTGGAAGCGGGACGGAATCGGGGAGCAACGCGCGTTGGCGCGGATCGCTCATCTAGAACCTCTTGCCGTCGCTGGGTCTCGCGCGGCGCTCTTCCCTTGCGGCTTGCCGGCGATCACGAGGAATTGCTTGCCGAACAGCCGCCACGCCAAGGGCAGCCGCAGATATAGGCGTATAAGGAAGTTTCCCGAAGGCAGCCCGCCTTTCATTGTGTACGGTAGAAAACGAGGCACCTTGCGCTCGATCGTAAAACCGTGCTGTTGCAGCCCCTCGGCAACCGACAGGTCGGAGAATGGCAGCACGTGGTCATAGTAATCCCAATATTCTCTATAAGCATACTTGATATTGGGGCCGAGCACGATGAAGCGGCCGCCCGGCCTCAATACACGCCAAACTTCATCGAAGACCTGATCGCACTCATCCTTGCTGTGGAGGTGCTCGAGAAAATTGGAGGTAAATGCGGTATCGACGGTCTCGTCGTGGATTTGTTGCAAGTCAGTGGCTGCCGCCCGGAAGAAGCGGATTCCCTCGTCAAGCTGGGCCTGCGCGTCGGGGTTCAGATCAACAGCGATTTTGCCCGCGCATCGTATATTCTTTATAAACTCGCCGTACCCGCAGGCCAAATCAAGGACAACGCCGCCAGGCTCGACCAATGCATTAAAAAAATCCTCACATAGAACTCTCCATACGCGATGTCGCTTATCTAAGCCCGTATCGCCAAAGCGAACGGCGTACAGTTGTTGAACATCCGTCTTCATTACCAATACCAGCAGTCTCTGGAGAGCATCGCTCGCTAGGTTTCAATCCGCGGATTGAGCAGGCTGAAAAGCCTGCTGACCCCGTGCTTTTGTCCAGCGCTGCTGCCACACCGTAATGGAGGCGGGCAGCCGGTTATCGAATACGAGCAAGCGGCGGCCGAGATAGTTCCAAGCCAGCACCAGCGGCACGGCGAGGATCTTGGCCGGGGTCGGTCGCACCGACAGCGGATAGACAAAGAGCCACACACAGGCGGTGTTCAGCGCCAGCCCGCTCAGCACGACGCCGAGAAACGATAACGCCTCGACGGGGCCGCGCAGCCGGCCGCGCTGGAACGCAAACAGGATACACAGAAAATAGTTGGCGATCGTGGCGGCGATGAAACTCGTCACCGATGCCGGGATGACCGCCATACTTTCCGTATGAAGCGCGACGAAGACGCCAATGTCGACCAGAAAGGACAGGCCGCCGACGACGAGATAGAGCATGAATTGCAGCATCAGCGGTGCCAGACCTGCAGTTGCGTATCGCGGTAGGCGCTCTGATCACGGTAGTCGCCACGCGACAGCGTCCGTTCCAGCCAGCAATACAGGATGATGAACAAATAGCGCGAACCCATTTCCTTGATCCGCAGTTTGGAGGCGCCGTGCTTGCGGTTGCGCCAGGAATTCGGCAGCACGGCATACCGGTAACCGCGGATGATGCATTTCAGCGGCAGCTCGACGGTTAGATTGAAATGCTGCGAGAGCAGCGGCTGCACGCCGGCGATGGCGCTCCGCCGGTAGAGCTTGAAGGCGTTTGTCACATCGTTGTAGCGCAATACAAACAATAGCTGGATCAATAGGTTGGCGAGACGGTTCAGAAGCAGCTTCGGCTTCGGATAATCTTCGACCCTGGCACCGCCGATGAAGCGCGAGCCGAACACGCAATCATAGCCGTCTTGCAGCTTACGATAGAAGCGGATCAGGTCGCGCGGATTGTCGGAACCGTCGGCCATCACGACCCCCACGGCATCGCCGCTGAATTCGGCAAGACCGTGGCGCACCGCAAAGCCGAAGCCATTTGGCGGCACATTGTTGACGTAGCGCACCGCGCTGTTTTCGCCGCTCAGATCGGCGAGGATGCGCTCGGTCGCATCGCTGCTGTTGTCGTTGACGATCAGGATCTCGTGGGTGATGCCGGCAGCCAACAGCGCATCGGCGAGCGCACGGACTGTCTCGGCGATGTGGCCTTCCTCGTTATGCGCCGGGATCACGACGGACAGCATGTTCGCGATGCCGGCCGCCTCCCATTCCGCTAGCGAGCGTACCTCGATCGGCATTATTGACCCTCCGCGGCGACAAACCGCGACGACACCATGTCGACAATCTCGCCGAGGATCGCCTCGATGTCGTAGCGATAACACCATTCCGGATAATCCGCCTGGAAGCGGCGCACGTCAGAAATCCACCAGATGTGATCGCCAGTCCTGTTCTGTTCCGAGTACGACCGGTTCATCGGGCGGCCGGTCAACCGCTCACAGGTCGCGATCGCCTCCAGCATCGAGCAATTGGCGTGCCGACCGCCGCCGATGTTGTAGACGGCGCCGCTCCGGGGCGCCTGCACGAAGTGCCAGAAGGCGTTGACGAGGTCGTAGGAATGGATGTTGTCGCGAACCTGCTTACCCTTATAGCCGAGCACAGTATAGGGCTCGCCGGTCACCGCACATTTGGCGAGGTAGGCGAGAAACCCGTGCAGCATCGCGCCGGAATGGCCGGGCCCCGTCAGGCAGCCTCCGCGAAATACGCCCGTCCGCATGCCGAAATAGCGGCCGTATTCCTGAACCATGACGTCGGCGGCCAGTTTCGACGCGCCGAACAGGCTGTGCAGGGAATGATCGACGCTCATGCCCTCGTCGATCCCATGCTCGGCGTAGGGATGGTCTGGCGCCACCTCCCAGCGCGTCTCCAGTTCGACGAGCGGCAGCCGGTTGGGGGTGTCGCCGTAAACCTTGTTGGTACTCGCGAAGATGAAGGCGGCATCCGGGCAATTGCGCCGCGTCGCCTCCAGCAAGTTCAGCGTGCCGTTCGCGTTGACCGTGAAATCGGTCTGCGGATCGCGCGCCGCCCAATCGTGCGAGGGCTGCGCGGCGACGTGAACGACCGCTGTGATCGCGCGGCCATGGCGGGCGAACAGCCTGTCGATCAGTGCTTCGTCGCGGATATCGCCGTCGACGTGGCGATACGATCTGACCTCGCTCTCGAGCCGCTGCCGGCTCCACGCCGTGCCTGCCTCGTCGCCGAAAAAGACCCGGCGCATGTCGTTGTCGATGCCGACGATATCGAAGCCGCAGGCAGCAAAAAAGCGCACCGCTTCTGCTCCGATCAGCCCCGCCGATCCGGTCACCACGAGCACGCTCATGCGCTGCCCCCGCCTTCGTTCTACCCCAATATTGCCTGTAGTTCGTCGCGGTGGAGCTTCAGCCACGCTAATACGTCATCCAGGATCATCGCTACCGATCGTTTTGGCGACCAATTGGCAGCCTCGGCGACGGCGCGGTTGTCGGTCACGTAATAGGGGATATCAGCAGGCTTGGTTTCTGGGTCCTTGCCGAGGCTCAGCCGCTTGCCGGTTCGATCGGCGCAAGCTTCGGTCAATTCCGCCAGCGACACGCTGACCTCGGGACCGCCGCCGACATTATAGGTCCGCCCGGCGTGTCGGTCCAGCGACTCGATCTGGCGGAGCACAAGGTTGAACAGATCCGCGATGTGCAGCACGTCACGCACCTGCAGACCCTCACCGCCGAATCCGCTATAGGCCAGTTGCCCGCCATACAAGTGGCGCGCCGCCCACAGCACGAAAAACCCTTGATCAACCTTGCCCATTTGCCAGGGGCCAGTAATCACACCGCAACGGTTGATGACCGTCTTGAGCCCGTAAGCCGCGCCGAATTCCTCGACCAGCAGCTCCGCGGCCAATTTGCTTGTGCCGTAGAGCGAGCGCGCGCCGGCGGTCGGGAAATCGACGGAAATGCCGTGTTCGGACCAGCCACGCCCGGCGGCGCCCGGGGGCAGCGCCAGTCGGCGGCCCTGGCGCCGCAACGGCAAGTCTCGCAGCGCCGCGATCGAATAGACCCGGCTGGTTGACAGAAAGATCACTGCCCCGCCGTGCTGCCGCGCCCATTCGAGACAGTTTGCGGTGCCGAGCAGATTGGTGTTGATCAGGTATCGCGCATCTCCGGCGTAGCCGGCGTGCACCGAAGGCTCGGCCGAGCATTCGATCAACAGATCGTGATCCGGCACCGTCGCGAGGTCCTCGGGGTTGCGGATGTCGCCATGGATAAAGTCGATGCCGAGGCGGCGCAGCCGCGCCAGAGTCAGTTCGCTGCCGCGCCGGCGCAGGTTGTCGAGCGCCGTTACAGGCCAGCCGCGCGCCTCCACTAGCATCGCAGCTACATTGGAGCCGACGAACCCTGCGCCCCCGGTGATCAATACCCGCATCGGCAAGCCGACCCATCAACGCGACCGGCGCCGGCGGCCGGTCGCTTTTTTTAACTGTATGCCAAGGACGCCCACAAGCGAAACGGGAGCGCGGTCGCCCCGACCCGCCGGCTCGTCCAGCCCGTTCGCTTGCCTATCCGGCCGCGCGCGGTAGAGGCGAGCGGCAGCGCATCAGCCCGAATAGGGGCCGGTAAATGCAGCGCCGCCACTATTTGCGGCGCCAGCGCGCTGGGGCTGAAGCGTGTCAGCGCGCTCGGCGCCCGCGCCGCCGCGCCCGACTTGCCGGCGGCGCGCCCGCGACGCCACCAGGAGTTCGAGCGTATCGCGCCATTCCCCCGGGTCGCGGGCAAGAAACCCGGGGACCCCGTGTTCGATCGCGGCGGCGAAGGGCTCCATTGCCGACGCGATCGTCGGCACCCCGACCGCCGCCGCCTCGAAGAATTTCAGCTCACTTTTGGCGTTGCAGAACGGACTGGTGAGATCGAGCGGCGCCAGGTTGACATCAGTCTCGGCGATGGCGCGCATCAACTCGCCCGGCGAGCTTAGGCTAGACGTTATGTCCCCGGGGTGAGGCCGGCGGCCCGCCCTTTCGTGCAAAAGAGAAGCGAGGGTTGCTCGGGTTGGCCGAGCCGAGCCTCATGCACGGAGGGCGGACCATGGGGGAGTATAGGAAGCTTTTGTCGCTTTTGACGTCTCGAAGACGAAGCACGCGATAGCGATCGCCGATGGCGGGCGCGGTGGCGAGGTGCGGTTTCTCGGCGAGATACCGAGTTCGCCGGCGGCGGTGGAGCGGCTGGTCCGCAAGCTGGCCGGCCGCTATGGCAAGCTGCATTTCTGCTACGAGGCGGGACCGACCGGATACGGGTTGTATCGCCAGATCCAAGCTCTCGGGCATGCCTGTCTGGTGGTGGCTCCAGCCTTGATCCCGAAGCGGCCGGGCGAGCGGGTCAAGACCAACCGGCGGGATGCGGTGACGCTGGCACGGCTGCATCGCGCTGGCGAACTGACCGGGGTGTGGGTGCCGGATGTCACTCATGAGGCAGTGCGCGACCTGGTTCGCGCCCGCGAGGCGGCAGCCGACGACCGGCGCCGCAAGCGCCAGCAGCTCCTGTCGTTCCTGCTGCGGCATGGTCGGGTTTACAGCGGCGGCGGTCATTGGACGCTGGCGCATCGGCGCTGGCTTGCCACGCAGAGCTTCGAGCACGCTGCGCAGCAGATCGTCTTTCAGGAGGCCATTGATGCGATCGTCGACGCCGATCAGCGCTTACAGCGGCTGGAGCGGCAGTTGACCCAGATCGTGCCGAGCTGGTCGATGGCGCCGGTGGTCGCTGCTTACCAGGCGATGCGCGGCGCCTCGTTTGTCGTCGCCGTGACCTTCGCCGCCGAGATCGGCGATGTGCGCCGGTTCGAGACGCCGCGCCAACTGATGTCGTTTCTAGGCCTGGTGCCGGCGGAGAGCTCGACCGGGCAGACCGTGCGACGCAAGGGTCTCACCCTGGCCGGCAATCGCCGCGCCCGCCGGGCGCTGGTCGAAGCGGCCTGGACCTACCGCTACCCCGCCAGGGTCGGCGAGACCTTGAGGGCGCGGCTCGACGGGCTGCCCAAAGCGGTGCGCGATATCGCCTGGAAAGCGCAGATCCGACTATGTGCTCGGTATCGCCGGCTGAGCGGCGTCGGCAAGAAGCTGCCGGTCGTCGTCGCCGCGATCGCCCGCGAGATGGCCGCCTTCCTGTGGGCGATCGGTCGCGAGGTGGCACCCGCTTAAGCCAGAGCACCTTCTTCCCGGCTGCGCGGCGCCGGGGGCGGAGCTACGGTGGGGAACTCCCGTCGCTAGTTATGTGGCCGGACCAACTTGTTCGACGCCCGTCCTCTAGACCGAGGAAAGCCCCGAGACGAAGATACGGAAGGCGGTACCCAACCCGCGGATAAGAGTCTGATCGACCGTCGTCTCCAGCTCCGCCTCCGGCCCTGCGCAGCCCTGTCCCTACCCAACTGACGGCCCGATCCCGCGGCCGCAACGCTCAACTGTCGCTTCGACCTTGACCGGGGACATAAGAGACTAGCCGGGATCATTCATCGGGGTGGCGTTGGGCGGCGTGATGGCGGCGATCGGGGCGCGGGTTTTCCTGGCGTCCGGGACGCGGCGATCGGGGTTTGAGGTTGCGCCGTAGGGTTTGTGTCGGGGCATCGGCCCCGTCGGCTACGGCGGCAGCTTGGCGAGGCGGCCGGCGAGATCGGTGAAGCCGGCCCGATAGGGAAAGGCGCTCGGCAGGGCCACCTTGATGCGGGTGACCATCTCGGTGACGCGGGCGGCGACTTTGATCAGGCACAGCCGGATGGTGTCGAACTGGGCATCACGATGGCGGCATCCTGAGAATGGCCGGAACTGCCGCTTGCGGCGCAACGTTCATCTTCAATCTGCCCTCGCTCGATGCTGCGGTCCGCGCCGATGACGGATAAGAATGTGTTCATCGTCGACGACGATGCCGGCGTCAGGCAGGGGCTCACCTTCATGCTGCGGGCGGCAGGATATTTGGTCGAGACATTTTCATCGGCTCGCGCTTTTCTCGAAAATTACGACCCGCACTGCGGCGGCTGCTTAGTGCTTGACATCAAAATGCCGCGGATAAGCGGGATCGAGCTTCAGCAACAACTCAATGTTCGCGGTTGGCGGATCCCGGTGATATTCATCACCGGCCATGGCACTGTTTCCCTGGCAACGACCGCGATGAAGGCAGGCGCCTTCGACTTCATCGAAAAGCCGCTGCGCCAGGATACGCTCTTGGAAAGTATCGAGCGAGCGCTCCACTGGAACGCGCGGGCATACGAGGAACGTCTCGAGCGCGCTGTCTTGGAGGCTCGAATAGCCCTGCTCACCCGCCGCGAGCGCGAGGTGTTCGATCGGGTAGCCACTGGCGAACCCAATAAACTGATCGCGCGCCAACTCGGGATCAGCTTTCGCACGGTTGAGTTGCATCGCGCCCATATCACCGAGAAGCTGCAGACGCGAAGCTTATCGGACCTGATCCGCATGGCGATCATCGTGAACTCCAACCTGGGCGGAAGCACCGAGCCGCTTCCTACCAAACATGATGAAGGCTGGGTTGCCTCCGCTAATTGCAAGGGCGCCGAGCCCGCATGATCGCTCAGACGCCGGCCTGGCCGGACCGCGGCACCGTCCGACCTTCAACCCAAGGAGGAGGCATGCTGTCTCAGCAAAACATCTCCGCCGCCACGCCGAACGGCGCGAACCTGGTCGAAGGCGGAGCCACCTTTCGGGTATTCGCGCCGCGGGCGACCGCGGTCTATCTCAACGGCAGCTTCGCGGGCACGGTCTACACCCAGCAGACCGACGACCGTCTGCTCAGCAAGGACGCCACCGGCTACTGGACCGGGTTTCAAGCGGGCGCGCGGGATGGCGACCAGTACCGGTTCTGGGTCGCCGGGACGGGATCAAATGGCTATAAGCGCGATCCCTACGCCCGCGAGCTGGCCGCTTCCGGCTTTCCGAACTGCTTCAGCATCCTCAGGGCGGCCGACGCCTATCCCTGGCACGATGCCGGTTTTCGCGCGCCCGATTTCTCCGATATGGTGATCTATCAGGCGCACATCGGCACCTACGCGATCAGCACGCCTGGAGTGGCGTCGAACTTCCTCGATGTGGCGGCCAAAATTCCTTATCTCGCGGCGCTCGGCATCAACGTCCTGCAGCCGCTGCCGATCGACGAACAAGAAGCCAACCCGGGAATGGGTTACGGCGGGGCCGACCTGTTCTCGCCCGACTTTCCCTACGTCGCCAGCACGGCAAGCCTGCCGGCCTCTCTGACGACGATCAACCGCCTGCTCGCCGCCAAACAGCTGGCACCGCTTGCGCTCGACGATATCCGATCCGGGCCCTCCCAGCTCAAGGCGCTGGTGGATCTGTGCCATGTCTACGGCATCGCCGTCGCCTTCGACGTGGTCTACAACCATGCGGGCGGCTTCAGCGTGAACGGTCAGCTCGACGACAATTGCTTCTACTATTTCGACCGGGTGCCGAACGTCGGAAACAACAACGACAGCCTTTATTTTACCAACCAAGACCGCGGCACCGGCGGCCTTGCCTTCGCGATGTGGAACGCGGATGTGTGCCGGCTGCTGCTCGACAACGCCCAGCACTACATCACCGAATTTCACGCGGACGGGTTCCGCTATGACGAAATCAGC
Source organism: Alphaproteobacteria bacterium (assembly GCA_030042035.1). Taxonomy (GTDB): domain Bacteria; phylum Pseudomonadota; class Alphaproteobacteria; order ATCC43930; family CGMCC-115725; genus DATARH01. The sequence goes on along the minus strand of JASIAN010000023.1, from coordinate 16,100 downwards.
ATCCTCTTGTCGACCAACCAGGCGAACGGCTGGCAGTTTTGCCGCAACCTGACCTCAGCGCTGCGGGGGTTGCAGCCGCGCCTTTTGCAGAACGCGGAGTTCTGGCCGGGGGAATTTCGCGATATTCCGTCGACCGTGCAGCCGGTCATATCGTCTGCACCCGCGGGTGGGGCCGGTTTCGACGTCGTGCAACATGACGCGCTGCGGTCGGCCTTGCGCAACGCGGTGGGGGCCGCCTCAGGCGGCGCCCAGGCGGCAGTTGCGCTCTCTGCCGTAGCCGACGCGCTCTATCCGCCGGGGCTCGACCACGCCTGGCGGGCCGTCACCTGCGTGGAAAATCACGATTTGGTCATGGCGGGCCGCAGCCCGCGCCTTCCCGCGCTCGCCGACGGCTCCAATCACCGCTCCTGGTACGCCCGTAGCCGCAGCCGGTTCGCAACCGCGATTCTGCTCATGGCGCCCGGCATCCCGCAGCTGTTCATGGGCCAGGAGTTCCTCGAGGACAAGCCGTGGGACGTCGACCCCAGCGGCCCCGATCTCCTGTGGTGGGCCGGGCTCATCAGCGGCCGCGATCGGGCGATGGTCGATCACCTGCGTTTCACGCAGGATGCGATCCATCTGCGGGCGGCGCAGCCCGCCCTCCGTGGCGACGCGGTCCGCCCCTATTATGTGTCCGACAGCGACCGGGTTCTCGCCTTTCACCGATGGTTGGAGGGGACGGGCAAGGATGTGATCATCGTTGGCACGCTCGCCGAAAGCACCTGGTGGAATTACCAGCTGGGCTTTCCGTCGGGCGGCTTCTGGCAGGAAGTGTTCAACAGCGACGTCTACGACAATTGGGTCAATCCCTGGGTCGCCGGCAATGGCGCGGGCGTGCAGGCGAACGGCGGACCGCTGCACGGCTTTGCCGCCTCCGCCTCGGTCGTCATCCCGGCCAATGGCGTCGTGGTGTTCGCAAAGACCTAGCCACGGCGCCTCCAGGACGGCGTCCGGCCATGCCGTGCCTCTGATTGGAGTACCAGGCTGACAATCGCCCGCCCCGCACAGTTGCGAGGAGTGACCTCGGCCGCGGAGTGGTAGCCCGTTGCGCCGGCGAGGTTGCTCGGGCCAGGGCATGCCGGCTCACGGACGACTGATCGACACCGCTGCGCTCGGTTGCCGGCATCGCTGTCCGCCATTGCCCGCTCCGCCCCGTCGGCTATGATCGACGAAGGGCGCGGGCAGAGGGAGGGTTACGATGCGCTGGCTGCGATACGAGGCGAACGGCCGCGAGGCCTACGGCATCATTGAAGGCAACGACGTCGTCGAAGTGACGGGCGACCCGTTCGCGGGCTACGAGCGCACCGCGACGCGGCGCCGGCTCGACCAGGTCAAATTCCTCGTGCCGGTCATCCCGAAGACGTTCTATGCCGCCGGCGTCAACTACGCCGAGCACGTGACGCAGATGGCGAAGAAACGCGGCGAAGAGCCGAAGCTGCCGCCGGAGGCCGATGTCGGCTACCGCGCCAACAACGCCCTCATTGCGCACGGCGAGCCGATCGTCATCCCGAAGGACGCCACCGACCTCGTACAATACGAGGGCGAGCTTGTCGCGGTGATCGGCAAAGAGGCGAAACACTTGACCGAGAAGGACGCGCTGTCGTGCGTCCTCGGCTGGACGATCGGCAACGACATGAGCGAGCGCACCTGGCAGCGCCAGGACCGTACGCTGTGGCGCGCCAAGAACACCGACACGTTCAAGCCGATGGGGCCGTGGATCGAGACCGATTTTGACCTCGACAAGGCCGAAACCATCATCCGCGTCAACGGCCGCGTCACCGATCGCTTCAAGACCAACAACATGATCCACGGCGTCGCCAAGTTCATCAGCCGCATGTCGCAATACCTGACGCTCTATCCGGGCGATGTCTTATGGATGGGCACCGAAGGAGCGCCGGAAAACCTGAAGCACGGCGATGTCTGCGAGATCGAGATCACCGGCATCGGCACGCTCAAGAACCCGATCGTGCGCGAAGGGATGTAGGCGCACATTCGCGCGCGGCGCATCCCCCCTCACCCGCCGCGGCTGCGCCGCGCCTCCCTCTCCCCTGGCGGGGAGAGGGCTGGGGTGAGGGGCGGTTTCTCGATAAATGAAAGCCTCACCCCATGAACCTGTTCGATCTCAGCGGCAAAGTGGCAATCGTCACCGGCTCCTCACGCGGCATCGGTCGCGCCATCGCCGAGGCCTTTGCCGCCTACGGCGCCCGCGTCGTCGTCTCCTCGCGCAATCAGGAACCGTGCGACGAGGTCGTCGCGGCGATCCGCGCGACGGGCGGCGAGGCGATCGCGATCACCTGCCGCATCTCCGACAAGGCGCAGATTGAACGCCTCGTCGCCAAGACAAAGGAACAATGGGGCGGCGTTGACATCCTCGTCTGCAACGCCGCAATCAACCCGCATTACGGGTCGTTGGAGGGGCTGACCGACCAGGTCTTCGAGCGCATGATGACGAACAACGTGCTGAGCAATCTGTGGCTCTCCAACCTTGTCGCACCCGACATGAAGGCAAAGCGCGAGGGGTCGATCATTTTCATCAGCTCGATCGGCGGCCTCAAATCCTCGACCGTCATCGCGATGTATGGCGTGACCAAGGCCGCCGATATCGCGTTGTGCCGCAGCCTCGCGGCCGAATGGGGGCCGCACGGCATCCGCGTCAACGTCATCGCGCCGGGCCTCATCGAGACCGCGTTCGCCCGCGCCCTCTATGAAAACCCCGAACGCCGCGCCCGCCGCGAGGCCGAAACGCCGCTGCGCCGCTTGGGGCAACCGGAGGACATCGCCGGCGCCGCCGTGCTGCTCGCGTCCAAGGCCGGCGCCTTCATCACCGGCCACACCCTCGTCGTCGACGGCGGCACGATGGTCGTTTGAACAGGCTTGGAGCGCGTCATCGCGTCAGCAATGAAGCGATGAGCGCGGCTACCAGCAGCGCGGCGATGCCCTGCCAGACCAGCACCGGGTTGCGCTCGTAAAGGGTTAAGGGGCGCGTCGGTGGCGGTGGGGTGCCCGCCGGCCCCGCTTCCATCTCCAGCGCGAATTCGTGCATGTCGCGAAACCGCCGCGCCGGATCAATCGCAATCGCGCGTTCCAGCGCGGCTTCGACCCAGGCCGGCAGGTCGGGGCGCAGTTCCGTAAAGCGGCGCGGCCGGGTGCGGCGCGGCGGGCTCATCGCGTCCGCGTTGTCGTAGGGGTATTCGCCAGTGAAGGCGCGGAACATCGTAATTCCGAGCGCATAGACGTCGCTCGCCTCGTTGCCGGCCTCGCCCTGGAACATCTCGGGCGCCATGTAGGCCCAGGTGCCGGGGATGTTCTCGGGGGGAAATTCCTCCAGGCCCGCGACGCGCACGACCCCGAGATCGATCAGCTTCAAATCGCCGCCGCCTTCGAGGATCACGTTGTCGGGCTTGATGTCGCGATGGATGATGCCGGCGCGATGCAACGCGGCGACGGCGCGCGCCAGTCGGATCGCGATATTGCGTCCCTCTTCGAGGCCGAGCGCCGGCGAGCGTGCCAGCCGCGCCTCGAGGAGTTCGCCCGGGTAGAGCGGCATGACCGTGTAGAGCCGTGTCTGCCGGCCGGGCGGCAACTCAATGATGCCGCCGATGCCGGGGTTGTGCACGCGCGCGCCGACCCAGGCCTCGCGCATGAAGGCGGCGCGGTAGGCGGCGACGCTGGCGATCTGCGGCTTGGGAAATTTGAGGACGACAGTGCCGCCCTCGATCTCGTCCTCGGCGGCAAACAGCCGCGTGTAGCGGCCCTCCGAAATCAGCGCCTTCAGCACAAAGCCATCGATCGACTCGCCGTCGACCGGCGCCGGCAGGATCGGCAATTCCTGAATGCCGGCGCTGATGTCGCCCGAGCCCGCGGTCGGCAGCGCCACGACATCGAGCACCAGCGCCGTCGCGTTGTCGTTGCCGTCGGCGGCGAGCGCGGCCGCGACAAGCGCGTTCGCCGTGTCGCCGGGGGCCGAGCGCTCGCGCAGAATCTCGGCGATCGCGTGGTCCGACAGAAACCCGTGCACGCCGTCGCTGCATAACAGGAAACGGTCGTGCAGCGTCACCGGCTGCGTCGCATAATCGAGCCGCACCTCGGCCTCGACGCCGAGCGCCCGGGTCAATGTATGCGAGCGGCCGCCATCGGCCTCGCTCGGCCGCACGTGGTCCGTCGTCAAGCACACCAGGCGGTTGCCGCTGAAGCGATAGGCGCGGCTGTCGCCGACATGCAGGAGGTGCGCGACCCGACCGCGCAGGACGAGCGCCGTCAGCGTGCAGCCCATGCCCGCGAGCGCCGCGTCCTGCTGGCCCATCGTGTTGATCCAGCCGTTGAGCGCGCTGACGATGCGGGCGCTGGCGCGCTGCACCTCCATCGTCTCGGGGAGGTCGCAAAACCCGTCGAGGAAGCCGCGCACGGCGGTCTCGGCGGCCACCCGCCCGCCTTTGCCGCCGCCGATGCCGTCGGCGAGCGCGGCGATAACCTCCTGGCGCGGCTGCGGCAACTCGGCGCCGATCAGCGCGCCGGCGAAATCCTCATTGGCGCGGCGCGGCCCGGTCTTCGACGCGAATCCGACACTCGCCCGCATTCCGGACTCGATAACAAGCGTCATGGCCGTGGCCGCCCGATACTGCTGGTCCGGCCCCATTAATCCGCTCAATGGCGGTCGTCAAATCTCGTCGATATGCATTTCAAAATTCGCCTATTTATTAATCATTGCATAAAAATTAGGCATTCAAATTATGGAAAATCAGCGTCAGGCCAGAGCTATTCGCGGCGGCACTGGAAATGCATGAAATAGCCGCCGGTGCTCGAGGCATTCCGCATCTGCAAGTCGCCGCTGCGCAGGTCGAGATCGAAAAACCCCCGCGCCGGGTCGCGCCAGCTTGCCCAGCGCTGGGTGATCGTCGCCGCAAAGCGATCAACCCGATTTGCGGCAGCATCGACGCTGACCGTCCAGCTCGCGCCACTTGCCGCGTTGCGGCAGCGCCACTGCTGCAGCGCCGGCTGCGCGGCCGATGCGCCACCGGCCGCAGCCGACAACATGATGGCGGCGATCAGGTTTCGACCGCGGCCGGCCAGCGTTTTCAAACTAGGCACGGTTCTTGCCTCAGCACAGTCCGACGGGATGCGCGGGTTGCATTCATGAGGGGATGATTCGGTCCAACTGTTCGCGCCCATACAACAGCAAGAGGCAGAGAGATGTTAGTTCCATCGCCAAAATGGCTCGATACCGGCTCCAATGCCTGGCAGATGGCCGCTGCGACGTTCGTCGGCCTGCAGAGCGTTCCGGGGCTGGTGATCCTCTACGGCGGCATCGTCAAGAAGAAATGGGCGATCAACTCGGCATTCATGGCGATCTACGCGTTCGCCGCCGTCATGGTCGTATGGGTCTTGTGGGCCTACAACATGTCGTTCGGGCCGCAGATGTTCCCGTTCTGGGGCGTGCCAAAACCGGCGCTGGCCGCCGGGTTCCTGACCGGTCAAGCGACAATTCCCGCCGCCGCCTCGGGCATGCCGCCTTTGGCCTTCCCGATGGCGACGATGATGTTCTTCCAGTTCGTCTTCGCCGCGATCACCGTCATCATCCTGGCCGGCTCATTGATCGGCCGGATGAATTTCAAGGCGTGGATCATCTTCGTGCCGCTGTGGATGACGTTCGTCTACACGGTCGGCGCATTCTCGATCTGGGGCGGCGGCTGGCTGGCGCAGATGGGCGCGCTCGACTTCTCGGGCGGCTACGTCATTCATCTCGCGGCCGGCACGTCGGGCTTTGTCGCGGCGGCCGTGATCGGTCCGCGCATCCAGCAGGACCGCGATCATTTCCCGCCCAACAGTCTGTTGATGGCGCTGGCTGGCGCCGGCATCCTGTGGCTCGGCTGGAACGGCTTTAACGGCGGCGACCCGTATTTCGCCAACGCCGACGCCTCGGCGGCAATTCTCAACACCAACCTGTGCACTTGCGTCGCGCTGTTGGTGTGGACGATGATGGACTCGATGGCCTTCGGCAAGCCGTCGGTCGTCGGCGCGGTCAACGGCATGATTGCCGGGCTCGTTGGCATCACCCCGGCCGCCGGCTATGTTAATGGCTGGGGCGCGATCATCATCGGTATCTGCGCCGGCATCATCCCGTGGTTCGTGATGAACAAGGTGCAAACGAGCGCGCTGTTCAGGCGCGTCGACGACACGCTGAGCGTGCTCTCGACGCACGGCGTCGCCGGCTTGATGGGCGGGCTCTTAACCGGTATCCTCGCCAACCCGGACATGATCGAATACATCGGCACCGAGAAGGACGCGCCAGGAGTCAGCGGCACCGGCTGGCTCTATGGCAATTTCCACCAGTTCCTCCTACAGGTTTACGCCGCGCTGTTCATCATCGTGCTCAATATCGTCGCGACGTACGTGATCTTGAAGGTCATCTCGATCTTCGTCTCGCTGCGAATGGACGAGGCGACGCTGCGCGTCGGCGACGATGCGGTGCATGGCGAGACCGCCTACAATTTCGGCGACGGCGAGGAAGTCCCCGCGATGGCGTCCTCGGCCGCCGGCGACTAGACTAGCTAAAGCGGAGATGGGTGAGTGCGGTCGGTTCGGTCGAACCGACCGCGCTCGTCAAAGGCTCGGCGCTTCGTCCGCGGCTCTCCGCGTCGCGCCCGTCTGCAAAACTGCCGAAATCTCAGGCGAATCGTGGCAAGGATGCCAATATCGGCGAGAAAATGGTGACGCGATGCCGGCCCGTGCTTTCTTAACGCAGGCAAGTCATTAGACTTCAATCTTGTGCATTTCTCGGCGTTGAACGCCCGGCGGCGGTACGGCCGCGCTGACGATCGGGGGACCTGCTGAATGAGACAGAAGCTGTGGACCGTCCTGACGGTCGCATTTGCCGGCCTGACGGCAGCCGCCTGGGAACTGGGGATATGTCCGATCGCGCAGGCGCAGCAGGCGCCGGCGGCAGCAGCCGCGCCTGCCGCGCCGGCGGCGCCGGCGGCAAACCCGATGAGCACACCGACGATGTCCGGGCCGCTCGTCGCCAACCCGCAGCCGCTCAGTTTCCCGGCCGGCCCGCTCGGTCCCGTCTATTTCAACGGCGCGATCACCGGCCTCGGCCTGTTCCAGACCTCGGCGGAAACGTACCTCGGCGACCACACGGCCCAATTCGACATCAGCAACGGCCTCGTATCGCTGCAGAATACCTCGGGCCTGTTCCAGTTCTTCGCGCAGGCCGGCGTCTACTCGTTCCCGGCGCTGGGGACGCCCTATCTCCATGCCGACCGGACCACAGGCAACTTTTTCGGGCCGGTGCCGGTGGCCTATGGGAAGCTGGTGCCGAACGATGCGTTCTCCTTCGAGCTCGGCAAATTGCCGACGCTAATCGGCGCCGAATACGGCTTCACGTTCCAGAATATGAACATCGAGCGCGGCCTGTTGTGGGGGCAGGAGCCAATCGTCAGCCGCGGCATCCAGGGCAACTATACGTACGGGCCGGTCGCCTTCTCGCTGTCGCTGAATGATGGCTTCTATTCCGGCGATTATGATTGGCTGTCCGGCTCCGCCACCTGGACGATCGACAAGATCAATACGCTCGAAGTCGTCGCCGGTGGCAATTTCAGCCGCAACCCGGTGTTTAAGGCCCTCACGACGCCGCCCTTTACGGTGGTTATACCGACGGCGCAAGACAACAGCACGATTCTCAACCTGATCTACACCTATTCGAACGCGCCGTGGACGATCACACCCTATTTCCAGTACACGCATGTGCCGGCGAGCGCGACGCTCGGCCTCACCAACAGCGACACCTACGGCGCTGCGATCCTGGCGAGCTATCAGATCACTGACAATTGGAGCCTCGCCGGACGCGCCGAAATCATCGGCTCGAGCGGCGGCACTAATCTGCTCGGCTATGGCGCCGGCAGCGGCGCTTTCTCGTTCACGCTGACACCGACCTGGCAACGCGGGATCTTCTTCGCGCGCGCCGACGGCTCTGTCGTTTCCGCGTGGAGCACAACGCCGGGCGATGTCTTCGGCTCCAGCGGCACGACCAAGACGCAGGGCCGCATTGTGCTGGAGGGCGGCATCGTATTCTGACCGCCGCAGCCGGCGCCCAGACCCGATGTTCGCAGGGTGATCAGGGCCGCCCTGCCGATCAAGTCAGCCAGCTTGTCGAGGCTGCGCGCAATTGACTGCGAGCGTGCCATCGCCATCGGGGCCGATCGTGACACCAAAGGGTTGGCACACGGCGCCAAGCCTGTTGCGGAGCCACTTCGTATCGCCACTAGAGGCGCGCTGCAGGCGAAACCGCCCTATCTTGAACGGCACGAGGCGGAGTTCGATCAGCCGTCCGGTCGCTTGGCACAACCGCGGCAGATACATAAGGCTGAGGTCGCCGCGGAACTCTTCGTAGCCGGAAATCCCCTCGTAGTCGTTCAGGAAGTCGCCGCAGCCATAGAGGATCAGCCGGTCGCGGTAGATTTCGATCGCTTTCGGGTGGTGCGACGAGTGCCCGTGGACAACAGCGAAGCCGATATCGACAAGCCCGTGGGCAAAATCGCGTTCGTCGCGGCCGATCTCGTAGCCCCAGTTTCCGCCCCAATGGAGCGATGCGATCAGGAGGTCGCCGGGCTGTCGGGCGGCTTTCACCCCGTGTGCAAGCTGGACCAGCGTTCGCTCCGAGAGATCCGCCAGCAGCGCGACGCCCGATGTCGCGGCCGCGGCGGCCCAGTCCCCGGGAATGCCGCTGCTGCAGTGGCCGAAAGCAAACACCAGCACCCGCCCGGCGCCGTCAGGCAGCGCAAGGATGGCCGGGGCTTCCGCCTCCGTCAGCGTGCGGCCGGCGCCGGCGGTTTTGATGCCGGCCCGATGCAGCGTGTCCAGCGTCTCGATCAGCCCGGCGCGGCCGAAATCGAGCACGTGGTTGTTGGCCAACACGCAGCAGTCGATGCCTGCTGCGCTCAGAACGCCGATATTTTTGGGGCTCATGCGGTAGTTGATGCCCTTTGGCAGGTAGGCGGCGGACCGGGTGACGCTGGTTTCGAGATTGATGATCCGCACAGCCGGCCGGAAGCCCGCCAGCTGCGAGAGGGCCTCGCCCCAGACGTAATCGAGCGGAACCGCACGCGGGATCGGCCCGCCCGCCGCCTCGGCGAGCCGGACATACTCCAGCGCCGAGCGCACGACCGGCTCATGCAGCTGCGGATCGCTCGGGTGCGGCAGGATCTGATCGACGCCGCGGCCGAGCATCACGTCGCCGCACAAACAGAGCAACACCGCCTTGGCCGTCATGCCGCGCATTCTCGACCGAATGCCTCTTCAGCCGTTGACATGCATCAATTCGCGCCGGCGTGCGGCTCGCTAGGGTTTGCCAGCGCGCAGATTTGACCGATTGGAGGAAGGCATGCCGAGCGCGGCCGCAGCGAGCGCACGACTGGCGCAGACGCGCCCCATCACGATCGGGCCGGTCGGGCTTGAAGGGATGCTGGGGCTGCCGGATGCGAGCGCCGGCATCGTGCTGTTCGCGCACGGCAGCGGCAGCGGCCGCTTCAGCCCGCGCAACAATTTTGTCGCGCGGGCGCTGCGCGAGGCGGGCCTCGCGACGCTGCTGTTCGATCTGTTGACCGAGGAGGAGGCGCAAGACCGCGCCAACGTCTTCGACATCCCGCTGCTCGCGGAGCGCCTGTCGATGGCGACCGCCTGGGTCAAGCAGGAGGCCGCGACCGCGACGCTGCCGCTCGGTTATTTCGGCGCCAGCACCGGCGCTGCAGCGACGCTTGTTGCGGCCGCTTCAGGCGCCTGGCCGATTGGCGCGATCGTGTCGCGCGGCGGCCGGCCGGATCTCGCCGGCGCCGCTCTCCGGAACGTGATGGCGCCGACCCTGCTGATCGTCGGCGGCGCCGATACGGTCGTTCTCGACCTCAACCGCGCCGCGCTCGCCGAGCTCCGCTGCGAGAAGCAACTCGCGGTAGTGCCCGGCGCGACGCATCTGTTCGAGGAGCCCGGCGCGCTCGAAACCGTTGTCGATCTCGCCGGAAACTGGTTCTCCTCGCATCTGCGAAGAGCGGTGTCATGATGTTCAGGGACCGCAGCGATGCCGGGCGGCAATTGGCGGCCAAGCTGCGGCATTTGAAGGACGGCAAGCCGACCGTCCTCGCCTTGCCGCGCGGCGGCGTCCCGGTCGGCTTCGAGGTCGCGGGCGCCCTTGCCGCGCCGCTCGATGTGCTGCTGGTCCGCAAGATCGGCGTTCCGTGGCAGCCCGAACTCGCCCTCGGCGCAGTTACCGACGGCGAGCAACCGGACACGTTTATCGACAAGGATTTGGCCAAGCTCCTCGGGATCTCAGACGATTTTATCAAGGAGGAGACGGCGCGCCAGGTCGAGGAGCTGGAGCGGCGGCGGCGCGTCTATTGCGCCGGCCGGCCGCCGGTCGACATCGCCGGCGCGACCGCGATCGTCGTCGATGACGGCATCGCGACCGGCGCGACGATGCGGGTGGCATTGCAGGCAGCGCGCAAACGCAACCCCGCGCGGCTGGTCCTGGCGACCCCGGTCGCTGCACCGGATACGGTCGATCGGCTGCGTCCGCTCGCCGATGAGGTCGTCTGCGTCGAGATGCCCGCGGATCTCGGGGCGATCGGCTTCTACTACACCGATTTCCACCAGATGCACGACGAGGAGGTCACCGCCATCCTGGCGCGTGCCACGGCGCCCGCAACGGCCCCGCCAGAGCCGAAGGCAGAGCCAAAGGCCGCCGCGGGTTGGCGCAAATTCCTGGGACGTCACCTCAGAAAGTCAGATCGAGAACCGCAACCGGTCCCTCAGGATCATAGCGCGGAGCGGTAATCCGCTCGGCCCGGACCAGGGTTGCCCGGCCCGGGGCGGGGCGCGCACTCCGGCGCCGGGCTGCGTTTTGCTGCGGCAGCCGGTCGCGCAGCGCATGCAACACTGCACGCAGCGCGGCAAATGCCGACTTCTCGTTCGGAAACCCCAAACGGTCGGTTATTTCCTTCAGCCATTCGTGGGTCTTCTGGATCGTGCTGCCGAGCACCGGCAGCTTTGGCATGATCGATCTCCGTGAAACTCGCCGCCGAGCTCACCCTCGCCCCTCGCCAGTGTCGTTGATGCGCGTCAATGGGGCGGCGAGACGACGGCGCATAGGAAAGAAATGAGCGAGGCGGGCCAGGACCGGGTGATCCTCGACGGCGCACACGGGGAGGGCGGCGGTCAGATTCTGCGCACCGCTTTGAGCCTCTCGGCGATCACTGGCCGACCGTTTCGGATCGACCGCATCCGCGCGCTTCGCCGCAATCCCGGCCTTGCCGCCCAGCATCTGACCGCGGTGCATTCGGCGGCTGCGCTGTGCGCGGCGCGGCTCAGGGGCGATGCTCTCGGATCGGCCTCTCTGGAGTTTGTCCCAACCGCACCTGTCGCGGCCGGCGATTATGTCTTCGATGTCAGGCTTGCGCGCGAGGGCGGCAGCGCCGGCGCCATAATGCTGGTGCTGCAGACTGTCCTACTGCCGCTGGCCCGCGGAGCGGCGGCAAGCCGGGTCGTGCTGCGCGGTGGCACCCACATGGCGTGGAGCCCGCCCTTCGATTATGTGCACGACGTCTGGCTGCCGATGCTGGCCCGGCTCGGGGTCGCCGCGTCGCTGGCGCTGACAGCCTGGGGCTGGTATCCGATCGGGAAGGGCGAGGCCATCGCGGAAATCCAGCCATGCCCTGCGACATTGAAGGCGGTGGAGATCGACGCCCCCGGCCCGCTGTTGCGTATCCGCGGCCGTGCTGTAGCCGCCAACCTGCCGGCCCACATCCCGCAGCGGATGGCCGACCGCGCACGAGCATTGCTGGTGGGGCGCGGTGCCGAAATTATCATCGAGCCCTTGCAGGTGCATGCCGCCTGCGCCGGCGCCGGCCTCTTCCTCACCGCCGAATACGCCAACCTGACTTGCGGCTTCAGCGCCCTGGGCGCACCCGGCAAGCCATCCGAGCAGGTTGCCGAAGAGGGCGCGAACGCCCTGCTCAGCCATTTCACCTCGGGTGCAGCGCTTGACCGACATCTCGGCGATCAGATCCTGCTTCCGTTGTGCCTTGCGGGCGGTCCGTCCCACTTTTCAGTCGAAGAGATCACCCGGCACTTGGCGACGAACGCCTGGGTCATCGAGCGCTTTGGCATGGCCCGGGTCGTGCTGGAGAAGGCAGCGCCTGGTATCGGGCAGGTGACCGTCGTGCCGAACCGATAGCGACACCTGAAGGGTCCGACCGATCTGAAGCTACGGCGCTGCGGCTTGCGCGAACGGTTGCTCGGTCACGTGACGGTATTGCCGGCGCAACCGGATCAGGCCGGCTTCGATGCGGACAAAGCGCAAGGTCTTGCGCCGCATTCGCGATAGATCGAGGCCGAGGCTCCGCGCCGCTGCCGTCACGATAGGCAGCGGCGACGGGTCCGCCTTGGGCCAAAACGGCCGCAACTCACGCAGGAAGATATTCGCCGTGACGGGTCCGACGCCGTAAAAGGCAAGGAGACGCGCTTCGAGATCAGGCGCGTCGCGCGCCGTTTCGTGGATTTGCCACAGGCTGCCGCCATACTCGTCAACAAGCATCTGGCAATCGCGCCGGATCTGGTCCGATTTGCTGAAGTCATAGCGAACATAGCCGCCCTCTCGCATCACCGGGTTGACCAGAAATTCCCAGCCGGCGGCGAGAATGCTGGACGGCGTCGTCAGGTGGTGGTGGCAGAAGGCTTGATAGGTATGGCGGGCGATGATTTCACCGATGTGGCCGCCAAACAGCAGGCTGGCGAGAAACCAGCGAAAATGCTGATCCTCGTCGCCTCTCGCCAGGTCAATGCCCAGCTCTTCCGAAAACAGCGGACTGCGCTCTAACTGCGCGAGGTCAATCATCGCCGGACTCCACGGCCGCCGGTCTTCCGGTCTCAGGCGAACCCGCTAGCGCTCAGACACAGACCCAAGATTCATCGGCATGGCCGGGCTTGTCCCGGCCATCCTCGCCGAGCCGCGCAGGCGTGCCGGTTTCCGTGGATGCCCGGATCAAGTCCGGGCATGACGAACAGTGGGGTGCATGTACCATCTGACTGAGTCGGTGCACTAGCGCCTCCGGAACAACCTCTCGGCTGGCGAGCAGAGCATAATCCGCCCGGTGCTCATAGATTGGCCCGCTTTCGCTCAGATGACTTTCGATCAAGCTAAACTCCGTCACCTCGAACGGGCCCGCGCCAAAACCGGCATGCTCGTCGAGGAACGACCGGAAGCTACGCCGCCGCCGCGAATGCGCGAGCTTGACATGCGGTCGATAGGGCCGCGCATCGGCAGCCGGCACAATCCCTTGCAGCCTGTTCTCGATGTCGCTCTGAAGCTGTGCGAGGGCCGGGTCGGGCGCAACGCCAACCCACAGAGTGTGGCCGCCGAACTGCCCGACCCCCGCCAGCGCCAGCGAGAACCGTGGCGCCTCGATCTGCCGCAGCGCGGCGGCGATGGCAGCCGCTGTCGCGTCGTCAGCCTCGCCAATGAAGCGCAGGGTCAAGTGGAAATTGTCGGCTGCAACCCACCGCACGCGCGGCAGGTCGGTACACAACCGCGCGAGGCTGAGCTTGATGTCGGGTGGCAAGTCGATCGCGACGAAGAGACGCGGCACAGGATTTCGGCCCGGCAGCCGCGCGCCCGTCCGTTCAGCGGCGGCGGAACGGCCGGCGCGCCGGCGCTGCCGCTTCCGCTTTCTGCCGAAACGTGATGCGCCCCTTCGTCAGATCGTAGGGGGTCATCTCGACCGTGACGCGATCGCCCGCCAGCACGCGAATGCGCGCTTTCTTCATCCGCCCCGAGGTATAAGCGAGGACTTTATGACCGTTGTCGAGCTCTACGCTGAAGCGGCCGTCCGGCAGCACCTCCAGGACGGTGCCATCGAAGCGGATCAACTCCTCCTTGTCCATCACTTGGCCTGCCTCGTCGAATGAAGGCAGGCTGGCACGCCGGCGCGACGCCTACCTTGATATAGGTCAATCCGCGAGGTGCAGCGCAGGTCAGGAAGCCGAACCGACCGCGACGGCCTCGAGGCCCTTGCGTCCCTCAGCGACCTCCAACGACACCCGCTGGCCCTCGGACAATGTCGCGATCCCCGAGCGCTGCAATGCTGTCGCATGCACGAACACCTCCCGGCGCCCGCCCTCGATAGCGACAAAACCGAAACCACGTTCCGGACTGTACCATTTGACGGTGCCCGTCATGCGACCAGTGCTCTCAAGCATTGCGCGCCCGGGTACGCGGGACATGCCAGGCCGCGGCCTGTCCTGTGAAGACGTGCTCTCGTCAAGCTTGAGGACCTCAGTGACTTGTGGGCCCTTCTGACCGTTCCCGATCGTGACTTGCAGCGTGGCCCCGGGCTTCAGCAACGAGGCGTCGCAGCCCGATCGCTCGAGGACGCTCGCATGCAGGAACGCGTCGCCCGAACCGTCATCGAGCGCGACGAACCCGAAGCCTTTTTCCGGGTTGAACCATTTTACCGTCGCGCCGATCGGCGGTCCGGCAATCGGCCGCCGGCGCCCTGCCAACCCAGGTGCCGGCGCAGTGTGGCCGCGAGCATGGCGCGGCCCAAAATCGTGATCGAAGCCGCGCCGTTGCGGCTCCCGAAAATTTCTATCGTTCATCAAATCCTTTAATCCTGAGCCGGGACGCCAGCTTTCGGCGTGACGGCCAATGCACAAGAGGCGGCGCGCCACACGCGTGCGCGCGCGCCGGTTCCATCCAAAGAAGCTTGGAGTTGGAGTTAAAGATGGTCCCGCGAGCCGCCGGAAACAAGCCACCCCGGCCGGGCGCCGGATGGCTATGCCGAGCACCAGCCCCCGGCCGTGGTTCGTCAGGGGGCTGGCGGCACCAGATGGTGTTTTCCGACCACCGCCACGGCGCTCTCCTGCCCGCCTCGCTCGCCTTCGTGAATGAACCGCACCTCCGCTCCGCGTTCAGGCTCGGCTGGCGCTCCCTGCCTCGGCCATCGACAGGTCACGGATGACATGCTTGAAGTGCTCCCACTCCGCTGCGGCCCAGATTTCGGTCTGCGCGTGTCCGTAGCTGCGCACGGTGGCAGAGACTTTCGCAGCAGCATCGCAATCCGGCGCCCGAAAGATATCGACATAATCGTAAGGCCCCAGAACCGCGTAGCTGCCGATCCACTCGACATCCTGACAGTCGCTGCGGATGTGGTCGGCAACCTGGCGCTCCAGTTCTTCGAGAGAGCGGGGAGACTGCAACGAGCCCGGGGTCAGTCGGGTGAGCATGATAAAGGTTTGCATGGGTTTGCTCCGCTGAGCGCGCGCACCAAGCGCGTCGGGGAAACATCGCCACGAAAGCACCGCATGGGCGCCCGGCCCTTGATGTAGATCAAGGGCTGCGGAAACTGGTCGCCGTGCAAATTCGTTCGGCGTCTCGCGAAAACGCTCGCAAGGAATTCTGAGAGACCTGATTGTCGCCGCACCCTGAATCAGGAGCGGGATCGGTATTCCGGCGGCCTGCGTTCGCTCCACGGTCCAGCCGGGAATGTCCCACCGGGGGAACAGTGGGCGCGGCGAAGGCCGCCGGCGACCGGGGCCGACGAATCATTGCGGCAGGACAAACGCGATCGCCGCTTTTATTTTGGCCCAGGGGCGTGCTAGATTTGGCTGTTTTGAACAACGGGGGCCGAAAATGGCTGGTGAGGTAAAAAATCGGGGCGTCCATCCCCACTATGTCACAAAGATCATCGCCAGCTACGTGTCGCACCACAGCGTCGCGCCCGAACAGATCGCGCAATTGATCGCCTCGGTCAATCGCACGCTGGGCAGTCTCGGCGCGCCGGCCGCGCCGCCGCAGGGTGCGCCGATACCGGCGGTGCCGGTGCGCCGATCAGTGCAGCGCGATGCGGTTGTGTGTCTCGAATGCGGCTGGAAGGGCAAGATGCTGCGGCGTCATCTGACGACGCGTCACGGCCTGAGCGGCGAGCAATATCTGAAGCGCTGGAACCTGCCGCCCGATCATCCGCTGACTGCGCCGACCTATTCTGCCCAACGCTCGACCCTCGCTAAAGAACTCGGTC
>JASIAN010000173.1 GCA_030042035.1 Alphaproteobacteria bacterium | reverse complement strand
TGGATCAACAATTTCTGGCGGGCGCTGGCCAACCACCCGCCGACCCTGAAGCGCACCTGGGAGAGCCTCAAGGAGGTCATGGCGCCGGGCGCCCTCGACCCGCTGACGAAGGAGCTCGTCTATCTCGCCGTCAGCATTTCGAACGGCTGCCAATATTGCACGGCATCGCACGGCGCCGCCGCGAAACGGCTCGGCATGACGAAGGAAATGCTCGGCGAGCTCGTCGCCGTCGTTGGCATGGCCAACGAAACCAATCGTTTGGCCGACGGCTATCGGGTTCCGGTAGACGAACGCTTCGAAAATCTGTTTTGATAACCCCGCGTTAACCGGGTTTCCCGCATGCCCGTCCGGTCAATCGACGCGTGGACGGCAACTCATGGAGGCGCCAATGGCTGCACAGCAGAAATATGATCGCAAGGCCGAGGATCTCGGCAACATCGTCGGCCTCGAACACGTCAACGTGACGATCCCCGAACAGGGACCGGCCCAGGAATTCTACCTGATGGCGCTTGGCTTTACGCGTGATCCCTACATGTTCCCCGGCACCAACAACATGTGGGTCAATGTCGGCAAGAGCCAGTTCCACCTGCCGACCCGCGGCGTGCAGGTGCTGCGCGGCCATGTCGGCATTGTCGTGCCGAGCCTCGATGAATTGTGCGAGCGGCTCGGCGAGGCCAGGAAGAAGCTCGAAGGCACGAAGTTCGACTGCGAGCGGCACAACGAGTATGTCGAGGCGACGTGCCCGTGGGGCAACAAGTTCCGCCTCTACGATCCCGACCCGTCGCGGTTCGGCGCGATCAACCTCGGCATTCCCTATGTCGAGTTCGATGTGCCGGAAGGCGCCGCGGACGGCATCGCCCGCTTCTACCGCGACGTGTTCCTGACCCCGGCCAAGATCGAGGAGAACGGCGAGGGGCGCGCGGCGCGCGTCAGCGTCGGCCATCACCAGTGCCTCGTGTTCCGCGAAACCGACCGCAAAATCCCGGAATATGACCAGCACCACATTCAGGTCTACGTGCAGGAATTCTCCGGGCCGCATGACGAGCTCGAGGCGCGCGGACTGATCACCGAGGAAAGCGACCAGTACCAGTACCGCTTCCAGGACATTGTCGATCTCGACACCGGCAAGTGCCTGTTCACGATCGAGCACGAGGTGCGCAGCTGCACCCATCACCTCTATAATCGCCGGCTGGTCAACCGCAACCCGCACCAGTCGAACCAGCACTACCAGATGGGCGCCGACGAGTGGGATTGGACGCTGCCGCGCTCGAGCGGAAGGCTGCCGGCGGCGCCGCAGACGATCGCCGCCAACGCCTCGCCGTTGGCGCGGAGCCGCGCCCGCCGCGTCGCCGCCTAGCAGCAGAGACGCGCACGACCGATGTCCCCACCCCAACCCTCCCCCGCCAGCGGGGGAGGGAGCCCGAGGCGAAGCCGAGGACGGGTGGGGGCCGATCGCCGGCCTGCGCTTTGCCGCAGCTTCTGTGAACAGCAATCGGCTGGAAACCGGATAAGGATTCAGCGGTGAAAGCGCTGTTCCTCGGCAACGTTGCGGCCGCCGTCTACCCCGGCTTGGCGCCGGCGCTGCCGGCGGCGCTGGAACCCATCGTGCTGGCCGATCCGCAGGAGCTGCAGCAGCGGCCGCAGGCAGCCGCCGAAGCCGACATCCTGGTCAGCAATCATTGGCACGCCGAGTATCCGCCGGCGCCGAATTTACGGCTCGTGCAGTCGGTGGCGACCGGCATCGATCTGTTTGATCTCGCGGCATTGCCGAAGGGTGCGGCGGTGTGCAACGCGTTCGGCCACGAAACGGCGATCGCCGAATATGTCGTTATGACGATGCTGGCGCTTTATCACCAGCTGTTCGCGATCGCCGGCGCGTTCCGCGAGCGCGGCTCGTGGCGCAGCAGTTGGGTCGAGAGCGGGCCGCTGCACGGCGAAATCCGCGATACGACGCTCGGCATTGTCGGCTACGGCCGGGTCGGCCGCGAGGTCGCGCGGCGCGCCGCGCCGTTCGGCGTCCGCATCCTCGCCGCCAACCGCACGCCGCGCGAGGCCGATCCCGGCGTCGAGCGCGTCTATCCGTTGGCCGAGCTCGATGCGATGCTGCCGCAATGCGACACGGTTGCGCTGTGCACCGCGCTGGGGCCGGAAACGACGGGCCTCATCGACGCCCGCCGCCTGGCGCTGATGAAGCCGACGGCGTTCCTGATCAATATCGCGCGCGGCCCGGTTGTCGATGAAGATGCGCTCTATGCGGCGCTGCGCGGGAGCCGGCTCGGTGGCGCCGCGATCGACGTCTGGTGGCGCTACCCGAGCGCGGAGGAGCCGAACTGTCGCGGTTCGCGCCATCCGTTCCATGAACTGTCCAACGTCATCGTGACACCGCACAATTCCGGCTGGACCGAGGGCACCGGGCGGCGCCGGCTCGCCGAGATCGCCGACAACCTCAACCGCTTCGTCCGCGGCGAGGCGCTGCGCAACCTGGTCACGACGATTTGACGGAGACGGAATTGGCCGGGCGGATCGCGATGGCGGCGCTGGCGATCGCGGCGATGGCACAGCCGGCCGCGGCGGCGAGCGTCACCGCCGGCCGGGCGATCTTTTCCCGCTGCGCGATCTGCCACAACGTCGCGGCCGGCGCCGGCACGAAGGTTGGCCCCGATCTGCACGGCATTTTCGGCCGCGAGGCCGGCACCTGGGACGATTTCCCTTATTCGGCCGCGATGCAGCATTCCGGCATCGTCTGGACTGACAAGACGCTGACGGGTTTTGTCAGAAACCCGGGGCGGTTCATGCCGGGCAACCGCATGGCCTTTCCGGGCATCGACGACGACCGCGAGATTGCCGACCTGCTCGCCTATCTCCACCAAGCCGCACAATAGGGCCGCCGCAATGGCCGAAGCTCAGCTCATTGATGGCCGAGCGATCGCCGCCGCGCTGCGCCGGCAGGTCGCCGCGGCGGTCGCCGAGTTGCAAGCGCGCCACGGTGTCGTGCCGGGCCTCGCGGCGGTGCTGGTCGGCGACGATCCGGCGAGCGCCGTCTATGTGCGCAGCAAGGCGCGCGCCTGCGCCGCCGCCGGCATCGCCTCGTTCGAGCACCGCCTCGCCGCGGATACGCCGCCGGCGGCGCTGCTCGACCTGATCGCCGGCCTCAACGCTGACGATCGGGTTGACGGCATCCTCGTGCAGCTGCCGTTGCCGCCGGCGATCGAGGCGCGCGCGGTCATCGCGGCAATCGACCCGGCAAAGGACGTGGACGGGTTTCACCCGGTCAATGTCGGACGGTTGTGGAGCGGCGTGCCGGGCCTCGTGCCGTGCACGCCGCGGGGCGTCATGCTGTTGCTGCGCAGCGTGCGGGCGGACCTCGCAGGCGCCGCGGCGGTCGTACTCGGCCGTTCGCAGATCGTCGGTCGGCCGGTCGCGGCGCTGCTCCTGGCGGCCGATTGCACGGTCACGATCGCCCACTCGAAAACCTGCGACCTCGCCGCGGTTTGCCGCGCCGCCGACATCGTCGTCGCGGCGGTCGGGCGGCCGGCGATGGTCAAGGCCGCGTGGATCAAGCCCGGCGCGCTCGTCATCGACGTCGGGATCAACCGCATCGCGGCCGAGGACGGCGGCACGCGCCTCGTCGGCGACGTGGATTTCGCGGCGGCGCGCGAGGTTGCCGGCGCCATCACGCCGGTGCCGGGCGGCGTCGGGCCGATGACGATCGCCTGTCTCCTGGCCAATACGGTCGCAGCCGCCGCCCGCCGCCGCCGCCTTTCCGATCCGTTGCAGCCGTCGGACTGACGCGCGATCGCATCCGTCACCTCCCGCAATCGCCCGGGGCAGCCATGCGATCTCGGCGCTGGACGGCGCGCCTGGAATAGTTGCATTGTCATTAAATGGCTAGTCATCGATCCCGGGCGCAGCAACGTCAGGCCTTTCCGACGCTCATCGCGCATACCGGCCGGCAGTGGCGCCGCGCCGTCGATGTGCGGTTGCAGCCGTTCGGGCTGACCGAGGCGACATGGCTGCCCCTCATCCATCTCGCGCGCGCTCCGGCGCCGATGCGCCAGAAGGATTTGGCGGCCTCGTTGTCGCTCGACAGTTCTTCCGTCGTCCGCCTGCTCGACGCGCTGCAGGCGTCGGGGCATATCGAACGGCGGGAAGATGCCGGAGATCGGCGGGCAAAGACGATCGTGCTGACGCCGCTCGGGCGGGCGACGGTCGAGCGGGTCGAGGTGGTGTCGCAGCAGATCCGGCAGCGGACGCTCGCCGGCCTCACCGACGATGAGATCGCGACCGCGACCGCGACGCTGGAGCACATCTGCCAGGCGCTGGCCGCCGCGATCGAGCAGCCGGCGTGAATGGCAACCGGGCCGAACCGCGGTCGCTCAACCGCGGCGCCATCACCGCGACGGTCATCTGCGCCTGCGTCATGCAGGGGCTCGACACGACGATCGCCAATGTCTGCCTGCCGCACATTCAGGGCGCGATGTCGGCATCGCAGGACGAAATCTCGTGGGTGCTGACGTCGTACATCGTCTGCGCCGCGATCGCGATGCCGCTCGTCGGCTGGCTCGCCGACCGGCTCGGCGTCAAATACCTGTTTCTCGCCTCGGTGATCGGGTTCACCTTCGCGTCGGCCTTGTGCGGCGCCGCCGAGAGCCTGCCGCAACTGGTGCTCTATCGCGGCCTCCAAGGCGTGTGCAGCGCCGGCCTCGTGCCGCTCGGCCAAGCGACGCTCTATTCCGTCTATCCGCGCGAGAAGCACGGCCAGGCGATGGCGATCTTCAGCATGGGCGCGATGATGGGGCCGATTATCGGCCCGACGCTCGGCGGCTGGCTGACGCAGAATTTCGACTGGCGCTGGTGCTTTTATATCAACCTGCCGGTCGGCACGCTGTGCGCCCTCGGTGTGTTCTTTTTCATCCGTTACAACCGCGGCGCCCGGCGCAACCCGTTCGACATGTTCGGTTTCGCGACGCTCAGCATCGCCATCGGCGCGCTGCAACTCATGCTCGACCGCGGCGCCATCAACGACTGGTTCCACTCGACCGAAATCTGGGTTGAGGCGGCGGTTGCGGTGCTGTGCTTCTATTTGCTGATCGTGCATACCGGGACGACTGGCGAACGCTCGTTCGTCAATCGGGAATTGCTGAAGAGCCCGAATTTCGTTGCCGGCAGCCTATTGATGTTTGCCGTCGGCGTCATTCTCAGCGGCACGCTGGCGCTGTTGCCGTCGATGATGCAGGACTTGATGAACTATCCCGTGTTCGATGCCGGATGGATGATGGCGCCGCGCGGCCTCGGCACGATGGCGGCGATGATATTCGTCGGCCGCACGGTCAACCGGATCGACAATCGCCTGTTCATCCTGATCGGGTTTTTGCTGACCGGGGCATCGCTCTACCAGATGACTGGATTTTCGCTTTACATGGGATCGTGGCCGATCATCTTTGCCGGGCTGGCGCAGGGCTTCGGGCTCGGCCTGACATTCGTGCCGCTTAACCTCTTGGCGCTGTCGACACTGCCGCCCCACATCATGTCGCAGGGCACCGCACTGCGCGCGCTGATGCGCATGCTCGGCGGCAGCATCGGCATCTCGATCCTCGAAACCCAGTTGACGCGCAACACGCAGATCGTCCACTCGAGCCTCATTGAAGGGCTGCGCCCCGACAACCCGCTAATGCAAAGCCACTTTCTTGGCCCGCTCTTCAGCCTCAGCGCGCCGTCGGGGATTGCCGCGCTCAACGCCGAGGTGACCCGCCAGGCGGCGATGATCAGCTACAATGACGATTTTGCGCTGATGATGGTTGTTGTGCTGCTGTCGCTGCCGATGTTGCTGCTGGTACGTGTGTCTGGCCCTGAGCGGCCGGCGGCTGCGGCGGTTCAGCCGGCCGTCGCCGCTGCCGACGATTGACCCCCGACGTCGGAGCTTTCGATCAATTAAATCAATTAAAGAAGCGCGCGGGGCGGAAGGAAGCGAGTTCCGGTCGCTGCCGGCCGCGGACGATCTCGTCAGCGACCGCAGCGCCGAGAAACGGCGACAGCGTCACGCCGCTATGCGTGACGACGATATAGTAGCCCGAGATTCGCGGCATCGGCCCGACCGCCGACACCTGGTCGGCGGGGATCGGCCGTACCGCGATGCGCACGGCTTCCGCTTCGACCTCGCCGATCGACGGCAGCAGCCGGCGGGCGCGGCGCACAAGGTCGCGCGCCTGCGGCAGTGACGGGGCGAGCGGCGGGTCGAGCTGCATCGCCGCGTCGAAGGGGCTCCAATGCAGCATCAGCCGCCCGCCGCCGTCGGGGCGAAGGTTGATGATCGGGCTGTGGACGACGCGGCCGATGCCGGTGGCAACCGGCGGCGTAAACGCGAGAAACCCGACGGTCGGCGCCAGCGGCAGATGCAGGCCGGCGTCGCGCGTCGCCTCGTTCGTCCAGCGGCCGGCGCAGTTGACGACGATGTCGGCCTCGTGCCGCGCGCCGTCGGCAAGCCGCACGCCGGTGACGCGGTCGCCAACCATGACGAGATCGACGACGCGGGCGCCGCAGACGACAGCGGCATCGTGGCGGCGCTGCGCGGCGGCCAGCATCGCATGCGCATAGGGGACCGGATCGAGCCAGCCTTCGTCCGGGAAATAGGCGACTGGCGCGTCGCCGATCGCCGCCCTGTCGATGTCGGGCTCCAGGTCCAGCGCCTCGCGCGCCGTCATCCACTCCGCGGCATAGCCCCAGGCGCGCAGCCGCGCGACATTGTCGGCCTGCGCCTCGCGCTCGGATTCGGCCACCCATTCGAGACTGCCGCCGCCGTGCCGCCACGGCGCCCCGCCGAATTCGTCGGCCAGCGCGGCGTGCGCCGTCATGCCCGCGACATTCAGATCATGGTAGGGCTTCGGCGGCTTTCGGTGCGCGTTGGTCCAGGCAAAGCTGATGCCGGAGGTGCCGCCGCCAATGCGCGTCGCTTCCAGCACCGTCACCGCCGCGCCGGCTTCGGCCAGCCGATAGGCAACCGCCGCGCCGACGACGCCGGCGCCGATCACGATGACTTTCATGTTTCGCCTGCCGCCGATCCGATCGGCGAGCCTAGCACGCCCGATTCTCCTCACCGTAAATTTTCGCCCGCGACCGGCGGCCGGGTTGTTGCGCCAGTTCGACGCGCGCCGGGGGACTGACTGCCGGAATTAGCTGCGGCCGAATGCCATCGTTGCACCGCCGGATGCAAGCAATTAGAATCAATATTTGGTGTAAGGAAGGGTCCAATGCGGGAAATCTGGTTTGCCGTTTTGGTCGCTGCGACGCTCGCCGCCGGTCTGCCGGCGGCCGCGCAGGCGCCGGCCGCGAAGGTTGATGCCGGCAAAGCCGCCGGGCTGCTGGCGCTCAGCCCGCAGGACCGCATCCTGGGAAACCCGAAGGCGCCGGTCACGATCATCGAATACGCCTCGCTCACCTGCCCGCATTGCGCGCATTTCGAACACGAGGTGTTGCCCGAGATCGAGAAGAAATGGATCGATACCGGCAAGGCGAAGCTCGTCATGCGCGACTTCCCGCTCGACGGCGAGGCGCTGGCGGCCGAGGTGCTGGCGCGCTGCGTCTCGCCGCAGCGCTATTACCCGCTGGTCAAGACGCTGTTTGCGAGCCAGCCGGAATGGGTGCCGGGGCCGGACTGGCGCGCCGCGTTGGGCCGCATCGCCAAGCTCGCCGGGATCGGCAGCAGCGAATTCACCGCCTGTCTCGCCAACAAGCAGCTCGAAAACGAGGTCACCGACAGCCGCCTCGTCGCCTCGCAGCAACTCGGCGTCGACGCCACCCCGACCTTTTTCATAAACGGCAAGAAATTCGAAGGCGACCCGACCGTCGCGGCGTTGAACCAGGAGATCGCCGCGGCCGCCGCCAAATCGTAACGCCGGCCGCTGCACCGGGGCCGCGCTGATGCATATCGAGCGGCTCGGCCTTGCCGGCTTCAAATCGTTTGTCGATCCGATCGAGCTGGCGATCGAGCCGGGGCTGACCGGCATCGTCGGCCCCAACGGCTGCGGCAAATCGAACCTCGTCGAGGCCTTGCGCTGGGTCATGGGCGAGGCCTCGGCGCGGCGGCTGCGCGGCGGCGAGATGGACGATGTGATTTTCGCCGGGGCGGCGGCCCGGCCGGCGCGCAATCTCGCCGAAGTCAGGCTGGTGCTCGACAACAGCGCGCGCGACGCGCCGTTCGCCTTCAATGACGCAGCGACGATCGAGGTCGTGCGGCGAATCACGCGCGGCGCCGGGTCGGAATACCGCATCAACGGCCGGGACGTGCGCGGCCGCGATGTGCAGCTGCTGTTTGCCGATGCCGCATCGGGGCCACATTCGGGGGCGCTGGTCGGCCAGGGGCGGATCGGGGCGCTCATTGCCGCGAAGCCGGGCGAGCGCCGCCTGCTGCTCGACGAGGCGGCCGGCACCGCCGGGCTGCACGCGCGGCGCCGCGAGGCCGAACTGAAGCTCGAGGCGGCCGGGGACAATCTGGCGCGGATCGACGATGTCGTCGCGACGCTGGCGGCGCAGATCGAGATGCTGAAGAAGCAGGCCCGCCAGGCGCAGCGCTACCGCCGGCTCGGCGAGCAGATGCGCCGCTGCGAAGTACAATTGCTGGCGGCGCGCTGGCGCGACGCCGCCGCGGCCGCCGAGAAATTTGCCGCCGCGTTGCGCGCCGCCGAACGCGACCTGGCGGCGGCGCTCGAAGCGGCGCTTGCCCGCCAGCGCATGCGTGCCGCAGCGGAGGCCGAACTGCCGGAGTTGCGGCGCACCCAAGCGATAGCTGCGGCGGCGCGGCAGAATCTGTTGCATGCCGATGACGCGCTGGCCGCCGAACTCGACCGGGCGGTTGCCGCGCACGCCGAGGCCGAACGGCGGCTGGCGCAGCTCGCCGCCGATCTCGACCGCGAAGCCGAGCGCCTTGCCGACGCCGAGGCTGCCCTCGCTCGCCTCGCCGCCGAGCATTGCGAGATCGAGGCGGCGGGCGCAGCGCTGGAGCGCGAGCGTGCCGGCGCGACGCAGCAGCAGGTGGACGGCGCGGCAGCCATCGCCGCCGCCGAAACCGGCTTACAGCAGATGACCGAAGCGTGCGCTGCCGGCGACGTACGTCGCGCCGCGTTGGAACGCCAGCGTCGCGAGATCGCCGATCGCCGCGAGCAGCTGGCGGCGCGACTGGACGACGCCGAGCGCCGACGGGCCGCGGCGCTCGCCGCGATCGTCCCGGCCGAGACGATCGCTGCGGCCGCGGCGGCAGCTCGCGAGACGGCGGGTGCGATCGACGCGGCCCGGCGGATCGCGGTGGAGGTGGGCGAAGCGCTGTCGATCTGCCAGTCGCGCGAGGCCGCAGCGATCGAGAGCGCTAATGCAGCCGACCGCGTGCTGACGCGGCTGAAAGCGGAGGCCGATGCGCTGTTGCGCATTCTGGAGCCAGCGGCGGCGCCGGCCGGCGCCGCCTCGATCCTGGCGCAGCTGAAAGTCCCGCCGGGTTTCGAGGCGGCAACCGCGGCGGCGTTTGACGGCGAGCTGGCGGCGCCGATGCTGGACGACGCCGATGTCGGCGACGGCGGCATGACCGGCTGGCGGGAATTAGCGCCGCTGATCGCGCCGCCGCTGCCCGACGGCGCGCAGCCGCTTGCCGCCTCGGTTGCGGCGCCGGCGGTGCTGGCTCGCCATCTCGCCCATGCCGGCGTCGTGAACGACAGCGCCGATGGCTGGCGCCTCCAGAAACTGCTGGTCGCCGGCCAGTGCCTGGTCGACCGGGACGGCCGGTTGTGGCGCTGGGACGGCTTTGTTGGTTCCGCTGCAGGAGCGGCCGCGACGGCGGAACGGCTGCGCCAGCGCCGCCGCCTCGACCAGCTGGCCGACCTCATCGCCGACGCCTCGCACGAGGCGATGCGTGCCGGCGCGGCGGCGGCCT